>QZKR01000157.1 GCA_003598065.1 Myxococcales bacterium | reverse complement strand
GTGACCGCTCTAAGGCTGGGTATGGAAACACCACAGTTGTACTTCTGCCCGCCGTACTGGCACGTTTTCGTGACCGCTCTAAGGCTGGGTATGGAAACGACGTCGGTCAACGTACCCATGAGATAGGGGTAGTGGTTTTCGTGACCGCTCTAAGGCTGGGTATGGAAACTTGGTAGGGGACGCTTGCGGTTTTTCTTCGGGCGTTTTCGTGACCGCTCTAAGGCTGGGTATGGAAACAGCGGCCGGACCTTCCTGACGCGCTCGATTAGGTTTCGTGGTTGCTCTAAGGCTGGGTATGGAAACGTCCGATTTTTCCGCCACGCTTTTGCAAGCGCGGTTTCGTGGTTGCTCTAAGGCTGGGTATGGAAACGCTGCGGTTGAAGTTGATGGAGCAGCCGCTGACCGGTTTCGTGGTCGCTCTAAGGCTGGGTATGGAAACTTCTTGGCGCGCGTCGCCGTCGTGTTGCCCCCGGTTTTCGTGGTCGCTCTAAGGCTGGGTATGGAAACTACTCGCCCTCGGTGAAAATGAACTGCTTGTTTGTTCTCGTGGCCGTCCGAAGGCAGTAAATTCGGCCTGTTCGTTACTTTTACATTCGGGAGGATGGGTATGGATCTGCTCCATCTCCTCGCGTTTCGCCTGCGTTTCAGGCGCGAAGCGCAGTTCCACTTCTTCCACCACGCCGCGCTCTACGCCGCCCTTTTCGACCGCCTCGGCCTGGGGCCGAAAGATCCCTTCCCGCCGGGCCTCGCCCTCTACTGCCCCGAACGCGGCCGCGTGCGCTACCGCTCCGGCGAGCCCTATGTGTTGGGTGCGGCGCTGCACCCCGCCGCCGCCGTGACGGCCAAGCGCCTCGCCCGCGCCCTGGCCGCGCCGCCCACCGCCGCCTTCGCCCGCAGCCCCCGCGCCCCCTTCGGCGACACGTACACGATTGATGCCGTCCTCGACGCCGTATCGGGCGACGAGTTGCCGTCTTCCGCATCTCCGCGACCGCTGACCCTGGAATCGCTGCGGCCCGTCGCCGCGGCGCTCGCCGCCGAGCGCGAGGTCTGCCTGCGCTTCCTTTCGCCGCTGTTGATCCTGCGGACGCCCGTGGCGACGAAGGAGTTCGTGATGGACGGCGAGGTCTTCCAGCCGGAAAAGTTCCTCGCCCGCATCGTCGAGGCGGCGGCCGAATGGTGGCCCGGCGCGCCGTTTCTGCGCGACCTGCCCGCCGAGCCGCCGGCCGAACTGCTGGAAAACCATCTAATCCGCACGGACACGGGCTACCCCAAGAAACGCCTGCTCGGGTCGTCGGGCTCCGTCAAGCTGCGTTTCCCGAACGGCGTCGGCGCGCTGGCCCTGCCGCTCCTCTTGGCCGGCGTCGTCGGCGTGGGCAAGGCCGCCGCCATGGGCCAGGGGCGTTACGCCGTGGAGGGCTTTCCCCTGCCCTGCGCCTGGCCGCCCAGGCCGGCGCAGACGCTGCTGGAGCGCGCCGCCCTGGCCGACAACCTCGCCCTGGCGCGGCAGGAGATGGCCAAGGCCGGTCCCGCGCCGGGCGTGGACGACGTGGGCAAGGACGAATTTCTGGACACGCTCACCTTCGAGATGCCGAGGCTCGCCGCCGCGCTGCGCTCCGGGCGGCTGGAGCCCGCGCCGCTGCGGGGCGTGGCGCTGCGCGAGGAGAAGGAGGGCCGCGAGAAGCTGCGCCCGCTGGCCATCCCCACCTTGCGCGACCGTTTTCTCCAGCGCGCCGTGCTTCAGGAACTCGACCCGGCGGTGGAGCAACTCTTAGAGGATTCGGCCTTCGCCTACCGCAAGGGGCTGTCGCGCCGCACGGCGCAGCGGGCGGTGGACAAGGCCCGCCAGGAGGGCTACGTCCACGTCCTGGACGCCGACGTCCGCGCCTTCTTCGACGAGGTGGACTGGGAGCGGCTGCGCGACCGGCTGGCCGCCTATTTCGGCGACGATCCGGCGGTGGACGCGCTGCTGGCCTGGGTGGGCGCGCCGATCCAATTCATGGGCCGCACGATCGCGCGCCGGCGCGGCCTGCCGCAGGGAGCGGTCGTCTCGCCGCTGCTGGCCAACCTCTACCTCGACCAGTTCGACGAGGCGATCGAGGCGCGCGGCTTCAAGCTGGTGCGCTACGCCGACGATTTCGTGATCCTTGCCAAACGCAGGGAAGACCTCAAACAGGCCCGGATACTGGCGGAGGCGGAACTCGCCCGCCTCGGTCTGGAACTCAGCGCCGCCAAGACGCGCGAGACCACCTTCGACGGCGGCTTCCAATTTCTGGGCTCGCTCTTCTGCCGTTCGCTGCTTCTGGACGTGGACCGCGCCTCGGGAAAGGTGACGGCCGTGCTCGACCGGCTGCCGAAGGACTGGCCGCGCGACGGCAAAACGGCGGAGTTGTCGGGCTGGCTGGCCGAGGCCGCCGTCATCGCCGCGCCGGACGAGGACGGCCCGCCGGCGGAAGCCGCGCCGGCCCGCTGGCGCGCCTCCGTGCCGCCGCCCGACGCCCAGCGCCGCTCCGTCTACGTCGTCAGCGGCGGGGTGAAGCTCTACGGCCGCAAGCGCGGGTTGTGGATCGAAAAGGAGGGGGAGACGCCGCAACTGGCGGCCTGGGAGGACATCTCCGAACTGGTGCTGATGGGCGGGCGCTACGTGAGCAGTTCCGTGATCCAGCGCGCCATGGATAGGCGGATTCCGATCGCCTTCTACAAGCGCAACGGCGAGCCTCTGGGCCTGCTACTGCCCGACAAGGTGCGCAGCCCCTCGCCGACGGCGATGCAACAGTGGGAATGGGCGCGGGACGAGGCGGCGCGGCTGGAAGCGGCGCGGGCGCTGGTTCTGGCGAAGATCCGCAACGTCCGCGTCCTCGTGCACAGGCGCAAGAGCGACGCCGCGCTGGAGCGGACGCTCTGGTCCCTGGAAACGCAAGCGACGCGGGCGGCGTCGGTGGACGCGCTGCGCGGCGTCGAGGGGCAGGCGGCGCACGCCTATTTCTCCCGCTGGCCGGACTGGCTGAGGCCGCTCGGCGACGGCTTCCCCGGCCGCCGGGCGCGGGGCGCGTCGGACCCGGTCAACGTGATGCTGAACTACCTCTACACGCAGCTTTTCCGGCTGGCCCACCTGAGCGCCCTGTCCGCCGGCCTCGACCCCTATCTCGGCGTGCTGCACGAGGGCAAGGGGCGCTACGCGGCGCTGGCCGCCGACCTGATGGAGCCGTTTAGGTTTCTCGTGGATCGGGTCGTGCACAACGCCGTCAACCACGGCGTCGTCGGGGAGCGCGATTTCATCGAGGGCTCGAAGGGTCCCTACAAGCTGCTGTTGCGCACCGTCGCGACCCGGCGGCTGATCGAGGATTACGAGGAACTGCTCGCCCGGCCCGTGGCGGAGGAAAGCGGCGTCCAGGCCCCCTACCGCGAGCACCTTTACCGGCAGGCGCTTTCGCTGCGGCGCGTGGCGGAGGGCAAAGACAAGGCGCTCTGGGCCTTCCGCATGAAGTGGTAGATGCGCCATGATTCATCCTGGAGTCCCACAAGGGATAGGGTTGGGGTTCGTCATTCCCGCACAAGCGGGAATCCACGCCCTTTGGGTCTGGGCTCCCGCTTTCGCGGGAGTGACATTCTGTCGGCTTGATGGGTTGTGCCAGCGGCATCGGAGGCGGCGATGACGGCGACGTTTCTCTGGGTGGTCGTCTACGAGGTGAAAGACCCCGCGCGGCAGGAGCAGGTGCGCAATCTGCTGCGCTTCGCCGGGCGGCGCGTCCAGGACTGCATCTACGAAGTCTCGGCCACGGCGGCGCGGATGCGGCAGCTTCAGGACGAACTCTCCCTGCATCTCGACCCGGAAGACGGCGTGCGGATCTACCGCGTCTGCGCCGACTGCCGGGGCGCGGCGGTGCTGTTCGGCGAGGGCGAACTGCTCGGCCGACCGGCGGCGCTGGTCATCTGAGGGGTGGGGTGCATTCCGCACGGCCGAAAAAAGGCAAAATTGGCCAATTTCCATGCACCTTATTGTTTCAACTAGCATTTTCAAGATTTCGACCCCTTCCCGGATAGGTCTCCGCGAAATTTCCCTTGCAAAAACCGTGAACGTGTGAAATACGAGAGAGTATCCAGCAGCTTAGAGCGCACAAAAACAGCCGGAAGAGGCCGCGAGACCTATCCGGACTTGAAAGCTCTTTGAAAACCAGGGGTTGGCGGTTCGAGGGAGAATCGCACCCCGAATTGGGGGGCGTCGGCCGCGATATTGAATGTAATTTTCGCGCCGACCTATCCAGACCGGCCTAAAACACGAAACATCTCCTAGCCTTGGACGGCCACGGTTTTCGTGGTTGCTCTAAGGCTGGGTATGGAAACGTTACTAGCGCGCAGACAACTTTGTCAACGTTGCGTTTTCGTGGTTGCTCTAAGGCTGGGTATGGAAACTCTTGGCGTTGCCAACCGTCCAAGTAACACCTAAAGTTTTCGTGGTTGCTCTAAGGCTGGGTATGGAAACACTTCGGGCAATCATTTACGCTCCCAAGGTAAGTTTTCGTGGTTGCTCTAAGGCTGGGTATGGAAACTCGTTGCCGTTGATGAGGCCCGTCAACTGCGTCGGTTTTCGTGGTTGCTCTAAGGCTGGGTATGGAAACACAGGCCGGTAGCAACATAGTCGCCAATACCAAGTTTTCGTGGTTGCTCTAAGGCTGGGTATGGAAACGACCCGGACCACCCTGAATGGAAAACAACAGATGAGTTTTCGTGGTTGCTCTAAGGCTGGGTATGGAAACGCACCTTGGCCGCGGCGTCGAATTCCCCGCTGTTTTCGTGGTTGCTCTAAGGCTGGGTATGGAAACGAACGTAAGGATGCTTTCCTTGACCCAGCACGCCTGTTTTCGTGGTTGCTCTAAGGCTGGGTATGGAAACTAATTTCTCCAGTAAGAATCTGACCATCTACAGTGTTTTCGTGGTTGCTCTAAGGCTGGGTATGGAAACAGTCCAATAGTTCTAATCTCTTTTTCAACAGCTGTTTTCGTGGTCGCTCTAAGGCTGGGTATGGAAACAATGTTTGGCACATTCATCCAGGTGTCCCCGGTAAACGTTTTCGTGGTCGCTCTAAGGCTGGGATTAAAAACAAGATGCCCCACCACGCGGGGATGCCGACTCTTCCATTGCTTGACAATTTTGAAGTGACACTCGCCCATCTGAGCTTTACAGCACTCATTTTTCACCTCCTTTTCTGCTATCGCTCTAAGGCTGGGTATGGAAACCTCATAATCGCCCCGCGCGGCCTTTAGCATGTGTTTTCGTGACCGCTCTAAGGCTGGGTATGGAAACATCACGCCAACGCCAACCACTAAAACCGCTGTTTTCGTGACCGCTCTAAGGCTGGGTATGGAAACTCTGCGTACCCATCCTGCGACGATCCCGTCGACGGAGTTTTCGTGACCGCTCTAAGGCTGGGTATGGAAACCGGGAACACGACGGCGGGGGCGGACTCGAAGTTTTCGTGACCGCTCTAAGGCTGGGTATGGAAACAACCGCTTCCGACGACCCGTACTTCACATGGATGTTTTTCGTGACCGCTCTAAGGCTGGGTATGGAAACGACGGTGGCGAGACCACTGTCCGCGTCTTCGACCTTTGTTTTCGTGGTCGCTCTAAGGCTGGGTATGGAAACGTCCAACTCGCCCTCGAAAAGTTTGTTGAGGCTTGGGTGTTTTCGTGGTCGCTCTAAGGCTGGGTATGGAAACCCTCTTCCTCCAGATTCGTGATCAGCTCCCGCTGACTGTTTTCGTGGTCGCTCTAAGGCTGGGTATGGAAACCTTTTCGTGAAGCATGAGTGCTTTATCGAGTAAGTTTTCGTGGTCGCTCTAAGGCTGGGTATGGAAACATGCCGTCATCGCAAGTGGGAGCGGTGTAGACGTTTTCGTGGCTGCTCTAAGGCTGGGTATGGAAACGATTCAGCTTCCACGTTCACAATACGAAACACACGTTTTCGTGGCTGCTCTAAGGCTGGGTATGGAAACCAAATCAGCATTACTCAAATCAGCATTACTAAGTTTTCGTGGTTGCTCTAAGGCTGGGTATGGAAACGATGATCTCTTCGGCCGCCATGCCCTCCTCAACGTTTTCGTGACCGCTCTAAGGCTGGGTATGGTTGAGTTTGTCATTCCCGCGCACGCGGGAATCCAGGTTAGAATCGCTCATCTGGACCCCCGCTTGCGCGGGGGTGACAATTCAGATGGCTTAATGTGACAAGGCTCTAAAGCTGGGTATGGTTTGAGTTCGTCATCCCCGCGAAAGCGGGGATCCAGGAAGGCCCGATGAAAAAGCAGTTTTATGTCTATATCTTGGCCAGCAAGCGCAATGGCACTTTGTATATAGGTGTGACCTCCGATTTGGTCAGACGCGTTGGGCAGCACAAAATGGGAGAGACGGGCGGCTTCACGAAAAAGTACTCGGTCCACCATCTTGTCTATTTCGAGATTCACGCCGATGTGGAAAACGCGATTCTGCGAGAAAAACAAATGAAAAAATGGCGAAGGGCCTGGAAAATAGAATTGATCGAGAGAGACAACCCAGACTGGCATGATCTTTACGAGGGGATATCGGGCTGATGGACCCCCGCTTGCGCGGGGGTGACATTCGGGCGGCCTAATGTGACACCGCTCTAAGGCTGGGTATGGTTGAGTCCGTCATCCCCGCGAAAGCGGGGATCTAGATGGACTCACGCACGTGGACCCCCGCTTGCGCGGGGGTGACGATCATGGTGTAAGAGGGGCGGGAGGCGGGAAACGCGGGCGGCGGGCTACTCGATCGTCTCCCGCGCCAGTCTTCTGACCTGCCCCACGAGGTACAGCGGCAAGGACAAAAGTTTGAAGGGCGCGTTTTTGCCGTCCGGCAGGGCCGTTTCGGCGTCGAGAAACGTCGGCACGTCGCTGTTGAGGCGGATGGCGAAGGCGCGCTTTTTCTCGCGCAGGAAAACCTGCAGCGACTTGAGCCTGCCCGTCTTGCCCGCCTTGACCTCCACCGGGACGACGGCCGTTCCCTCCGAAAAAACATAATCCACTTCCGCCGAGGCGTTCGCCTTCTCCCGCGACCAGAAATAAAGCTCCGGCTCCCGGTAGAGGGGCGGCGAATGAAGCAGATGCTGGCCCGCCGCCTGCTCGCAGACCGCCCCGGAATGGACCAGCAGCACGTCCTCGGCCTGCTCGTAATCCAGCAGGGAGAGCCCCAAGGCGCTGTTCATCAGCCCCACGTCGAGGAACAGCGCCTTGAAATTCGAATCCTTCGCCTGCGCTCCGAGCGGAACGCCGTCGGCGGAGCTGTGCCGCACCCGATAGACGACGCGGGCCAGGCACAGCAGGTCGAGCGCTTTCGCCAGATCGGCCGCGCGCTGGTCCCGGTCCACGTTGGCGTACTTGAAGCGCCCGCCGACCAACGCCGGGATTTTCTGGAAGAGGGTCTGGAGCCGCTGGTGGTTGACGCGGCGGCCGTACTTGCCGAAGTCATCCTTGAAGGTGGAAAGGATGGAGTGCTTCGCCTCCTCCGCGCCGCCTGGCGAGCGGCTTTCGGCGTAGGCCGCCGCCGCCCCCGGCATGCCGCCGACGACCAGAAAGACGCGGAAGAGATCCATGAGCTTGCGGTGCAGGGCCTCGGGGATGGGGTTCTCGCGCCGCCATTCGGCCAGGAAGCGGGCCAGCCTCTCCTCCCCCAAAGCCAGGAGGAATTCCTCGAACTGCATCGGCCCGAGGTGCAGGTATTCGATCCGCCCCACCGGCACGGAGAAGTCGTGCGCCTCCAGGGCGAACTCCAACAGCGAGCCGGCGGCGACGACGTGCAGGCCGGGGAGTCCTTCGTAAAAATAGCGCAGGGCGGCGAAGACCGCCGGCGCGGCCTGGATCTCGTCGAGGAAGAGGAGCGTTTCGCCGGGCCGGATGGCGGCGTTGAAGCGCAGTTCGAGAAGCTGGACGATCTTCTCCGGATCGTTGGACGCGAAGAGCGAACCGAGATCGGGCTCGCGCTCGAAGTTCAACTCGACAAGATTCTGGAAGCGCTCCTTGGCGAACAGCCGCACCAGATAGGACTTCCCCACCTGCCTCGCGCCCCGGACGACGAGGGGCTTCCGGCCGGGTTTCGTTTTCCACTCCTTCAAGTAATCCAGGGCGAAGCGGTGCATCGGAAATCCTCCAGAAGCAGATATTTTCATGGGTTATTATATCCAACATTTCGCTATTATCAAGGGTAATTTTGGCGAGATCGCTTGGCTTCGAATCGTCACCCGATGACAAAACCGTGTCATTCCCGCACAAGCGGGAATCCAGGTCTTTCCTTTCTGGGCCCTTGGACCCCGTTGGAGCAGGCGTCCACGCCTGGTCCAAACGTTTCGGAGCAGGTCTGGAGACCTGCTCCATCGAAGATTTCGTCATTCCCGCACAAGCGGGAATCCAGATCTTTCCTTTCTGGGCCCCCGCTTTCGCGGGGGTGACAACCGCAGCCAAAAGTAATCCATTTCTAGCCTGGGGTGCATTCCGCGCTCCCCAAAAATGTCGAAAATGGCCGATTCCGATGCACCTTATTGTTTTAAATCATCTTTTCAAGATTTCAGCCCCTTCCCGGATAGGTCTCCGCGAAATTTCCCTTGCAAAAACCGTGAACGTGTGAAATACGAGAGAGTATCCAGCAGCTTAGAGCGCGCGAAAACATCCGGAAGAGGCCGCGAGACCTATCCGGACTTGAAAGCTCTTTGAAAACCAGGGGTTGGCGGTTCAAGGGCGAATCGCACCCCGAATTGGGGGGCGTCGGCAGCGATATTGAATGTAATTTTCGCGCCGACCTATCCAGACCGGCCTAAAACACGAAACATCTCCTAGCCTTGGACGGCCACGGTTTTCGTGACCGCTCTAAGGCTGGGTATGGAAACTTCACGACCATTCCTCCTTCCTGGCCCCATTCGAGTTTTCGTGACCGCTCTAAGGCTGGGTATGGAAACAGGACCCGTCCGGGCGCTTGCGCAGTTGCACGCGTTTTCGTGACCGCTCTAAGGCTGGGTATGGAAACCGGGATAATAAAATTTGCCCGAACGCATTATAGTTTTCGTGACCGCTCTAAGGCTGGGTATGGAAACGGCAGTTCGCTAGATATTCCAGTAACTGTTCGGTAGTTTTCGTGACCGCTCTAAGGCTGGGTATGGAAACCCAGTCCATACGCTTCATATGTTTCGCTCACTTCGGTTTTCGTGACCGCTCTAAGGCTGGGTATGGAAACTCCGTCATCGCGTCGCCGTCCGCCGCGTCACCAGTTTTCGTGACCGCTCTAAGGCTGGGTATGGAAACTGCTGCGCCTTGGTCACGGCGGCTTGGTTGGGTTTTCGTGACCGCTCTAAGGCTGGGTATGGAAACACGACCCGTCACGAACGCGTCGCTGACGCGTTCCGTTTTCGTGACCGCTCTAAGGCTGGGTATGGAAACACACGGCCTCAAGCATGCGCTCAAGGTGCTCCGTGTTTTCGTGACCGCTCTAAGGCTGGGTATGGAAACGATGCCGCGCTTGGTCGCCGCCTCGAGGAGTTTTCGTGACCGCTCTAAGGCTGGGTATGGAAACTAGCCCCCTCTGCTTGTGGTCTGCACAATTCTTACAGTTTTCGTGACCGCTCTAAGGCTGGGTATGGAAACTCTTTGGCCAAGTCATCGGCATCCACCACCGTGCCTGTTTTCGTGACCGCTCTAAGGCTGGGTATGGAAACTCCGACCATCGCGGTCAGCAACAGCAAAACGAGGTTTTCGTGACCGCTCTAAGGCTGGGTATGGAAACTTCGCATTTAACGCCATTATCTTTTTCGCTACCTGGTTTTCGTGACCGCTCTAAGGCTGGGTATGGAAACACGACCTTCGTCTTGCCAGTCCATGAAAAACGTTTTCGTGACCGCTCTAAGGCTGGGTATGGAAACAGGTTGCTGTCGCCGTAGGGCAGCTCCGACAGTTCGTTTTCGTGACCGCTCTAAGGCTGGGTATGGAAACCGCGCGACGCCGCCTGGGCGATTGCCACGAGGTCGGTTTTCGTGACCGCTCTAAGGCTGGGTATGGAAACCAACAGCAATCCTCCCGCAAGACAGCCCCAGTACATAGTTTTCGTGACCGCTCTAAGGCTGGGTATGGAAACAGGAACTGCGTCACCATGACGGTGAGGGCTACCGTTTTCGTGACCGCTCTAAGGCTGGGTATGGAAACATTGGTCAGATGGGTTGAGCACGACGATATGTCCGTTTTCGTGACCGCTCTAAGGCTGGGTATGGAAACATTGCCTTCGATTTGTAGAATACAGGAGGATTCTGTTTTCGTGACCGTTCTAAGGCTGGGTATGGAAACTCGAAGGCCGTGCTAGAGAGCACCTCAGCGAAGTTTTCGTGACCGTTCTAAGGCTGGGTATGGAAACTTTTCGCGAGAATTGGGACGCATATCCTCAACCGTTTTCGTGACCGTTCTAAGGCTGGGTATGGAAACAACCGCAGATCACCGGCCAGATCGTCTGCTCGTTTTCGTGACCGTTCTAAGGCTGGGTATGGAAACTGGGATCCGACGGTTTGTCGATGGGGAGTTTGAGTTTTCGTGACCGTTCTAAGGCTGGGTATGGAAACCAGCATGCGCGCGCCGCCAGGCAAGGTGATGATGGTTTTCGTGACCGTTCTAAGGCTGGGTATGGAAACTCGAGGGCGCGCTTCCGTCGATCAGAAACTGGGCGTTTTCGTGACCGCTCTAAGGCTGGGTATGGAAACCGTCGAAATTCGCCGTCATCGTCGGCCAGGTGTCGTTGTTTTCGTGACCGCTCTAAGGCTGGGTATGGAAACTTTTTAGAACACGCGCGTAGGGAAAAGCTTCCCGCGTTTTCGTGGCTGCTCTAAGGCTGGGTATGGAAACGTGCGCCTGCCACGGGCAAAGGTCGTCCGTGAGAGGGTTTTCGTGGTCGCTCTAAGGCTGGGTATGGAAACCTTGGCAGTGCGTTCGTTGAAGTTATTGTAGCCGTTTTCGTGACCGCTCTAAGGCTGGGTATGGAAACCACCACCACCACATGTCGTCGTGACCTTCAACAATGTTTTCGTGGTCGCTCTAAGGCTGGGTATGGAAACTCCCGACCCTTTACAACGATGACAATCAACTCGGTCGTTTTCGTGGTCGCTCTAAGGCTGGGTATGGAAACTATTCCAGGGAGAGGCCGGCACAGAATACCGGTTTTCGTGGTCGCTCTAAGGCTGGGTATGGAAACAAAGGCCAACCCAAGCCCACTCACCCCTGCCATCGTTTTCGTGACCGCTCTAAGGCTGGGTATGGAAACTATCAATGGCCGCCATGCCGAGGCCGACTTCCAGTTTTCGTGACCGCTCTAAGGCTGGGTATGGAAACAAATCCCCGAGGAGCTGCGTGCCTTCGCCGAGGTTTTCGTGGCTGCTCTAAGGCTGGGTTCCGACCGCCGGCGCAGTCTTCAATCTTCTTTTGACAACTATTGACAAATTTGCTCGAAAACCGTCCGAAAAAGACGATTCGGGAGGCGATCCGACGAAATCCGAAGACCGTCAAAATAGCCGTTATCAGCCTGATTTCACGGCGAAAGTCCGAAATTTCGGGACTATTGGACCAGGGTTTTTGACCACAGGACTCTTGCTTCACACGGTAGAAGTCGCCAGTTCAAATCTGGCATCGCCCACCAGTCATAACAGGGACTTACGTCATCTTCGTAAGTCCCTTTTTCGTGTCCCCGCGCCAAAACGTGCCAAATTTTCCGGACAACCGTCACCAATTCTGCCGTCGTCGGGTCGGATGCGCCCGACAGCTCCATGGCTAGTTTCATCGCCTTTTCGAGGAGGGGCTCGATTTGCGACTTCTCCATCTCGGACGCGATGAAGCTGGGCGGTAGGTGCGAATAGATATCCACTGTCGTCCCGATGGTGGCGTGCCGCAGCACCGCTTGGGCAACCGCTGGGCCGCTTTTCATGACGAGATTGCTGCCGCAAATATGCCGAAGGTCGTGAAGACGGATCACCCTTACTCCCGCCCTCTTGCAGGCAGCCTTTAGCCTGGTGTTGAGGTCAAAGCGATACTTCGGATAAAGGAAATCTTCGGGAGCTTTGCCCTTGAGCGCAGGCAAGACGAAAGGAACGGCGACGTCAGGCAGATGGACTGCACCATTCTCTTTGGTCTTGGTCCCCTTCTCGACAACCTCCCCATTTGCGTAAAGCCGAGTTCTGTGAATGTAGATCAGTCGCTTCGGATGTTATGTTGAATGCACATAACATCCGTACCAACCGTGCTGTTTTCCTCCCCTTTTAATTGGGCATGCTGACTGTATGCTGAACCGTTCCGTTTGGATCGAGGATCGCAATATCTACCCAAGGGTCGGAACGGCAGAAACCGGACTTGATGTCCATCTTGCCATAGACCACAAGCTCCCCGTCCCCCTGGTAAAGCGTGGGAAGGGAAATGACCTGCGTCTCGAAAGGAATGATCTCCAGCGTCACGTGGTTTCCCGCAAGCAGATCGGTCCGGTGTGCCGCGCAGGCCGATAGCGGCAATAGAATGGTAAGCCCGATCAAGGCCAACAACTTTCGAGCGGGCAATTGTTTTTGCCATGTTCTCATTGTTTCCTCCGTCTTATCCGGAAGATTTGTGTTTTTTATGTTCTTGCTTTGAACGTTCGACCCGCCAAGTACGTCATCCCCATTAGCGCCACCATGCAGGCGCCGGTCGGCAGTTCCCAGATGAAAGACAGGTAGTATCCGACGCCTGCCGAAAATATGCCGATGGCGGTGGATAGGATCATGACTCGACGCATGGAGCCGCCCAGCCGAAGCGCGGCCAAAGGCGGCAGGACGGTGAAGCCGAAGGCGGGAAGCGCCCCGATGACGCGGGTGGCGACGGAGATGGTCACGGCGAGGGAGACGAAAAGCAGCGCTTCCGTGCGGAATACAGGAATCCCCGCCGCTCCCGCCGTGTCGCCGTCGAAGCTGGCGAAGAGGAAGCGCCGATAGAACAGGGCATGGGTTGCCGTGGCCAGCGCGGCGACTGAGGCGACGATCACAACCTGTCGCATCTCGACCAGGACGGCGTCGCCGAACAGTATGCTCTGGATATCGTGTATGTCGTTGCGGATGAAACCTCCCAAGATCAGCACGGCGGCGGCGGAGAGCAGGTAGGCGACCGCCGTGGCATCCCCGCTCTTTTCTCTGGCGCGGGCGAAGTAGAGCGAGGCCAACGCTGCAAAGAGCAGCGACATCCAGGCGGGGTCGAAAAAGGCTCCCTCCACACCTCCTCGCGCCAATAAATCGCCCAATAGAAAGGCGGCCACGACGCCCACCGAAGAGACCTGGGAAAGAGCCAGCGGTACGTACACCACACGTTTGAGCGCCACCCAGACGCCGAGGCTGGAAAGTGCGGCGGCGGAGAGCACGGCAGCCGCCATCGCGTCGCGCCAGACGAACCAGCTTGCCCAGAACGAAGGGGCGTCACCCATGATTCACCTCCGATACCGAGACGTGCAGGCCGCGTCCCTCGCCGCTGACCGCGATGAGCCTCCCATAACAAGCGGTAAGTCGCCGCTCGTCGAGCATGTCCTCGATTGGTCCCGCCTCGAACAGATCGGCGTCCTTGTTGATGAGGCACAGATGATCCACCACCCGGATCACGCTGCTGATATGATGACCGATCATGAGGAGGGTCTTGCCGTCTTCGCGGTGCAGCCGTGAGAGGAAGTCCAGGATGTCCGCCTCACCCGGCAAATCCATCCCGGTCGTGGGCTCGTCGAGCACGAGCACGTCCGGGTCGGCGACGAGCGCGCGGGCGATAAGCATGCGTTGCTGCTGGCCGCCGGATAGCGAGGAGAAGCGGCGCACGGCCAGGCCGCCCAGACCCACCCGCTCGATTTCTTCCAGCGTCCGCCTCCTATCCGCTTGGCTTGGACGCCTGCCGATACCGAGGAGCGGGTAGCGCCCCATCAAGACGACATCGAACGCGGATAGAGGGTACTCCTTGTTAAGCACGTGGCGTTGGGGAACATAGCCGAAGCGCGGTTTGCCGGCGGGAAACTCCACCTCTCCCTTGAAAGGCCGAAGCAACCCCAGGATGGTTTTGACCAGCGTGGTCTTCCCCGCTCCGTTCGGCCCCACGATCCCCCAGAAATCGCCCCGGCGGATCGTGAGGGAGAGCGGGCGCATAAGCGCCCGCCCGTAGCCGATAGCGATGTCGTTCAGTTGGATAAGCAACTCCGTCACGTTCGTCATCTCCGTCGTCTCACTCGGTGACTTCATGGATAAACAGCTTCACCGTCCTGGCCGGCCCGGACTTGAATTGAAGAACCTGCGGTTTGACCTGCCCGGAGTCGTTGGTCACCAGGATGTGGATCAGCTCAGGCAGCTTGTCCGCGCAGTCCGGGTTTTCTCCCAGCATTTCCACCTCAAGCTCATGACCTTCTTCGTCCAGCGCCTTATCGAACGTCCCTGCCGTATCGAGATAGACGGCGTAGTCGCCGGTCTTTTCCGCCTCGAAGTGAACAAATCCCGGTTTCCCATCGGATAGCGACAACGCGATCATCTTCCCAAGGTCCGCGTGGGCTTCGTCGAACCTGGCGAAGTCATCGGCCGCCGTGACGGTCTCAGCAGCTCCTTCCAAGGCTTCGCAAGCCAGCGCGTCCACGTCTTCCATTTCCCCGCCGTCCGCGTCGCCGCCGCCGCAGCCCTGCTGGAGACAGTAATCCTTTCCGCCGATGGCGGTGGGCTCCTGGCCGCTGAAGCAATGGCATTCCGCCCCGTGCGAGTGACCGTCCGGGCCGCATTCCTCGACCTCTTCAATAGGAACGCATTTCGTTCCGACGAGCAGCTCCGTCACGTTGTCGCACTCGGGGCATTGCACGGAATCGCCCTTTCCCGCAGCGCAGGAAACGACGAGCAGGACCGATAGAAGCGTCAGGCCGATGATCACGGTCGTGAGTGTGTTCTTCATGGCGCTTTCTCCCTTCTTGAGTTCATGGTTGTGTGAGGAGTTCCACAATCCGATCGAACTTGTCCCAGATAGTCTTGACTCCCGGCTCCGCCCCCGCCATGGCGGGAAGGATCAGGAGCTTGGCCCCTGCCTTGTCGGCGAAAATACGGGACAAGTTCGTCGGCTGGTAGACTTCCTGGAAGACGAAGCGGACATTCTGATTCTTCACCGCCATAAGCAGTTTGGAAACGTGGCTCGGACTCGGCGGCACGCCCGGCACCGGCTCCAGCGCGCCGACGGAGGAAAACTCCAGCCAGTCGATCAGGTAAATCCAGCTTTTGTGGTACTCCACGATGTTCGTTCCCTTGAGAGCGGCCAGTTTCGTCTTCCATTCGACGCTTTTCCGGGCGTACTTGTCGGTGAACGCCTTCCAGCGGGCGTCGTAGTCGGCTTTTCCTTCCGGGTCGAGCTGCACCAGCCGTGTATAGATCCCTTCCGCGACTTTGAGCATCTCGTCGGGACCGGTGTAGTAATGGGGGTTTCCCTGGCCGTGGATGTCTCCCATCGCCCGGTCGGGTTTAGCGACGACTTCCTTCGGCGTGACGAACGTGGAGGCGTCGAGATAGCCCGGACCGCCGGGCTGGACATGGCCGTTGCGCGACTGGGTGACGAGGACCGGCAGCCAGCCCTCCTCCAATCCCATGCCGATGAAAATCAAAAGGTCCGCGCGGTTGACCTCCAGGATCAAGGACGGTTTGGCGTCCACGAAATGCGGGTCCTGCGTTCCCTTGATGAGCGAAACGGTTTCCACGCGATCGCCGCCCAATTCCTCCGCGATGGCCGCGAAATCCGGCAGCGTGCCGACAACCCGAAGCTTGGCCTGCGCGGGAAGCGTCATGGCGAGCAGCGCCGCCAATGTCAACAGGATCGTTCTCATGCTTCACCTCCTAAAATTTGTGGGCCATGTGCTCGCCTATGCCCACTTCCAGTTGCAGCATGGCGGCGTGATAGAGGTCGTGGCTTTTTTCCTGGCCGATGTCGTACTGAAGCTTGAGGCGCGAGAAATGGGTGGGTATGAACGACCCGACCAGCGAACCGCGCCATTGGCGCTCGCGGATTTTCTCCGGATCGGGAGTTGTCCCGGAGAGGATGTCCGTATAGTCGCCGCGCACGCCCATCATCCATTGGCGCGCGAGCTGCACGTCGAGCTGCGCGTAGCCGCCGTGGTCCTTCGTGTTATCGTTGGGCGCCTGCGTCTGGCGGAAGAGGTACTCCAAGGTCAACCCCACGGCCAGGGCGTCATTTCCCAAGGCGATCGGCCGCCACTTGATGTAGAGATCGGTCCCGTAGAGATCCACGCGGTTGTCAGGGACGTAAGGACTCTGCCCCCAGCCGCCGGAAAGCCCCCAATTCAGGGACCAGTTGTCGGTGATGTCGGAGAAATTCTCGATTCGCGCGACGTAGACGAAGTCCTCCAGCCCATCCAGTTTGCCGCTCTTGGTCAGGTCGATCGTGCCGAAGGAACCGGAGCGAAAGGCCGTTTCGGGCTTGGTGTCGAGCATCTGGCCACCGATGGTCATGTACCAGGGCAGTGGCAGCAGGAACGACAGCTCGCCGCCCAAGCCGGAAAAGTGCTCCTCGCCCATGAATCGCGTATGCGAGAGCGGCGGGTTGATGAAGTTCCAGGCATGCAGGTGCCGGGGATTCTGGCGGCCGAAGGCGGCGTTCATGTACCCCAGACGGATCTGCATGTTGATGGGCAATGAGAGGCTGGTGAGATACGCCTCCTCCAAGTGCAGGTGCGCAAATTCGAAATTCATGTCGTAACGGAAAAAGGGATCGACCGAGCCGGACACGGCCATTTCCAGCCCTTGCAGCGTGAAGCCGTTCTCGTCGATGGCGTGCCCGCCTTGCCGGATATGATCGTCCCAGAAAAACCAGCCGACGCCGACGTCGAGGATAAAGCTGATGTCCGGGATGAACTTCGCCGCCTGGGGCGAGACGTTCTCGCGCACGGCGTTGCTGATGCTGATCGGTTTCTCCGGCGCTTCGGCCTTGTCGGCCTTGATCGCCGCCTCCAGGTCGGGATCGACGGCGACGGATTGCTCGGCGGCCCCAGGTTGCTCTCCCGGCGGGGGCGTCTCCTGGGCGGCGGCCGCCATATTGAAGAAAAGCATGGCGAGCAGCAATAAGCCGCCGCCCCTGTATCTTCCAATCATGGTTCTCCTCCCTTTCGCAAGGATCAATCCGGCGGAATTTCTTTACCGCCGTTGCTTGCTAAATCAGGTCGTGAAAACTAGGCAGTATGGGAGAGAACCATCTGAGGGGGGCTTTGTTTGGGAGCAATGGATAAGAGGGGTTCGGGACGATGGAATGCCATCAGGGAGGGAAGGGCCGGCGAATCCCGCATCGGCAGATGAGCCGACGCAACGGACGTGGTTGAAGGAAGCGCTTTCTGCCGATGGATGTTTCCAAGAATCTGGCAGGCGACATGAGAGTCGGAACCGCTGTCTGATAAGCGATCTAGCGAGAGAAGGTTATCCTGGTGAATCGTCGAGGGACCGAGATAAATATTTTCTATCCGCCTGGCGGCATAAGCGTCGTTGTGTTCATATTGGTCGTGCTCGTCGCACCAATGATGTTCGCTGCTGGCGAAATGAAATGGGGCGATCAGCCACCCCAGAGCCATGGCCCACAACAGCAGTAGGGCGATCAGACCAGTGCGCTGCGACACCTTGAACTCCACTCAAAAACGCCAGTCGGCGTCGATGGATTGATCGATAGCAGGGCGTTTGAAATTTTTCAAGGAGAAACGGGGAATGATCGATAAAGCGTTCACGGCCGCCGCGCGTCCCAATATGAGTTGACGAAGCAATGGCGAAAGGCGCGGAGCCGCTGCTAATCCTTGCGATGGCAGTGTCCGCATTCGTCCATGCCCGTCTTTCCCAACTCGTTCTGCTTCGCACGATGGCAGCCGATACAGAGCTTATGCATGGCCTCGCGATAGGAATGGGGATGATGCAAATTTGGTTTCTTATAATCCCCGAAATCCCACGGATAAACGATCGCCATGTCTTCCTTGTGGCATTCCAGACAGGGCTTGGCCGTTTCGGAAAGCTTGGGCCCGCCCGATTCGTGGCAGAAAACGCATGAGGCGTTGGCGGGATGAAGTCCCCCGAGCTTTTCCTTCGCCGCCACTCGCTCCATATGCCCGAAGTGATTGAACAGGTCGGTCGCTTCGTTCATCTGCCGGTGACAACGCCAACAGGGCGTCGCCTTGTCGTTCGGCAATGAGATGTGGTGGCAGACGCGGCAGGACTGTTCCCCCCCGAGCCTTTGCTGATGCGAGGCATGATTGAAGACCGTGCTTTCGCCTTGCCGATCGCCGTCAAGCCGCAGGCGCGCCCGCGTCGCGTCAAGGCCGATGGGCGGCTCGATCTTCGGGAAGCCGGAGACGGCTTCGGAATGGCCGCTCAGGGAAGCAAACGCCAGAGGAAGCATGACGACGGCGATCAAAGAATGTCGGCGGAATTCCGAAACCCCCGGCGTATAGCGCCAGAACTGGGCAAAAGACTCGAAAGCCGCCTTTAATCCCCCGTCGGGCCGCGCGGCTCCGTCGCCGAATATTCGCGCCCTTTCGGCCAGCCAGAGGTAGACCAGCGCCGCGCCGGCGATGATCCCCAGACTCAAGGACCATTCCGCCAGCGAGGGAAAGTAAAAACTTCCGGCGTCGGCGAAAAATCCGAACACGCCCACGTTCAGACGATTGAGGACCAGCCCCGCCGCTCCGCAGGCTCCGGCCGTCAGCAGCCCGACCACGGAGCGCCGGCCGGCGGGAACGGCGATCAGGACCACCGGGATGACGGCGGTGAGCGTCAGATCCAGCAGCCACAGCCACGTTTCCCAACGGGAGGCGTCGATTTGCCGCCAGTTTCCGTACCAGAGCGAATCGAAGACTTTTACCGCAAGATAAAGCGCTAAAATGACCGCGGCGATGACGCCCAGGCTGGACAGCGTCGGCAATTCGCGTCCCGGAGTCGGGGACTCGTCCCCCTTCCCGCCGCAGACGTTTCGCGGCGGCGCAAAAGAAACCCATCCGAAAACCGGCTCGGGGTCGAACATCCAGGCGTAGACGATGCGCACGGCGATCAGGAACATCACGCCGCCGCCGAAGGCGGAAAGCAGGAACATGAGCGGCAAGAGCGGCGAATACCACAGCGCGTGCAGCCGCTGCGGCGTCAGCAGAAACAACGAGCCCAGCGACGAGTGATGCAAGGTTGACAGCGACGCGCCGACGATGACCAGCCCCAGCACCGCCCCATGAAGAACATGCGTCAGGCGCTTGGCCCGATCCTGCAAAACGATCGGCAGCGCTTCCAGGGCGGCGATCATGAAATACAGGGACACGCACCAGAAAACCTCGAAGAGGAAGGAATGCAAATTCCACATGAAGACGGGATGCCAGAACCGATGGGGAAGACCGATGTCGAACAGCAGCGCGAACAGCGACGAGCCGTAGCCGAGCGCGGCGATCAGAATCGCCGGGCGGACCAGAGGACGGAATCGCTCGCGGCGCAGAACGTACACCAGCACGCCAAGCATGAATCCGCTGGTGGACAAGGCCGCTCCGCCCAGCATGTTCAGAATTTTCCAAACGCCCCACGGCATGGCGTCGCTAAGGTGGGTCGTCTCGCCCAGGCCCATCCAAAGCCGTAGCGCGCCCGCCGCGACGCCCCAGAAGACGAGCGTCCACAAGATATCCTTGACGATCTGCGCCCGTTTGGTCATCATCGCTCACCCTTCTCATCGCTCGCCGCGTCGGGAGATGAAACCGTCTCCGCCGTCGATGCCGTCTTGGCTGTCTTTGCTTCGGCCAGTTTCATCCGCCGGCGGATCACCCAGTTAAGGCCGATCAATCCAAGCGCGACTCCGCCGCCCACAAAGGGCGTGGCCTGGACGATCGGCAAGGCCAGTTCAGGAGCGGACGCCGTCGCCGGAGCGGGCCAGCCGAGCGCGGAAAGATCGACATCCGAGATGTACATCACGGACGTGCCGCCGAATTCGCTTTCACCCCAAACGCGATCGATGTACGTCGCTCCTCCCGCGTTGATTTTCTCGTGAGCCATTCGCAGCAGCTCGTCGCGCGGACCGAAGACAAGCGCGTTCTTGTCGCAGGCTTCGACGCAAGCCGGTTTTTCGCCGGCGCCGGCGCGGTCCAGGCACATGTCGCACTTCCTGACATAAGGCAGCGTCTTGTCCCATTCGTAGCGCGGCACATGGAATGGACAGGCCAGCATGCAATAGCGGCAGCCGATGCATTTGCCCGCATCGTAGACCACCGCCCCGCTTTCGGTCCTGGTCAAGGCTCCGACCAGGCAGGCTGCAACGCAACTCGGATCGTTGCAATGCATGCAGCCTTTGCGGGCGTATCGCCTGTCGGCGACCTTCAGAATCGTCAGCAGACGATTGCCGGACAAACCCTCCCGCGCCGAGTAGCGGTCCGCGTCGGCCTTCCGGGGGTCGAAGCCATTCTTCTTTACGCAGGCGGCGACGCACTTCTCGCAGCCCACGCAACGGGTCACATCGACCAGGATTCCAGCCGCTTTCATACCTTGGCCTCGTTTCCGAATAGAGTCTGGGCCACCCTGTCCCCGGCTCCCGGTTTGAACTGCCAATGCACGGCGGACAGCCGGGTGAAGGGAAACAGGACGACGTGAGCCAGCTTCGTCACGGGAATCAGAACCAGAAGCAGATTGCCGCTCAGCACGTGGGTCAGCATCATGACGTCCCAGGGCAGCGGGTTTGTCGCCGGGTGATGCGCCAGGTAGCCGGAGAGGAAGCAGCCGCCGATCAGCAGCAGCAGCAGATAATCGGCGGCGCTGCTGGAAGAACGCATGCGGCGGATGAAAATCCGGGCGAGGAACAGATAAAACAAGCTGGCCATGGTCGCCAAGGTAAGCGCGTCGGCAAGCTCCGCGCCGAGCCGGGGCAATCCTACGCCCAAACCGGATTCCCAGAGGGCCGCGTGATCCGCCAAAAAGAGGGCGACGAGAATCAGGCCCACATGAAAGACGAAGGAGAACCAAACGAACACCTTCGACGGCGCTGCGTCGCATGGCTGGCCGGCACCAGCCAAGAGAAAAGATCGCGGACCATCGCCCGCCACGGCGCGCGGGAAAGAACCGAGCCTTTCTTCGCAACCAAGGTCCAGAGCTGAATCGCCATCAGGCGCAACAGCCCCAAAGCCATAAATCCAAAAGCCGCAACGAACAACGGCCCTTTGGCGAATTCAAGCGCATGTTCCATGAGCGGCACTCCACAAGGCGGTTGACGGTTTTATGCGGACAGCCGGCGGCGTTGAACCGGCCTCCTAGACGGCGAGCGCGTCGCTTTCTTCCTTGCGTTCCTGCGGCGACTTGGCGCCGGGGATGACGATCGCCTTCAGAATCAGGTCGTGCAATCCCATGACCTGACAGGGCAAGTGATGATATTTAACCAGCTCCTTGAGCTGCTTCTTGCAGTTGGCGCAGGGCGCGACAACGATCTGGGCCCCGGTTTCCCGGATCTGCTCGGCCTTTTTCCGGCCGGCGACCTCCATCCGGAACTCATGGGTTTCGTCGCAGGACACCAGGCCGCCGCCGCCGCCGCAACAGTAGTTGCGCTGGCCGGCGGGCGTCATGTCCACGAAGTCTTTCACGAAAGTTTTCAGGATTTCCCTCGGCTGGCGCACGATCCAGCCGGAGCGGGCGATGTTGCACGGGTCGTGGTAGGTCACCTTCTCGGAGACGATGGTCGGATCGAGCCGGATCTTGCCCTTCAGCAGGCAGTCGTAGGTGTACTCCATGAAATTCAGCACCGGCTTGGCGTTGCGCCCGCCAAAAACGGGAATGAAGTCATGGGCGGCGCGCGAGGCGTGACCGCATTCGCCGATGAGGATGTTTTTAGCCTGCAGGCGCTCGGCTTCGGCCAGGACTCGCTTGACGATCCTTTCGAGGTGCCAGTCGCTGTAGAAAAGCCCGTAGTTGATGCCGTCGTAGTTGCCGGAACCGATGGTCCATTTGTCCCAGTCGCCGGCGGCGTACAGCACGGCGGCGTTGCCCATCAGCGTGTCGGGTTCGAGGAGGTAGTCGCTGACGGCGCAGAAAAACACGTGCTCCCGCCCCGGCTGATCGACGGGAAACTCCAGGCTGATCCCGAGTTGGTCCTGGATCTCTTCCGCCAGGAAGGACAGCGTGTTGATCATCGCCTCCTTCGGGATCTTCGACGTGTTTCCCGTGTTTCCTTCCAACTGCTCCCGCACGCTGACCTGGAGCGCCTTCGGGACAATCCCGATGAGGCTGAAGATGTAGCGCCCCAGGCGCGTCAACAGTCCGTGGTCGATGCCCAGCGGACACTCCAACGTGCAACGGCGGCAGACGTTGCAGCGGTAAAGCAGCTCCGCCAGTTCGTCCACCAGTTCCTCGGTGAGCGCGAACCCGCGCCCCAGCCGGGCGGACAGCCAGCCGCTCATCGTGAAATAACGCGTGTACGTCTCCAACAGAATATTGGCGCGATAGCAGGGGATGTCGCGCGGGTCATGGGTGGCCTGATAGACATGGCAGGCGACGGCGCACTGGGTGCACTTGGTGGCGGACGCGCAATAGGCGTCCAGCAGGCTCTTGTAATCCGTATGCTCCAAAACGGCGGCGAAGGCTTCCAAGAACCGAGCCACGCGATTCGGGGGCAACGGATTTTCGGTATGGAAAAACTTGATCCGAGTGGCGTCGCCTGCGGATTTGTTTGCGGCGACGGTTTGCGGGACTGCGATTGCCATTGCACTCCTCCTCACAGCGGGACGGTGGATCGCCAACGCTGCATCGGTGCTTACAGCAAAGTTCGTACCAACTCGGTTTCCGGTTCGCCGCGTGATGTCCCGAGGCGTGGTCGGTTCTGTCGAAAGAGATGCTCGAAGCCATACGGAGAACGGAAAGGCCACGGCGCACGGGCCGGGCGGATGGGCCACGGAACGCGAGGGTTCGACGGATCTCGGATCGGCGAACGATGCATCGTGCGTTGCAACGGTATCGTTGCGGCGCAACGCTTTGTGCAACGCATCGGCGCGCGTTCAGTCTATTCAAAGGAGTTTAGCCTCCCCATCCATCCCCCTTGTGAAGCATCGACGCGCATTCCCTCCACGCTCCAAGGCGCGATTGTTCCAGCCATTGGCACGCCTGTTGCAGATGCATTGAGCAGGAGGAACCATGCGTTTCGCGCTTCCAACACTGAACGGCCGGATTGCGCCGCGCCCGACCACGGCGGACAAACTGCTGCTGGTCGATCCGGAAAGCGTCGGACGCCGCGTGGAATCGCTTCCCCTGGACGATCCCAGCCTGACCGATTTGCTGGCTCTTCTGAACGTGCATAAGGCGGACGTTCTGGTCTGCTGCGGCATCGACCGTTCCTCCAAGCGGGAAATCAACAATTGCGGCATCGAGACCATCGAGAACGTCGCCTGCGCCGAGGAGGAAGCGATCGAGGCGATTTTCGAGAACCGGCTCCAGTCGGGATACGGACTTTGCGAAACGAAAGAGAACGCCGCTGCTCAGCCTCCGCCCGACGCCGAGCAACGCGCCCGCGCTTTCGTTCGGGGCGGGGCCGTCATCGGCGACCGGGATTGCGCCGTTTTCAACGGCAGGCCCTGCAACGGAGGGCTGAACTGCCCTTTCGGCGATTTGCCTCGCGCGGAGGAGACTCGCTGGTCCCGCACAATGCTGGACGCCGCCCAGGATGTCGCCCTGCAAGGGGAGCCCAGCCTCTGCCGGCTCAGCGAAGTCGTCTATTTCTGCCTGGAAATGAAGTACCGGAAAATCGGCCTTGCCTTTTGCGCGGATCTTGAAGAACCGGCGCGGGTGGCGGCGAGCGTCTTGAAACGGTTCTTCGACGTCGTCAGCGTGTGCTGCAAAGTTCGGGGCGCTAGCGAAACGCCGGCTGCGGGACAGGACCATCAAACGGCGTCGGAGCGCGAGCGATCGAGGCTGTGCAACCCCCTGGGGCAAGCCCAGGTTCTGAACGGCAGCGAATGCGAATTCATCATCCTGGTCGGTTTGTGCGTGGGCGCGGATTCCATTCTGACCAAAGCCAGCCAGGCCCCGGCGACGACCTTGTTCGTGAAGGACAAGGTGCTGGCCAACAACCCCATCGGGGCCGTCTACTCGAAACGTTACTTAAAAGAGGCCATGCGCACCGCGCCCAATTCGTCGGGCGGACCGGAAGCCAACGGCCGTTGAAGGAAAGGAAGCGATCATGACGACGACCCGCGTGGAAAAAATCGGCTACTGCGCGCACGACTCGAAGCAGGGCGATTGGGCCTTCGAACTGGCCAAAACGCTGGCCCAGCGGCTCGACCTCCAGCTCAATGTCTTTTCCTTCCTGCACGATCCGTACAGTCGGCAAGACCCGAAAGGCATCGAGTCCTCGCCGGTCGGGGAAGAGGAACTCGTGCGCCGGGAAAGAGAGTTGCGCTTGCGATACGACGACGCGGCGGGAGAGTTCGTGAACGTCGGCTTCAAACTCTGCCACGACAATGGATGGGCGGAATTGCATCGTTGCCTGTGCAATCGCGAGTTCCAGCTTCTGGTTCTTGCAAAACCATCGGGCGACGCCTATTTCCTGGGCAAGTCGATCGATGCCTTCGCCGAATCGTTTATCTGTCCCACGATCCTGGTAGGCCCGGATGGCAAGGATCTCGTCCATGCGAACCACACCGCCGAGATGGTGCGCGAGCAGCTTCGCGTCCCGCAGGAGTCGTGGGCGGAAATCCGCACGGTTGCGCGGCCGGAAAATTAGGGGTATGCTCGAAAAACAGGGTCTGCGGGGACGGGGTTGTTGTTTCTCCGTCCGGTCCCCCGCCGCAAGCCTCGCGGCAGGAGCAATAGAGTCCGACACCGTCGAAAGAGAAGGCCGCACGTGAACGGAAAAACGCAAATTTCCGATCTCATCTTCAACAACATCTCGGAAGGCGTATTCACCGTCAGCGAGAATTGTATCATCACCTCTTTCAACAAGGCCGCCGAAAGAATTACGGGCTTCAAGGCCGTGGAAGCCATCGGCAACCACTGCTTCGAAATCTTCCGCACGAAGATCTGTCACCGGCAATGCGCTTTGAAGGAGACATTGCAGAGCACCGAGCCGGTGGAGAATTCCCGCGTGACGATCATCACCAAGGACGAGTGCGAGGTGCCGATCCGGGTGACGACCGCCCTGCTGAGGGATGAGGGCGGCAAAGTCGTCGGGGCGGTGGAATTTTTCCGGGACATTTCCGAGGAAGAGCATTTGCGGGACAGTCTGGAGCGCACGCGCGGGCTGGAGGACATCGTAACGCGCAATCCCGAGATGCAGCGCATTGTCTCGCTGCTGCCCGACATCGCCGATAGCGAGTGCAGCGTCCTGATCGAAGGTCCCAGCGGCTCGGGAAAGGAGCTGATCGCCCAGGTCATCCACAATCTGAGTCCGCGCCAGTACGGACCCTACATCAAGATCAACTGCGGCGCGCTGCCCGCTCAACTGCTGGAATCGGAGCTGTTCGGCTACGAAAAGGGCGCTTTCACCGACGCCAAAAGCAACAAGCCGGGCCATTTCAGCATGGCCAACGGCGGCACGCTGCTTTTGGACGAAATCACCGAAATGGACACGTCGCTGCAGGTGAAGCTGCTGCGCGTGCTGAACAACGGCGAGTACCAGCCGCTGGGTTCGACCAAAACGCTACGCACCGACACGAGGATCATCTCCGCGACCAACGCGACGATCGAACAGGAAATCGCCGCGGGAAAATTCCGCAAGGATTTGTACTACCGGATCAACGTCGTGAAGGTGGAAGTGCCGCCGCTCCAGCGCCGCAGCGAAGACATCCCTTTGCTCGTCGAGCACTTCATCGAGCTATTCAGAAAACGGCGGCGGAAACCGATCTACGGCATTTCCTCGAAAACGCTTCAGGCCCTGATGAGGCATTCCTTCCCGGGCAACGTGAGGGAACTGGAAAACGCCATCGAGCATGCCTTCGTCATGTGCCGCGACGAGGAAATCCAGGAGCATCATCTTCCCTTGCGCATTCTGGAAGGAACGACGAAGCCGGAGACCGCGGACGCCAGCGAGCAGGATGAAATCGCCGTCATCCAGGAGGCGCTGAAAAAGTACGGCGGCAACAAGGCCAAAGCCGCGCGGTATTTGAGCATGCACCGCACGACGCTGTGGCGCAAATTGAGAACGCTGGGAATTGAGAACTAGCGAAGGTTCATTCCCCCCTCGAACCCTACGGCTCACGCTTCGAATTGGATGCCAGTGTGCATCGCTTGAAGCCTCTCTCCCAGTTCCTTTTTCATGATCAGGAACGCCTCGGCGCCCGTGCAATGCCCCGTATGGATTTCTCCCGTGACCCGCTGGCCCAGCTCGCGCGCCAGTTCGCGGATCTCGCGCGCGGAAGCCGACATTTTCTCCGAGCGCGGCAGATTCAGATGGAATCCGCCGATCGCGGAACGGATCGGCCGCCACGGCTCGTTTTGGCGAACGGCTTCCAGCATGTTCAAAATCCCATTATGGGCGCAGCCGGAGAAAACCACCGCCTCGCCTTTCTCCTCCACCACCAGCAATAATTCGTGGCTGAAATCGTCCGGCAGAAAGCGGTTGTCTCGCCGGATCAGCAGATAATGGTTTCC
Source organism: Myxococcales bacterium (assembly GCA_003598065.1). Taxonomy (GTDB): domain Bacteria; phylum Myxococcota_A; class SURF-8; order SURF-8; family SURF-8; genus SURF-8. Next base: position 31,325 of record QZKR01000157.1, on the reverse strand, counting down.
CTTGGCCAAGGCATGGAGGCGAGGAATCGCCGTCAGCACGCGCAGGCCGGGCGCAAGCTCGACGTCGGTCTCGATCCAGCGGATGCGGTCCGAAAAACGGCTGAGAATCCTGGCGTCAAGCCCTATGTAGCGCGTCAACAGACCCGCGCGATGCAGCCAATCGGGCATGGAGGGCATCAGGCTGCCGAAGAAGGGCCGTTCCGCGCCTCGCCGGAAAATGGCCTTGGCCTTTTGATTGCGCAGGAAAAAGGCTTCCAGACCTCCCCCGTGATCGTAGTGGCCGTGGGACAGCACCAGCCAATCGACGGTTTCCAGGTCGAGACCCATTTTTTCGGCGTTGATCGCGAAACGCCCGCTTGCGCCCGTATCCAGCAGGATGCGCCTTTCTCCCGTCTCGATCAGCAGCGAGAGTCCGAACTCCGGCTCCAGTTCTATTTTTGCGCCGGGCGAGTTTTCAACCAGGACGGTGATTTTCATGGTCTTGTTTCCTCCCGATCGCCGCCAGGAAGGCGCCTACGCCGGGAACCATTCGTCGTCCCCAATGTTCGCGGTAGGTTTGAGGATCAAGGCTCATCGCAATCCTCGGCCGACTCGTAGAAAGTCCGCCACATCAAGACTCTTCTATCGTAAATTCCCACGCGCACCACCACTCGTCCGGAAGGGCGTCGGGCGGGCGCCCGATCCCTGCCCTGGCAGCACCAAAATTAAATTTTTACCACGGGTGCGTGCCGATGATGACCTTCTTGCCCCATTTCCCCTCGATCTTGGCTTTCATGTCGTCGAGGTTGATGGGGCAGGCGGCCGTGTTCACCGCTTTGGTGATGCACGTGCCAAGATGGACCACGTCGTAGGTTCGACCAAGCTGCGCGGCCAGTTCATCGATCAGAACCATCTTCGGCATGAACAATCCCGGACAGCCGCCGCAGTCGGACCAGAAGACGATTTCGATCTCGTCCTGGTGGTCGGCGAACTTGCCCAGCTTCCCCGCAATCGCCTTGTGACACTTGATGCAGCCGATGCAGAGCCGGTCGTTGATTTTCTCGCAGCAGAGGACGCCGATTTTCGCCATGTCGATAGTCCTTCCCAGCCTGTGGAACGGCTTCAGCGATTTTTCATCATCACGTCGAAGTCTTCGAGCAGCGCCTCCAAGTCTTCCTCGTGCTGCACCTCGTCCTGGAGGATCTGGATCGCCATGTTGTAAGTGACCGGGTCCTTCAAACCGATTTCCTCGATCAGCTTGTGGTAGACGCCGATGGCGCACTGCTCGCCCTTGACGTTCTGTTCCAGGATTTTGCGCACGAAAGGATCCGTCGGCGCGTCGTAGCCGCAATTGGTCCAGGCGTACCAGTCCTTCGGTTCCGCCACCGGCTTGCCGCCGAGTTGGATGATGCGGTTGGACACCATGTCCGCGTGGCGCAACTCGTCGGCCGCGTGCTGCATCAGCTCGGCGATCACGTTTTCCTTCATCGGCCCCTCGATGACTTTCGCCCCGAGCCAGTACTGGTAGTAGGCCAGCCACTCGTCGGCGAAGGCCTTGTTGAGCAGTTCCAGCACCCGATTCACGTCCATTCCGAGAATCGCTCTTCCTCTCGTTCCCATGTGTCCTCCTTTTCTAATTTGGCAAGCTGTTCCCGCCTTCCCCAACACGAGGAAAGCGGGATCGGATGACAGTTATTTTTATAATACTCCTCCGTCCCCTCCGATGTTATAGGCTGAGCCGATTACGGCTACCGGCCTCGGTTTCCTCCGCCCCTTCGTCCACCGCCGAAGCAGCGCCCTCGTCCGCCGCCGCGCGGCCTTCCGCCGCGTCCGACGCCCAGCGCGTCCAGCGTATCCGGCGTGGTCTCCGTTTCTTTATCCGCCGTTTTCTCTTCGGTAGCCGGAGCCGTGTTTCTGCCGCCCCGGCAACGGCCTCGACCGCCGCCCGTCAGGGGTCCCTTGCCCAGCGGTCCCGTTACATCGAATCCAGGCATATCAGCCTCCTTGTCGTCTGCGGCGAAACCGGCAGGCGCCGGGTTTCGTCTGGTTTGCGATTTGCGGCGCGTCAACCCTGAGCGCGCCTCCGCGAAACTCGTCCAGCCGGGTTCGCGCCGAGCCGCTCAATCCGGTGAGGACCTGAACGCCCGAGTGGACGAGAAAGAAATAGTCGCAGCGCCGCACGCCGCCGCAAAGTAGCATGGCGGGCGCTTGCTTCACAATCTCCATTAGTCTTTGCTGGCACGTCGCCTGTTTCAGATCGATGATCGCCTCGATCTCGTCGTCTGCGACCAGAATCCCGGTGCATCCGTCTAGGCGCGGGGAAACCTCCTCGTCGAACAGCGCCACGACGACCTTCATCCGTCCTCTCCATTGCCGGGTTTCTTTTCGAAGCGTCCATCCGCCTTGAAGGCGCGGCTGTTGGTTTGGTCCAGCCACCCCGCGCGGACGTTCGGATAGCAGTCGAACCTCGGCACATAGGGTTTGATGTCGAGCACGGGCGTTCCGTCGAGGATATCCAGTTCCGCCACGAAGAGAATCGAGCCTTCGATTCCCACGAGACGCAGGCAGGAAAGGCCGATCGGATTGGGCCGGGCCGGGGAACGGACGGCGAAGACGCCGCGTTTCACGTCGTCAAGATAAGGCTTGACCAGCGGCTCCCAAGAGGTTGAGCGGTCCAGGACATGGAGCACCCAGATGCGTTCGAAGCCTTCGAGATCCTTCAAGGCCGGCGCAAATGTCTCGTCCAAGATGATCTCACCGCGCGCATCGTGGGCAAAACATGGCTGGATCGGCGTGCCCTCTTGCTTCACGAATGGCGAACGAATTGTCCCGATAGGACGAAACGTCCAATCCATACCGCTCTCCTCAGTGCCCGCAGCTATGGTCCTTGTCATCGTGGTTGCAGACGTTGGACCCCGTAGTCAGCGTCTGCTCCGCATACTGGCGAACCAGATTCTCCGGCGTGTCGCAGGGACAGCCGGTGAAGACCTTGACCCCCGCCTCCTCGAACAGGGACACCGCCCGCGCCCCCATGCCGCCCGCCAGAACCACGTTCGCCCCCTGAGAGGCCACCCAGCGAGGAATCACGCCCGGCTCGTGCGGCGGCGGCGTCAGATCGCGCCGGTCCGTCATGTTCTTTCCGGTCTCGTCGAGGTCGATGAAAGCGAAGGTCTCGCAATGGCCGAAGTGGGCGCAGAGTTTGCCCGCTGCCACGGGAATGGCGATTCTCAGCATAGCTTTCTTTTCCTTTCCGCTTTGGGAGTCCTTCGTTTTTTCAATGGGTCCGGTTGTCGAAACGATCTTCTCCGCCAAAATTTCAAATTCCCGTCCGACGGGAGAATCCTTGAGCGTCAGCGCCGACTGGCCTCGATCCGCCGTCGCGGCCACTCTCGGGTCCATCGGCAGCGAGGCCAGAAGCGGAGCGCCCATCTCCTCGGCCATGCGGCGCGCCTCGCCTTCGGGAAAGAGCTGGATGCGCTCGCCGCACTTGGGGCAGACGACGCCGTTCATGTTTTCGACGACGCCCAGGACCTCGATGCCCAGTTGACGGCAGAACGTGATCGATTTGCGCACGTCGAGCGTCGCCACCCTCTGCGGCGTCGTCACCACGATCGCCTTGGCGTCGGGAATCAGCTGCGCCACGGACAAGGGCTCGTCGCCCGTTCCGGGAGGCGCGTCCACCACGAGATAATCGAGCGCGCCCCACTCCACTTCCCGCAGGAACTGCTCGATCACGCCCATCTTGAGCGGCCCGCGCCAGATCACGGGGACGTTCTCGCCCTCCAGCATGAAGCCGATGGACATGACCTTCATTCCCCCTAAATCCACGGGGAGTATCCAGTTCTCGTTGCCGCTCAGTCTCGTTCCTTCCAGTCCCAGCATGGCCGGGACGGACGGACCGTGGATGTCCACGTCGAGCAGGCCCACCTTGAAGCCGCGCTGGGCGAGAGAAACGGCGAGGTTCACCGCCACGGTGCTCTTGCCCACGCCGCCCTTGCCCGACAACACCAGGAGCTTGCGCCGAATCGGCTTCAGATTGGCGGCGAGCGCCGCTTGCTCGGCGGCCCGGTCCCGGTTTTCTCCATGCGCTCCACAGGATTCGCTCATGCGTTTTCCCTTCCCGATGATTTGGGTTCCGTGATGACGATCGCTTCATCCGTCGTATCGTACGACGCCTTCCATCTGTCCCATTTTCTGGTTTTCATGACGAACCTGTTGAGCGCAGGTCCCTCGCACACGACGATCGTCAGACCGCTCCGTCCGTCCAGCAGCGGATGGACCTCCCTCAGACGTTCGAAATCCGTGCATTTCAAGAACCGTCGCAACAGGTTGAACTCCTCGTTCTGCTCTCTGGAGACTTCATCGAGCGCCATAAGGCGGGTGAGCAATTCCTGGTAGCGCCGCCGCGCGGCGCACTCGACGCATTTGCCGCCGCTCAGATAAAGCTCGATCCCTTTGGGTTCGGCATTCATGGCTTAGGTTCCCAGGCTTTCCAGTTCCAGCCGCGTCCGTTCCCAAAGCTGGCGAAGCGAGAGCGCGGCCGCCCCCGTGGAATACTCCACCAGGGTTTCCCCCGCGGCGATGGACTTGACCACCGCCGGATCGAAGGGAATCCGCGCCAGCACTTTGAGCTTCTTTTGCTCGCAAAAAATCTCGATCCCGGCCGCCATGGCTTCGTTGAGATCCGCCTTGTTGATCGCTACGGCCAGGGGGATCTGAAAATGCCCGGCCAGTTCCGCCACGCGCGAGAGGTCGGAAAGGCCGCTCAGGGTCGGCTCGGTGACCGCCAGCGCCAGATCGCAACCCGTCAGCGAGGCGATGACGGGGCAGCCGACGCCCGGCGAACCGTCGATGAGGATCAGGCCCTTTCCGGCGGCCTGCGCCACCTCCGTCGCTTTCGTGCGGATGAGGGAGACGAGCTTGCCCGAGTTTTCGGCGGCGACGCCCAGTTTGGCGTGGATGAAAGGCCCGAAACGCGTCTCGGACCGGAACCAATGTCCCGACAATGCGGGACGCATTTCGATGGCTTCGACGGGACAAAGTCTCGCGCAGAGGCCGCAGCCTTCGCAGGCGACGGGATCGATGCGATGGTCCACGCCGATGGCGTCGAAACGGCAGGCCGGCCGGCACTCGTCGCAATGCGTGCAGCGTTCGCCGTCGATCTCCGCCTTGCTTCCGCCGCTGTATTCGCCGGATTCGAGGACGGTCGGGTGCAAAAGCAGGTGCAGGTCGGCCGCGTCCACGTCGGCGTCCACCGCCACGGCTTGCCCGGCCAGAGCCACGAAGCTCGCCGTCACTGTCGTCTTGCCCGTGCCTCCCTTGCCGCTGATGACGACGAGCTGTTTCATCGCCGCGCCTCCCTTCGGAGTTCCTCGGCCAATCCGGCAAGCGTCGCCTGGTATTCCAGGCGCACGTCGAGAAGCGTCGCTCCCGTGGCGTAGGCGGCGGCGAAAGCACGGTCGAAGGGAATTTCCAACAGCACGGGAATGCGCTCCGCCCGGCAGTAGTCGTACACCTCGCGCCCTCCCATGTCCGCGCGGTTGACGACCACGCCATGCGGCAGCTTCAGGGTGCGCGCCATCTCGACGGCCAACTGCAGGTCGTTGACGCCGAACGGCGTGGGCTCGGTGACGAGAATCAGATAGTCCGCCTTGCGGCTCGCCGCGATGACCGGGCAGGAAGTCCCCGGCGGAGCGTCGATGATGGTCACGCCCTTCTTTCGCGTATGGCGGCGAAGCGCGTCGATCACCGGCGTCACCCTCGCCTCGCCCACCTTGAGCCGGCCGCGGAAAAAGTCGAGCCCCCGGACCGCTCCCCTTTCAACCCAGCCGACCTCATGATCGATTTCGCGAATCGCGCCTTCCGGACAAAAGCGAGCGCAGGCTCCGCAGCCCGCGCAGAGCTCCGGAAAGAGTAACGGCTTGTCGCCGATGACGGCGATGGCTTTGAAGGCGCACACGTCGCGGCAGACGCCGCAGCCGGTGCAGCGCGATTCGTCCACTTCGGGCACGGGGCGGGATACGGTTTCCTTACAGGTAAACTCCGGTTTCAGGAAGAGATGGATATTGGGCGCCTCGGCGTCGGCGTCCAGCAGCGTCACCGGTTCGCCCTGTCTGGCGAGCGAAAGCGCCAAGGCGATCGCCAGCGTGGTTTTGCCCGTTCCTCCCTTGCCGGAGGCGACGGCCAAAGTAAAGTTCGTGTGATCGGTCTTGCAAGCCATGTTTCAAACCTGAAAAAAAGCTACCGAACCCGCAACCCGGAAAACTTGACGGTCATCCCTTTCGTCGGTGCGGCTCACCAGTGACCTTCCGCGTCGGCCGATTCGGCGCGGCGCAGCTCTCCCTTTGCGTAAGCTTCGAATGCTTGTCGGACCGTGCCCTTGACACCCAGATAGATCTCAACGCCCGCCGCGCTCAGCACGCGGAACGCCTTGGGTCCGACGTGCCCGGTCAAAAGCGCCTTCGCCCCGTTGCGGCTTACGCTTTCCGCCGCCTGGATGCCCGCCCCCTGAACCGCCTGCAGGTTCTGGCTGTTTTCGATAAAGGAGATAGAGGGCTCTTTCCCTCCCACTTCCACCAGCGCAAAGCCTTTGGCCCGGCCGAAACGCTCGTCCACGGAGGCATCCCAGCCCGGCCCTGTCGTCGTGATGGCGATTTTCATCTTCGCTCCTTTTCGCCAAGCGGTGTTCCACGGATGGAACAAACCAACCGCATTTCCGCTTTACGGAAGGTAGGCAGAGCAGCTTTCGTGCCAAACCGGAATTTCGAGCGGGGAGAAGGTCAGGGAAGCAGACCGAGCTGCTTCATTTTCCGCCAGAGGGTATTGCGGGAAAGGCCCAGATGCTGGGCCGCTTTCGTGCGGTTGCCGCCGTGGCGGGCCAGGGCGGCGGCGATGGCCTGCGCCTCGGCGGCTTGCAACGGTCCCATGCCGGCGAGGCCGGGATTGTCAAGCTCCGCAGGACGCGCGTAGGTCTCGAACAGGGGAGGGAGGTGAACCAGGTCGATAACATCGCCCTGACAAAGAACGAAGGCGTGCTCGACGGCGTTCTCCAATTCGCGCACATTGCCGGGATACGGAGCATCCATAAGCGCGGCCAGGGCTCGTTCCGATACGCGACGGATGGCGCGGCTCTGCAAAGCGTTGAAGCGGCGGATAAAATGCTCGACCAAGAGCGGAATGTCTTCGCGCCGCTCGGCCAGCGAAGGCAAAACCAGCCGCACCACGTTGAGGCGATAGTACAAATCCTCCCGGAATCGTTTGGCGGCCACTTCGGCGGCCAGATCCTTATTGGTCGCGGCGATGATGCGCACGTCAACCTTGAGCGGCTTCGTTGCGCCCAACGGCTCGAATTCCCGCTCCTGAAGCACCCGCAACAGCTTCACCTGCATGGCCGGAGAGATTTCGCCGATTTCGTCGAGAAACAGCGTGCCGCCGTCCGCCAGAGCGAAGCGGCCCGGCTTGTCGTTTTTCGCATCCGTAAAAGCGCCGCGCGCGTAGCCGAAGAGTTCCGATTCCAGAAGGTTGTCCGGCAGGGCGGCGCAGCTCACCGCCACGAAGGGCTTCTGCCGGCGCGATCCCAGGGTATGCAAGGCGCGGGCGACAAGCTCCTTCCCCGTTCCGCTTGCCCCTTCGATCAGCACCGTGCTGGGACTCTGCGCCAGCAGCGGCAGCCGTTCCAGGATGCGGCGCATGGCGGCATTCTTGCTCACGATGTCCTCGAAGACGTAGGTTCCGGCGATCTTTTTGCGAAGTTCAACGACCTGGGACAGATCCCGGAACATTTCGACGCCGCCGACGACCGATCCGTCCGGCCCCAATAGCGCCGCCGTCGAGATGGCGATGGGGAGTTCATCGCCCGCCTGGGTGAGGATGGCGACTTCCTTTTCGCGGGTGGTCTCGCCCGTGCGAATGCTGCGTTTCAAAGGGCAGTCCTGCTGGCAGACGTCGGCGCGGAAAATTTCGTAGCAGCGCCGCCCCAGGGCTTCCTGGCGGGAATGGCCTGTGATCGTTTCAGCAGCGCGGTTGAAGGAGGTGATATGCCCGTCGGCGTCGATCGTGAAGATGCCGAGAGGGGAGGAATCGAAAATCAGCGGCAGATAGCGATGGTCAAGCGATTCGTTCATGGAAAGAAACGTAACACGGGTGTTACGAATATGCAACATTATTATTTTTCGTGTTGCTATTTTAAAACACTCTAATTTGATAGCTCGAATGATCTTTTTCTACTGGTCCGTCGATTCAATCTTCATGTCTTCTCTAACAGGCTGAATTATTGAGCTTAAATCATCGACCGTAAAGATCCCAGCGTGTTTCCACCTCGTCGAACGACTGACCCTCCAGGACGATGCGGCCATGCTCCAGCATTATGCAGCGCTGGCAGGAAAGCCGGGCGAAGGAGATGTCATGGGTGGCGACGAGCATGGCGGAGGGGCAATCGCCGAGTTGTCGGGCCAGCCTTTTCTTGGCTGGGGGATCGAGTCCGGCGGAAGGTTCATCCAGAAGCAGCAGAAGAGGGTTTCCGACGAGGATTCCCGCCAGGGCGGTTCTTAACCGCTCTCCATGGGACAGCTCGTGCGGCGGCCGTTCGGCGAGCGAGTCTGCGCCGAGGCTCGCCAGGGCTTCGAGCGCCTTTTGCCTGGCTTCCGGAGCGGGCGCTCCCTTCCGGATCAAGGTGAAGGCCACGTCGTCAACCACCCTCGGGAAAAGCAGTTGGTCCTCGGGCACATTGAAAAGAAAGCCTATCTTGGATCGAACTTCCGCGAGAGATTTCTTCCCAAGAACTTGGCCACCAACCGTGATAATTCCTTCGTATGGAACGAGCCCCACGGCGGCAAGAAACAGCGTGGTCTTGCCGGAACCGTTTAGGCCGAACAGGGCGACCCGCTCGCCGGGATGGATGGCGAACGAAACATCATTCAGCGCCGGTGGCCGGTTCTCATGATACCGAACGGCGACGTGTTCGAAATTCAGTACGGCGCGCGTCATTGCATGGTTTCCAATCGGATCAGGACGGCGGCCAAGGGCCAAAGCAGTCCGATCGTCAAAACCAGGTAATCATCCCAGCGCAGGGTCTGCTGGTCGAACCTTGGTAACATGCTGCCATATCCTCTAAGTTCCATTGCTTGCGAAACGCGGTCGGCCTTGGCGATCATCCCGTGCAGCCACGCGGAGGGGGCGTGTCGGACCATCAGCAGTCCCGTGCGCAGTCCGGAAACCGCGCCCCGGACGGCCATCGCTTGGGACACGCGCACCGATTCGCCGTGGAGCAACTCTGTTTGTTGCACGATTTGCGACACCAGCAGGACCACGGAGGATGGCAGAGGCAGGCTGGCGAGGGCTTGGTAAAACTCGGAAAGCGTCAGAGAGGAGGCGGTCGCGGAGAAGAGCAACAGCGAAGCGAACCCTTTCGAGAAAATCCGCAAGGGCACTGAGACGGCTTCCCAATTCGTAAAGCGTTGAAGCAGCGGCAAGGAACGGGAAGCCGTTTCCACCCATGGGGTCAGGAGAAAAAATGGGGTGAAAAAGATCAGCCCGAACACCACCAACCGCCCGAGTGTCCGCGCGGGCGGCCTTGCAGCAATCAGCCACGCCATGACCGTAATCGCCACGAATAGAGAACCGGCCAACCTGTCGGGAGAAGGTATCAGGCAGGCGACAAATAGTCCCAGCCCGCAGAGCAGGCGTGTCATGGGCGAGTAACGCTTCAAGGGACCTTTCCCTGTGCCCCATATCTCGATGAAGCGGTTGCAGCTCACTTTTTCTCCCCTGGTTTCCGGGCGGCGACAAGGTAATGCGCGTCATCTTCCTCCGCCGCCAGCACTTCGAAGCCGCAGCCCTCGAGCAACTGGGCAAGTTCCGTTGCTGGTGCAAGCAGGTCTTGACGAATGGCCTCTCCTGCTCCGGCATGGATGGCGTTGATCGTTTCCCGCGATTCGGTGTGCCAAACATGGAGCAAGCCGCCGGGCTTCAGCGCACGTCGCATTTCCAGCGTCACGTCATGCGGCGAAGAAAAATGAGGCCAAGCGGAAAAGCAGATGATTCGGTCCGCCGACGCATCATCAAGCGGCAATGACTTCGCTGCGGCGTTGATCCATTCCACTCGCGGGTCACGCACCTTGCGTCGCGCTTCGTCGAGCATCCGAGGGGAAAAGTCCACCGCGATCACGCGGCCATGGTCGGAAAGGCGCACCAGCAGGGCTTGCGTCAGGTTGCCCGTGCCGCAGCCCAAGTCGATGACGGTTTCGTTTGGGCCGACATTGAACCTTTCCAACCCCCGGCGTAAGGCTGCGCCAAGAACATCAGGCTTTACCCAGCCGTCCCATTTGGCGGCGATGCCGTCGAAGAAATCGCGTTTGGGATCGCTGTTCATTACTGGTCTTCTCCTTCTAAATCCTGGACGGTTTTTCGCCGCGTGGCCAGACGAACGAGCGGCGGAATGACCGCCAGCATTAAAATGATTCCAGGCCAGCCGCCGATGAAGGACGCTCCGGCAACGAATCCGGCCGGAAGATCGATGGCCCCGGCGAAGAGATAAATCAGGCCGATGTTGACCACCCGTCCCAGAATCAGAGATGGGACCAGTATCGCCCATTCGTTCCATGTCGGCTTATGTTGTCTGATGACCGCGATGACAGCCGCCATAAGGGCTATTTCGAGCGCCATGATTACAGCCACGGGTGGATGGAAAGGCGGCATCCCGGTCGCCGCGCCGGAGAGCAGGGGCACGACGAGGGCCGTCAGCGCCGCCGGAAGCGGGCGGATAAAAAAGGCCAGGGCGACGAGGGGCAGGTACATCGGCATGAAAATATGCCCCAGATGGACCAAGTGGAAGATCACCGGCAGCAGGAGAGCCGATGCACCGAAGAGTCCGCCGTAGGCGAGTTCCCTGGGGGAGAAGACCTTGCTGCTCATAGCGTCACCTTCAGTCCGCCCATTACGTTGAAACCGGGCATGGGATAGCCCTTGATGTACTCATACCGGTTGTCCAGCAGGTTCCGGAGAAACACGTACGGTTCCAAAGACACGCCGCTCTCCCCGGCGGCGTAACGATAGCGGAGCGTTAAATCCATAAAATACGGGTCGGGCATGGGATCGCGATGGTAGTTGTTCTGGTAAAGGCCGTGAACCCATTCGCCGCTCACGCTCCCGCCGACGTAGTGCCTCCCAAAGTCATGGCCCGCGTCCACGGTGAAATTCAGCTTCGCGCCGGGGTTCTGCTTGGTGTAGCGCCCCACGTCCTGCCAGCTTCCGGTCACGTAGATGTTCACCGGCCCCAGTTTTTTTAAGACGAGTTGTCCCTCTACACCCCAGATCACAATATGGTCGATGTTGACTACCTCGGCGCTGGGCCACGAGCCAAAGTACTTGATCAAGTTTTCGGCCTGGGTTCGGTAGCCGGTGAAGGAAAACTCGACGCGCTCATAATCCAGGCCAAACCCGAAATCCCAGTTGAGCGAGTATTCCGGTTTCAGGTCGGGGTTGGCGGTCGGATAGGGAAGATACAATTCCCGGATGGTCGGCTGGCGGAAGTTGCGCGTCACTCTTGAACGGAAGTGCAAGGGGTCGTAAAACTCCCACTTGAGCCCGCCCTTGTATAGAACGATGAATCCATATTCGGTGTTGTACAATTCTCGGCTACCGGCGACGAGGCTCAAGGTTTTTACCGGCCGCCAGGTCAACTGGTTGTAAAAGGCATAGTTCGTCATGCCCTCAACACTCGGCTTCTCACCGTCGATGCGGTTCTCCACCGCGCCGTCCACCCAGTCGGACGCCAGGCCGAGAATGAGGCGCAGGGAATCAAGAATCCCCCAGTCCGCCTCGGTCTTGCCGCCTGCGGTGTAATCCTGGCTGTAGAAGCCATCGTACAATTCGTGAACGCCGAAATGAAAATAGGGGATCACCTGAAGCGAGAATTGTTTGTGCCGATACTCCAGCGCGAAGGAAGCGTTGTTACGGACGACATCGTACCAATGGTCCGTGAAGGGATGGCTGGCGGTTCCTGGGTCGCCTCCCTCCAGGTGCAGTACTTTGTCACGCAGAGTTAACCGCAAGCCCGAAGTCGCCTGCCAGCCGACACCGGCTTGGCCGACCAGATTCATCCCTCCCGCTCCATCCCGGTGGCCGTCCGTCCGCAGTACGTGGAAGGAGGAGGCCAAATCCCAATTACCCCATTTGCCCAGCAGGGAGCCTGTCTCCGACACGGTGTTGTAGCTGCCATAGGCCGCGTCGTTTTCCAGTTCGAAGCCTTCCTCTTTCCGTCGCCGGCTTTCGAAGACGATGACGCCCCCCAGGGCATTCGTTCCATACAGCACCGAGTCGCCGCCTTTGATTACGAACACGCGGTCGATCAGGAAAGGTACGTAGGCGTCGGGAATCGGGTGTCCGAAAATACCCTGATAGTCCGGCGCGCCGTCCTCGACGATGAGAACCTGCGTGTTGGGGCTGCCGCCGAGCCCCCTCACCATGATCCCGCCGGAAGCCCCCGAGGAAACGCCATGAATTCCACCGCCCCGGCTGGACACGTACATATCCCCCGATTCCTGAGAGATCGCCTCCAATGTGCTGGGGCGCGGACTCTCCCGGAGCTTCTTGCCGCTGATCTTCGTGGCGTCACTGGTGTCGTCCGGTCCCGTCGGGCGTGAGCCTCTCACCTCGATGGGGGGGAGTTCTCCGTTATCGGGCGGCGCAGCCTGGATTGCTTCCTCGGATTCATCAGCATCGCCTTCACCATCACCATCTGTTTCCGGATTCATTTCGATGATGGGTTCGACATTATTTTCCGCATCGGCTGCCCTTGTGTTTCCCGATGAAATCAATTGCCCCATCAGAATAAGCCCAGTCATAAGGGCGACCATTATTGTCCGGGCTCCGGCCATGTTCAGTGCCCGTAGGGACCCGGCACGGAGAAATCCTGCTCCAGGTCGTCAGCGGTCAACTCAAACACATGGAATTCACGGTAGCCGACTTTCTTGACGGAAACGGTTCGATAGTTGAACCAGAGCGGCTCCGTCCCGGCCAAGCTGGGTTGCTCCGAGTCCCGTTCGACGGTCTCTCTGTCTCCATCGGCACAGGGACAGACGCCTTCAATCGTTCCATCCTCGGCCTGTTCCCGGCAGTACTTCCTCGGGTCGAACTTCTCAAAGCCGATATGTCCGCCGCCCGGCAGGCAATGCTTGGGTGTGGATGCGTCGCCGTAGGCCAGCATGGAGTCCCACTTGCAGCCATTGAAACTGATGCCTCGAACCAGGACGGCTTGGTCGATCTTGTTGACGACCACCACCTCGGGGTAAGCGGCGTCGCAGGCGCTCAGCAGGCTGGCGAGAACCACAAGAACGACCGTCGGACGGATTGCATCATGCATCGTTGATTCCAAGGCAGGGCATGGGGGAGACGGGGCTTTCCGCTTCTCCCCCTGATCGTTCGGTTACAGGCACTCCGTATTTTCCGTGCGCTGGGCGTAAGGCTTAAAACCATAGTCGGGCCAGAGTTCGAGGATTTTGTTGTACTGTTCCTCGGGAATCGGCTGGACACCCTCCGGCGGGCAAGGCCCCTGATGGTTGGCCATCTCTACGGTGATCTCCCGGTGCTGGTCGTCCACTACCTCTTCTTCGTTCTTGGTGGCGATGGGCAGGCAATTTTCAGGATTGCAGTCCGGGTCGTCCCAGGCGGCAACCATGAGGACATAGCCAAGCCCCGGTTCGACTTCGAGTTCCTCGGTCGTCGCGCCGATCTTGATCTCGCCGAACGGCGTTCCCTGGTAGTAGGACTGGCAGATCGTCCAGGGAGGCATTTCGCCGAAGCCGTTCTTGATTTTCACGTAAGCCGCCGGATCGCTTCCGGAACCTCCGCAGGCGGGCAGGAGAAGAGCGGTTAATGCAAGAAACATCAGAGCAATCGAAAACTTGGCTTGAATCGACATCGGATTGACCTCCTTGGCGATGGGTTGTCTAGAATACGCCCGCGCGGCCGTAATACGTATTACATTATCGTAATATGCACCCATGACATGGCTTGTCAACGAAAAATTGGCTTTTACGGGGGAACTGGACGAGAAACTGGCAAGAATGACGAAAGAGAGGGCCAGGGAGGTCACCCAGCCACGTCAACAAAGCAAGGCAGGGTTCTTAGGCGATATCTTTGCCTGTTGTCGTCATCACCAGCGATTGGTGTTTGAGGCCCTTGATGGACTTCAACTCCGAAACGAGCCGCTGAATTCGCCTGGGTTTGCCTTTAACGATGATCGTCTCCATGCAGTTGTGGTGATCGAGGTGAACATGCTGGGTGGAAACGATGACATCGACAAAATCATGCTGAACGCTGAGAAGCTTGTTGGCGACTTCATGGACGTGGTGGTCAAAGACCATCGTGATCGCCCCGGCCACCAGGTTGCCCTTGATCCATTCCCTCTGAACCAGCCGCTGACGGATAAGCGACTTGATCGCCTCCGACCTGGTTGGGTATCCCTCTTCCTCGACGACCTGGTCGAATTGTTTTTGAAGGTCCTCTTCCAGAGAGATGCTGATTCGAGTGAGTTTGGACATTTCGGCCTCCGTTTATTACAGTCAAGCACATCGTAATAACAGGTTCGAAGAAAATCAAGATTGAATGATCTAGGATGTCGCCGTCGCTGGGTTTCTCGTCATAATGCCGCTAGAGCAAAATCCGCAAATGGAATACTTCGTAATTCCAACCACATTCAAAATTTCCGTTCCCAGATGAAACGGCAACGGAGCAAAGAAAGCTAAAAAAAGCGGGTCATGGGTGACAGATCCGGCCGCCCAGGGTGTTCGCCTGTTGGAGTGGGCGATGCGGCCTGGAAGGATTGTCTTGACCCGCGCCAAAACAAGGAATGGAAGATGATTCGTGTGACTGCCCAGCTGAAATCTCGTTCTTGGGCATGGATTCCGATTCTGCTTTCGTTGATGCTGCACCTTGGCTTCTTGTCGGTCTCCGAACATTGCAAGCCGATCGCGGCGAAGAAATTCGACACGAGCCAGATCGAACTGATGACCCCGCATAGGCCGCCTGCTCCCGTCGAGGCTCCCAGACCGGAAGCGAGTCCCGAGCCGAAACCCACGCCCAAACCTAAAATGAGACAGTTTGAGCCGCCCAAGCCGAACCAGGCGCTTCCCCCCGCTTTGCCGGAGCAGCCCCCCAGGGAGGTGTTTGGAGTAACGAAAGATTCACTGGCCGAGGGCGACAGCGGCGTGGCGGTTCGCGTAGGCAATACACTGAACAAGGAGATGGAGAAAGAATTCACCGACCCCGACGAAGTCGTTGCGCTGCCCTCCGCGCCGTTGCGCGTCGAACCCGCTCCTGTCAAACCCGTGCCGGTCTATGAACTGACCCGCACGCCGTCCTTTAAACACAAAGTGGAGCCGGAATACCCGCGAGCCGCGCGCGAAAAAGGTGTTGAAGGTGTGGTGATGCTGGAAATCCTGATCGATGAACAGGGCCGCGTCCGAAAAGTGCGCGTCCTCTCTGCGCCCGACAATGCCTTTGCCCAAGCGGCGGTTGCCGCCATCCGGCAATCCAGTTTTCATCCCGGCCTGATGGGGGAGCGTCCCGTCGCGGTCAAGATCCAAGTGCCGTTCCGGTTTGTGTTGGACGCCTGAACGAAATCCGTTCGCCAGACAGACGACGAGGTAAAGGAATGCGGCGACGATTGACAACGTTGATAGGGTGCCTGTTGCTCCTTGGCGCGCTTCCGCGCGTCTGGGCGCAAGACGACAAAGCTCCTCCGGTTCCGCCTGACGAATTGCCGCTGAACGCCCCGGCAAGCGCGGAAGCGAAAGAGGAACCGGACGTGCAGGTCGATTACGGCGATGGCGCGGCCGACGCCGGAATGGCGCAGTCCCCTGGCCGGGCGGTCGTTTCGAATACGCCGGGCTCGGTGAATTTCAAAGGCTACATTCGCGAGCGCGGCACCCGCCGGAATCTTTCCGATTTGACGATCTATCTGAAAGGTGCGGATTACCAGGCCACCACGGACGACCAGGGATATTTCTTTTTCCAGGCGCTGCCCCCCGGCGCCTACAACCCGATCATTCCCACTCTTGATTATGAAGAGTTCGCCACCAGCGAGACAATCCGCCCGGGCGAGACGATTGAGGTGGTGTATTACCTGGAGCCAAGGAAATACGGAACCCTGGAAGTAGTCGTGCATGGGCGGCGCGAGAAGAAGGAGGTTTCTCGGCAAGTGCTGGGTATGGACGAGGCCATGGTTTTGCCCGGCGCCGGCGGAGATGCGGTGCGCGTGATCGAAAACCTGCCGGGTGTGGCGCGCGGCGGCACCTTCTCCGATGGAGCGTCCGGCGGCGCGGTGATCCGCGGATCGAACGCGGAAGACAGCCGCATTCTTCTCGACGGACACGAAATTCCCATGCTCTTCCACTTCTTCGGCATGAAATCGGTCTACAACAGCGAATTGCTCGACGAGGTGAACCTGTACACCGGCGGCTTCGGTTCGCAATGGGGCCTGGCCACCGGCGGGATCGTGGAACTGAAAAGCCGTCAGCCACGCAACGACCGCTGGGGCGGACTCGTGGATCTTTCCATGACCGACGCCTCCGCCATGGCCGAGGGGCCGATCGCGGAGGACATGGGACTGGCTCTGGCTTTGCGCCGCTCCACCATGGACCTGATTCTTCCCCTGGTGATGGACAGCGACAATATAAGTTTCACCACCTATCCCGTTTACTACGACTACCAGGCGAAATGGAATTACCGCCTCTCGAAGGAGCACAGTCTGAGCTTGGATATATACGGCGGCGTGGATCTGATGAAATTCATCCATAACGAGGTGGATGACGACGAGCCCGAGGTGACGGGAACGCTTGGAATGGAGACGCAGTTCCACAGCGCCTTCTTACATTACCGTTTCGACAACGGCGTCATCGAGTCCGATTTTTCCCCCGGCTACAACTTCACTCGGGACAGGTTCGATATGGGCGACAAGTTTTACCTGCACACCACCGCCCACGTAGTGGACCTCAACGAGGACGTGCGTGTCAAAGTGGCGGAAACGAATACGCTGGGAATGGGATTCCAGCTTCAACCGCGCGTGATGCAAATGAGCGCGAACATCATCCGCCCGCCCAAGGAAGGCGACGTAAGCACATCCTTCAGCAACGACGAATCCTACCAGGTCTCCCTTTCCGAATCGGATGTCATCGTCGGTTTGTATGTGAACGATGAAATGCGTTTCGGCCCCGTAACGCTGATTCCGGGAGTGCGGTTTGACTACGAAAGCTACCTCGATACCTATTCGATCGGGCCGCGGGCCACGGTGCGTTACCAGGTGGTCGAACCGCTCGTGCTCAAAGCCGCTTCCGGCCTTTACAGCCGGGTTCCGGATCCGGACGAAATGATCGAACCGTTCGGCAACGGCGGCCTGCGCTTCGAGAAAGCCGTTCACGCGGTAGGCGGAGCGGAATGGACCGTCGTCGAAGGATTCACGGTCGATATTCAAGGCTACTACAAATACCTCTTCGACATGGTCAACGCGCTCGACAAAACCGAGCCGGACAGCGACAAGGCTTACGCCAACAACGCCAAGGGCTATGTGTACGGCGGCGAGGCGTTCCTGAAGTACCGGTACGAGGACATCTTCTTCGGGTGGATCAGCTATTCCGTGTCGCGTTCGATGCGAAACGACGGTCCTGGAACGCCCTACCGGCTCTTCGATATGGACCAGACCCACAACCTTGTGGTGGTCGGCTCCTGGCAGTTTTACAAAGGCTGGCGTTTGGGCGGGCGTTTCCAGTTCACCAGCGGCGAGCCGTATACCGAAATCCTGGGTGGGGCGCTCAACGCCGACAATGGTACGTATCTGCCGATCTACGACCCGGAAAGCGTGAACGGCCGCCGGAACGCTCCCTTCCACAAGCTGGATCTGCGCCTCGATAAGCAATGGGTCTTCGACACCTGGATTCTGTACACCTACCTGGATGTGCAGAACGTGTACTACCACGCCAACGTGATCGAGACGAGATACAACTACGATTATTCGGAAAAAGCGTCGGTCAAGTTTGTACCGATTTATCCCTCGTTCGGCATCACGGCCGAATTCTAGAAAACGAAGGAGCGCACCATGAGCCGATCCTTTGGGACTCAAATCAAAGAGGCGGCAATGTATTACGCGGAGACCCGCATGATCAACGACATTGCGGCGGCGTTGATCACGCTTGTGCTGCTGGCTTTCTTTTTCGGATGCGGGGAGGAATTCGAGGACAAGTCTCAGTCGCTTTTAATGAAGGCGGAGATTCTTTCGGTTGTGTTGGAGCCTCCGGAAGCCGAGCCCGGCGAAACGGTCCGGGCGTCCTTTTTGGTGTCCGATCAATACGGCGTACTGGATGCCCCCTTGAATTTATGGGTTCCAGCCGCAGACTCCGCCGTCAAGGGAGAAGTCAATCCCGAACGAGGGAAGGATTCTCTGGCCGTTGAAGATGATCTCAAACGCTACGGACTCGATCCGGAGGATTTGCTCTCCCCTGTGCTTGTTTTCACACTTCCGAAGGACGATCAATACCAGCTCAATGAAGCCGGTCAGTCTCCGCACAAAATCAGCTTGTTCGTCGCGGTGGACGAAGACGCCACCGATCCGGACGCTCTGAAGCAGGATCTTTTCGGGTATGTAGCACGCGGCGTCTTGCGCCTGGCCTATCGCACCTTGATCGTTTCCCGGCGCGAAAACCGGAACCACAACCCCATCATCGACTCGATCTCGGTATCGGGCCCCGACGGTGCAGCGCGGGAGATGAAGCTTGTCCGGCACAGCGATGCGGATCTGTCTGCCGCTCGCTTGGAGGCCGCCGCCGATCCGTTCGTCACTCCGGCCGAAACCGAATTGACCATCTCGGCCAAGGCTCACGACCCGGAACAGAAAGCCGAAGAGTTGCGTTACCAATGGATCTCGACGGGTGGCGATTTTCAAGGCAGACGCAAAATGGAGCAACCTTTCAGCGCACCGGAGTACGATGAAGGCGCGGGCGATGGAGAGACGAATCCCGACGGCCGGAAAGACCCGAATCTTCATCCGGTGTGGCTGATCGTGCGCGACAATGGCGCGGACGACACGCTCGGGCAGGCATGGGCGGAGTTTTACGTGCGCGTCACGCCGCCGGCAATAAATGCCTCGGAATAACTTGGGAATGGGCGGCCCGAATCGAGGGACAACCGAACCCATCTGCTTCTAAGCCTGCAAACTCCGACTCCGCAACCAACCGATAAGCGGCTTTGCGCGTTTTCTCTCCGTATGTTTTTTCGCCAACCGGGTGACACTTGCGGATCGGATCGGTGTTCGCTTCCCAGAAAGGCGCGAATTCGCGTGTCTGTAGCCGATCTCCAATTGTCAGAACATCTCTGAAGGAGGAAACCATGGTGGACCGTTTGCTGAATATGGCGCTGATCGGCGGAGAGCCAATCCTGTACCTGCTGGTGTTACTGAGTCTGCTCTCCGTCGCGGTGGTGCTGGAGAGATATACGACATACCTGCGGAACCGCATCGACCTTCCCTCCTTCACCGGCAAGATCGTGAACCTGCTCAACGTCCGGGATATGGAAGGGGCGCTAAGCGCTGCCGAAGCGATCCGAGCGGCAGAAGCGCGTGTGGCGGCGGAAGGACTGCGCAACTTCGACAAGGGCCCCACCGTGGTGACGGAGTTGATGGAATCGATGGCCATGCGCGAGCAGCAGCAACTCGATCGGCGCGTGACGATCCTTGGCACGGTCGGTGCGAATGCGCCCTTTATCGGCCTCTTGGGTACGGTGCTGGGCATCATCAAGGCGTTCAACGATTTGGCCTTCAACAGCCAGGGCGGCCCCTCGGTGGTGATGGCGGGCATCGCCGAAGCCTTGGTTGCGACGGCGGTCGGCTTGCTGGTGGCGATCCCGGCCGTGGTGTTCTTCAACTATTTCAAGAACCGCCAAAAGGAGATCATGAGCCACATGGCCCAGTTGCAGAAAACCCTGCTGGCGTTTCTCGGCGAACGCGAGCGTCAGGGAGTCGAAACGGTCGGGAAAGCCGTCTGAATCGCCGAATCAGCACAGGAAACGGAGGGCTTCCATGGCGTACGCGACCCAGAACCCCGATGAGTTGATCACCGGAATCAACGTCGTTCCGCTCGTCGATATCGTCCTGGTGCTGCTGATCATCTTCATGGTCACGGCCAACTTCATAGTCAAGCCGGCCATCGACATGGAGTTGCCCAAAGCGGATACCGGCGACAGTAAGGAGCGGAACCAGTTTTCCCTGCTGCTGGGCAAAGACGGTTCGGTCGCCATCGGCGAAAATCGGATCGACGAAGCCGCCGCGCCTGCCGAGTTCCAACGGCTGTTCGATGAATTCGTCGAGGAAAAACGCCGCTCCGCGGAAGCGGAAGGGCGCGATCTGTCAGGCAACCAACTGACGCTGCTGGCGCGGCAGGAGTTGACAATGGTGCTCCAGGCCGACGCCGACGTGAGCCATGGTCGAGTGATTCATTTTATTGACGAGGCTCGCCAGGTCGGGATTCTGAAATACGCCTTCAACGTCGATCCCACTGCTGCTGATGCGTCGGCGCCAGCGAGGTAGCGGAAGCAAACCCTCGCAGCGCAATCGCCCTCTGCGAGATCTGGACCTCGTACCCCCCACCACAGGCTTCTTCCCCTTCCTCCTTCCCTGGCCTGGCCTTCAGCGGCCCGGCCCTATTTTATAGCGCCCTTCGAGCCGGCCTCGGCGAGAGCGGGAATTTCCTCGACACCCGCCGGCAAAGCGGTCTTTCGCTACGCTCGGGATGGCGATTTTTTTTCGACAACCTGTTAGATCTGGAAGCCCGTCATGAAACCAGGGGCGAGGTAGATGTCGGAGGCGACCCGGAAGCCGGGCAAATAGGAAACGTCCCTATAACGGAACTCTTTGTCTTGGCGCCAGAACAGGTTGAGCGCCGGACCGAAAATCAGCGCGGCTTTTTCGTGGAATTGCCAGCCAGCGATCAGGCGCAGTTTCTCTACGAAACCTCGAGTGTGGAAGTTTTCGATGTCGTGGTGGTTGAAATGCATGACGTCGATATCGAGGAACCAGTCGTTGTTGATCGGGATATGCCCGCCCAGGCCGTAGCCCCAGACGAAATTTTGGCGTTCGGCTAGCGGCTGATAGCCGACGGAAAATATATTGTACACGTACTTGCCGCCCATTTTCATGCCCGCGTTGATCACGGCGGTGTCGCTGATCCAGAAATTGCCGTGCAGCATCCCGTGCGGAATGATCGAGATCACGCCGATCGGCACGTCGACGTAGTCGGCGTAGTTCACAAAGCCGATCTGCGTACCTCGCAGTTTGCCGCGATTGACGTTGAGAAAGCCGATCTGCGCGCCGTGGCTTTCCTCCTGGCCGCTGGTGATGTTGAGATAAGCCACCTGCCCGCCGCGTATCGTACCGGTTGTGATGTTGGATAACGCGAATTGCCCGCCGACGACATCGCCCTGGGTCCAGCTGGCGAGGCTGAACTGTCCGCCTTTGACGTTGCCGATGGTCAGGTTGGCTAAGGCCAGCTGTGCGCCGAGCACGTTGTCAACGGTGATGTTCAGCAAACCGATCTGGCCGCCCTTGAAATTGCCGACCGCGATGTCGACGAGGGCAAGCTGCGCGCCGGTGAAGTTGCCGCCGGTGTAGTCCACGAGGCCGAGTTGGAGGCCGGTGAAGTGGCGCTCGGTGTGGTTGTAGAAAGCGCCGAGTTGCAAACCTGTCACGTCACGGCCGATATAATTGACCGCGCCGGCCAGCGCCACGCCCTTGGCGTCGCGCTGGGTAACATTGGTTATGCCGGCGATGTTGAGGCCTTCCATGTCGTCGTTCTGCCAGTTGATGATGGTGGTCAGCGCGAGGCCCTGGAGCTTGTCCTGCTCGTTGGCCAGGAGACTCAGCGACACATTGTTCAGAATTGGTTCATCGAAAGCCTTGTTGATTTCGACCGGCGGAAACAAGCCAATATTAAATACCACATGAGTGTATTTTTTCTCGACCGCGCCAAGGCCGCGGGCGATGGTCGATTCGCTATCGATCGGTACAAAATTGTTCATCGACAGCTGGACCGTTTGCTCGTTACCGAGGCGGAATTCGGTGAGGAAGAATTCGCCGCGCCGGTCGAGCACGGCCCGGTAGTCGCCAGGCTCCAGACCGACAGTCGATGCGCGGTCGGTCGTCTTCGACAGTTCGACCGCGAGCTGTCCCTCGCTGTCGCGGACGTAAAGGCGCCCTTCGATGTCCTCAGCAAAGGAAAGGGCGGCGGAGGTCTCGCGCAGGTCGGTCAGCACGAGGTCACCCGAACCGGTGAGGCTGATGTCGTAGGATGCGTGCTGCGCCCCGCTCTCGGTGGCTTCAGTGCGGCCGAGGGTTTCGGTGAAGGTGAAGTGATAGGCTTCATTGAGCGTCACGCGGCCGTCGTTGCTCATGTCGGCCGCGCCGCGCAGGCCGGAGACGAAGTAGTGCGTGAAAAAGGAACCGGCGATCTTGTCGGATTCCTGGGCGGCTTCGTCTTCGGCGGTGCTGGTCAGATAAGCGTGGCCCTTGAGCTGGACGGAGCTGTCGGCCATAAAGGGTGCGATCCGCCGGCCGCCCTTGCGTCGGGTCATTGCACCGGAGGCGCAGGAATCGAGAATCACCACCTTGACGTCGGCGACCATCGCATTGATCCGCGCCTTCAGGGCGCCGTAACCCACGGCGTGGCCGGACAAGAGCAAGCCGAATTCGTCGGAGTGTCCCGAGTAGTAGAAAATCAGTTCGACCCGCCGCCCCGATCCGCTGGCGGCGGCGATCAGCGTTTCGATCTGATCCAGCGCGCCGATGAATTCCCGGCGGTCGGGAGCGATGAGGAAGATCCGGTTTTTCGGCGGGACGCCGCCGAGATCTTCCAAGACATTGGCGACGGCGCGGGCGTCGTCGGCCGCGTAACGCAGGGTGATGCGGTTGGCGCCTCCGTCGTTGGCGCCGACGATCAGGGCGAAGCGTTCGACCTCCTGGGTGTTTTCCTGGGCGGAAACGCCGGCGGAAAGCGAAACAAACAGGAAGATCAGCAGCCGTGCGCCGGTAAGTCGCATGTTCACCAAATTCTCCAGGACCGCTTTACTTCTTGAGCAAAAAGGACGACTGCGCCAGCCCGTCCGGCAGCACCAGCTTCGTTTCGTCGGCTTTTCGCTGGGCCTGGCCGAGCTTCCGGGCGGCATCGATCACGGTCTGGACCTCGAAAGGTTTGGCCGATGTGACTATGAAGAAGCGCTCGAAATGCGGGGCCTCGTCGAGTTCGTAGCCGTGGGGCAGGGCAATTTCACCGCCGGTCTCCAGTTTGCCGGCCTGTTTGCCGTGCGGTGGGAAATGCCGGGTTACGGAGCCGCGGCCGTCGAGAGAGACGATCACGCCGTAGGCGGCTTGAGCGGCCACGTACCGGATCTGGAGACGGTCGCCCGCTTCCGCCTTTTCCTCCGGCGCGAGCCGCTCCGGGCCGGCGTCCGTCTGGCGGTAAATCCGCAGGTGCGCCTCGAGTCCCTTGGTCTGGATGGTTTCGGTTGGATCGCCGAATGGCTTCAGGTTGGCTAAGTAAGCGACTGCCGCAACCATTAGAATCATCGCCATTGAGGCGGCGACCGGCAACAGGCGCCACCAGCTCCAGCCCCGTCGCGGTTCTTCGGACCGGGCTAGGCGGGCCGCTTTGCTGGCCACGGAGCGCGCCACCATTTCGGGGGTATAGCGCGACAGAATCTCCTCGTTCGACGCCTTCAGTGCGGCGATGCGGGCTTTAAGAGACGCATTTTGAGCGACTTCCCGCTCGATTTCCCGGAGGCGGGTTTCAGGCAGCTCGCCGAGCAGAAACTGCTCCAGCTCCCAATCGCCGATATGGAAATCGTTTGGCGTCATGGTCACGCCTCCAGCAGTTCGCGCACGTGCTCGGATAACGTGCGCAACCGCTTGCGGACACCGGAGACCGACATGCCGACTTGGCGCGCCGTTTCCTCCAGGGTCATGCCGTCAACGAGGTGCATGACAGCAATCACGGCCGTGCTTTCCTGCTCCTTCCCGAAGATCCGGGCCAGCATGCCGCGCGCCAAGTAACGCGATTCGCTGTCGTCGGCGTTGGCGATGCGGTCGATCAGGTCGTCGTCGGACTCGGTGGGTTTGCGGCGTCGCGTCCGGATGCGGTTCAGGCATTCGTTGGTCGCCATTCGCAACAGCAGGCTGGAGGGGTTGTCGTCGGTCAGCTGTTTATCGAATCGGATCAGTTTCACGAAAACGTCCTGCATGGCGTCGTGGGCCTCTTCCTCGTCTTTCAGCAAGGCGCGGCAGCGGCGGACCACCATCGGTCCGTAGCGTCTGTAGCAGGCTTCGACGTCTATCACACTGCCAACCTCTTCACTGAAACAAACACCGGAAACGGGCCAACCTGTCACCAGGCGGAAGTTTTCCGCGCGCATTGCGACGTGACCGATCATCTAAAAACGTGGCAAGCATACAATAAAGGCCTAAGTGAGTAAAAAAACTGGGAACGAGCGAATAATCGTTCATTGTTCATTGAAATAGTGATCCAGAAAAAGGGGAGCACCCCAAGAGAGGCGAGTTGCCCCCGCAGATGGACTTCATCGGAGCCCCGATTTGATACGGAAATTCGCGCGCAGAATGAGGTCAATCCAATGAAATCAGTCAGGATTGTGCCAGTTCGAATATTTTGGCCTTACGAGGTGTAAAAGCGCTGGCAAGGAAACGGCGGAAGTCGGATCTAGAGCGGATTCGGGCAAAGGTGACGATGATGGGTGGAGGACTGCGATGCCAACTGCCGAGATCATAGAAGCCTTAAATCACCTGCTACATTGAATGTATTCTTCCGTGCCAATTCGTGCCAAAATTTCCGGGAATTGGGGTGAAAAACCGTCAAAACACGCCAAACTGCGCCAAGCGCCGATAAAGCTCATCTATTTGTTATTATTTGAATTATTCGTATTTCCTGGCGTTTTCTTCAGCCGCGAAAAATCGCTGGGCTTACCTTCACACGGTAGAAGTCGCCAGTTCAAATCTGGCATCGCCCACCAAAAATATCAAGGACTTGGCCGTTTCGGCCAAGTCCTTTTTTATCGCCGATTTCGACCTAACTCCCATCCGTGATCGAATGTCAAGCGGCGGTCGGAAAGCGCGGCGGAAGGGAGACTGCCGGTTGGAAAAACTGCCGTTGGCCGATGACGATTGTGTTAAAATAACCCTTGCCGGGCTGGCGGGCCAGTCTCGTCGAACCTGAACCGCATCTCCGCCATCCACTCTACATGAGCAGTCTGTTATTTACCGATGGAGATAAAAGTGGCCCCCTATTCCGCGCCGAATCTGTGGATCTCCGGATGCTCGCGGCCTTCTTCGATCGGTGCTACATTCGGATGATGGGAAGGAGCGAAAATGAGTCAGAACAAAACAAATTTAAATTCTCGGGAAGCGCCTTCCTTGAGCCGGCGCGATTTGTTGAAAACCGGCGCGGCGTTGGGCGCCGCGGCGGCGGTCGGCACATCCTGCACCTCCTTCGAGGCGGCGGCGCGGTTGCACAACCTCGTGCAGTCGTCCGATGTCGATGAAGATGACTTGCGGGCGTACCTGGCATGGCTGGACCGGTCCGTCCAGGGGTTTGAATCGATGAGCCCCATTTCGGACAGCACGTGGCGGAGGAAGGCGAGACCGAAAGGCCCGCTGGAGGAATTCGCCTATGCGGATTATCTGACCCGCGACGCCCTGGCGGCGCTGACCTTCACCGGCCTCTTCGGACCCTTGCCGGACAAGGCCAAGCAGCACCCGGAATCCCGGCAGCGGCTGGCCGCCATGGCCCCCACGCTGGACCGCGCCTACTTCAAGACGGCCGCCTTCCTGAACAGCCGGACGCCGGAGGAACTGGAGGAGGTCCGGAAGTTTCTGAAAGAGAATCCCGATATGGAAGGCGAGCTCGTCGCCTTCTTTGAGACCGAAGCGAAAGAGTTGAAGGTTCCCTTCAGCCGCCGCGCCAGCATGCGGACGATGATTTCCAATTCCTGCTGGCGGCTGAAAAACCAGAATCCCAAGCTGCTGGTGAGCGAATGTGTCGAAGCCGTCCGCAAGGCGGCGGTCGCCGCGCATCAGGAGAACGAGTTTCACGCCTACCTCGCCAGCGAAGGCGCTTCCATCCCCACCCCGACCGACGCGGAGCCGCGGGAAGAGCCGAAAGCCTCGCAAGTGCCGGGCATCCCGGATGCCCCGGAGTTTCCGGAAAACCAGGAATCAGAGGAACCCCAAAAACAGGATATGTCGGGTCTCCTGAAAAAAATCAGAGAGCCGGAAAAAGACCGCCCCCGCAAACCGGAGGGCTTTTTCGATCGCACCACGCCGTCGGGAATGCTCAATACGGCCGGCGTGGTTCTCTCGGGACTCGGCGCCGCCACGTTGATCGGCTCCGGAATTGCTTTTGCCGTTACCGGAGCCTTCGGGCCGTTGTTCGGTCTGACCGTCGGCGGCATCCTCGTTCTCGTCGGCCTGATCGTCCTCATCGTCGGACTGGTCAAGCGCAAGCACGAACTGGAAGAATAACGGCCCGGCTTTCATGAACGCGGAATACGTCATCACCGGCCTGGGCATGGTCTGCGCGCTCGGCGTCGGCTGCGACGAGGCGTGGAAGGCCATGCAGGCGGGGGTTTGCGGCATCCGCCCCTTCGGGCGCTTCGCCACCGACGCCTTCTCGATCCGCATCGCCGGCACGGTTCCAGACAGGCCCGTCTTCGCCGGCGTCGCCGATCGCATCGTCGCATACGCCGTGGAGGCCGCCCGCGAGGCCGTGGCGCAGGCGTCTTTTCCGGAGCATTACCGCGCCGAGCGCATCGCCGTGGTGATGGGCGCCAGCGTCGGCGCGCAGGAAAGCGGCGTCGAACGCATCGCCGTGTCGGTCGCGCAGGCGTGCGGCGCGCGGGGACCGCGCCTTATCGTCTCCACGGCCTGCTGCTCCTCCACCAACGCGCTGGGCCTGGCCCGCGACCTTCTGCAAATGGACATGGCCGACGCCGTCATCGCCGGCGGCGCGGACGAGCTGTCCCTGGAACTGTTCGCCGGTTTCTATTCGCTGGGCGTCATGTCGCCCGAGCCTTGCGCGCCGTTCAGCCAGCCGACGGGCATGTCCCTGGGAGAAGGCGCGGGAGTCGCCGTCGTAGAGCGGTCGCCCGAGGCCGAACGGCGAGGCGCGAAACCGCTCGCAGCCATCCTGGGCTACGGGCTGTCGTCCGACGCCAGCCATCCGACGTCGCCGGACCCGCGCGGCGACGGCATCGCCAGGGGAATCGAGTCCGCGCTTAAGGACGCCCGGATTTCCCCCGCCGCCATCCAGTACGTCAACGTGCACGGCACGGGCACCAACGCCAACGATCCGGCGGAATACCACGCCATCCACCGGCTGTTCGGCGACAACCCGCCGCCGGTGAGCGCGTCCAAAAGTTTTCTCGGCCATGCCCAGGGGGCGGCCGGCATCCTGGAGACCGCGTCGGTCCTCTTGGCCATGCAGCATGGCTGCATCCCGCCGACCATGAATTTCAAGGGTCCGCGCATGCACGCGCCGGCCGATCCGGTCGCCCAGGCGACGCCCCGGCCGGCCGTGGTCGATGCGTTTCTCAAAACCAATTCCGCCTTCGGCGGAGCGAACGCCTCGATCGTGCTGGCCAGGCCGGGCTCGCCTTTCGCGCCGCTCGAACGCGACGAGCCGGGCCGCCGCACGGTTTACCTGCTCGGCGCGGCGGCGCTCGGGCCGGGCGGCTTTGCGCATCCGGATTTCCAGGCGCCGGCGGACGAGACGTTTTCCGCCAGGCTGGATTCCGCCCTTCCGAAGCCGGAACGGCTCGTGCGGGGATTGGACCCGCGCGGCCTCGATCGCCTGGAAGCGCTGCTTCTCTCGTCCTGCGCCCTGGCGCTGGAAAAGGCCAGGCTCAAACTGACGAGTTCCCTGAAAACCGAAACCGGCCTGTTCGTGGGTGCGACGGGGATTTCGCCGTCGAGCGGGGAGCAGTATCTGTCCTCCATCAAAGAGCGCGGGCCGGCCTCCGCCTCGGCCCACGCCTTCGCGAAAATGGTCCTGAACGCCGCGGCGGGCGCGGCGTCCCGCGCATTGTCGATCAAGGGCCCCTTGAGCGTGGTGAGCGCCGGCCATTGCAGCGGGTTCTTGGCGCTCGTGTACGCCTGTCACTGGCTGGCGACGCGCGGCGACGCCCGTGTCGTTCTCGCCGCCGGCGCGGACGAACGCTTCGCCGCGTTGCCTAAGATCGTGGACGCGGCCGGCTGTCTGGTGCTGAGCAGCGACGCGTCGCTGGCCAGGCCCGACGGGCCGCTGTTGTCCGTCGCCGGCTGGGGCGGGGCGGGCGCGGATGAGCCGCTCCTGGCCGTGGCCCAGGCGCTCGAACGGGCGAAGCTGACGAGGGCGGATCTCGACGCCGTCATCCGCCATCCGGAAAACCTGGATCTCGGCGAAGGCCTGGATTCGCGGGCCATCGGACGCCTCCGGTCCTCCTTTCCGCCGGGGGAAGCGCGCGCTTCGGGATCGCTCTGGCGCTGCATGGACGCGGTTTCGCTCCTGGAATCCGGGCGGGCGCGGCGCGTTCTGGTTGTCGAACAGGCGGCGGATCTGATAAGTTTGGCGGTGATCCTGGGCCGCGCCGAAGGGACGAAGCCATGCCGCAATTAGATCATGCGATCGAAGCCTACATCGACAAGCGCCTCGAAGTCCTCGACGCGCTGAAGCGGATCCTGATCGAGAAGCTGAAAATCGACCGGGAGCCGCGCGAGATCGATCCCGACACGCCGCTGTTCGGCACCGGCCTGCAACTCGATTCGATCGACGCCGTCGAACTGTGGGTGAGCGTAGGGGAGCGCTTCGGATTCCTGCCGCCCGACGACGTGCGGCGGGTGGCCGCCATGCGCACCCTGAACACCTTGACCGACCTGGTGCTGTCGATGGCCGAGGGGGCGACCGATGACGCTCAACGATGAAATCCAGGCCATCCGTTACCGCGTCGCCTTCAGCCGCATGGATTACGTGAGCGTGCTGCGGCTGGTCGGCGAAGACGCCTACGACCTGACGGAAGCCCTCTGTTCCTCGGACCTCTATCTGCGCGACAGTCAGATGCGCCATACGCTGTGGCTGGACGAAAGCGGCCAGCCGGCGGCCGACCTGTACGCCTGCCTGGACGACGAGGACGTCCTCCTGCTCGTCGAGGGCATGGACGGCGCGCAAGCCGCCGAGTATGTCCGCCGCTTCGGTCCGGCCGAGTTCAAGGTGGAAATCCGGGATCTGACCGAATCCCACGAATTGCTTTCTCTCGACGGTCCCTACGCCTGGGAAATGATGGCGGAGATCGCCGGCCCCGGCGTGATCGGCATGCCCTTTCTCACCTTCTACAACGACGAGGCGTGGACCTGTTTCCGCGCCGGCAAGACGGGCGAATTCGGCTATCATCTCCTCGTGGCCAAAGAGAACGCCGGCCGCCTGCAAAGCAGGCTTTTGGAAATGGGCGGGCGTTTCGACATGCAAACGGTCTCTCTGCCGGCGCTCGACCTCTGCGCCCTGGAGAACTGGTTCTTCTCCATCCGCCACGAAGGCCGCTCGGGGGCGAATCCCATCGAGCTGCAATTGCAGTGGCGCTTGACCCGCCGCAAATCCTTTCCAGGCTCGGAAGCCCTCGACGCGGCGCGCGCCAAGGCCGAGCGCCGCCGTCTGACCTGCGCCCTCGCCGACGCCGACGCCAAACCGGGAGACGGCGTCTGGCTTGCGGGAAGCCGGATCGGCGAGGTGATCCGCGCCGAGCCGTCCTTGCTTCTTAAACGCCGGATCGTCCTGGCCTTGATCGACGAACGGCTGGCCCATCCAGGGTTGGAAATGGCGGTCGGGGCGAGCGCGGCGGAAAGCGGCCGGATGCTGACGGTGTCTCCGCCGCTGTTCAACAACCGCAGTCTCTTCATTCAGCCGCAGAAGCACAGCTACCGGTCGCGGGACGAGTTCATCTATCCGGACATCGTCAGGGAATTCCCATGAAACGTTTCGAGGGTCAGGTGGTTCTGGTGACGGGGGCCTCGGGAGGGCTGGGCAAGGCCATCGCCCTGGGCTTCGGCGAAGAAGGCGCGACGGTCATCGTTCATTATCGGACGCGCGAGGATAAGGCGGAGGAAACGAAGCGGGCGATCGAGGCCGCCGGCGGGAAAGCCAGCTGCCTCGGCTTCGACATCCGCGAAAAGGACGCCGTCGAGGGCGGCATGCGGCGGCTTGTCCAGGAGCACGGACGCCTGGACGTGCTGGTGAACAACGCCGGTATCGCCGCCGACGCGCCGTTCGTCTTTCTGGACGCCGGCGACATGGAAGCGGTCCTGCGGACCAACCTCATGGGTTCGTTTCATTGCACCAAGGCGGCGGCGAGGGCGATGGCGGCCGCGCGGCGAGGGGCGATCGTCCAGGTCGCTTCCCTGGCGGGCCAGCACGCCAGTCCGGGTCAGTCCAACTACTCGGCGGCGAAGGGCGGCCTGATCGCCATGACCCGCACGCTGGCCGCCGAACTCGCCCCGCAGGGCATCCGCGTCAACACCGTCGTGCCCGGACTGCTGGACGTCGGCCTGGGGGCGAAGCTGGATCATCGGATCGTGGAGGCGAAGCGAAAAGCGATTCCGCTGGGCCGCCTCGGCACGGGAGAAGAAGCCGCCCAGGCCGTGCGGTTTCTCGCCTCGGAAGCGGCCAGCTACATCATCGGCGCGATGCTGGTCGTCGATGGGGGCCTTTCCCTATGAAAACCGCCTGGCTCTTTCCCGGCCAGGGGATGGAGGAGCCGCGCATGGGGCTGGCCTTCGCCGCCGTGCATCCCGAGGCGCGACGGCTGCTGGCCTGGGCGGGAGACTGCATCCGCCAGGACGCCCTCAAGCTGCTCGAAAGCCATCCCGCCAAACTCGGGAAAACCGACATCCTCCAGCCGGTCCTTACCGCCGTGGCGCTGGGCGCATGCCTGGCCTGCCGCGACGCGCTTCCGTCGCCGGATTTCACGGCCGGGCATTCGCTGGGGGAGGTCGCCGCGCTGTCGGCCTCGGGCCTCGCCTCAGCGGCCGACGCCGTGCGCTTGGCGGCGGCGCGGGGCGCGATCATGGCGCGCGAAGCCGGAAAATGCGACGGCGGCATGGCGGCGCTTTTCGGCGGCCGGGAGGACGTGGAGCGGGCGCTGGCGGCGGCGGAACGGCAGGGCGCGGTCGATCTGGCGGCGCACAACGCCCCGGAGGAATGGGTTTTGTCCGGCGAACGGCGGGCGCTGGCGCGTCTCGCCGCCGCCTTTCCGTTGCGGCGGCTGGGGGTTTCCGGCCC
>QZKR01000058.1 GCA_003598065.1 Myxococcales bacterium | reverse complement strand
GGACGCCGGCGACCGCCGCCGCGCCCAGCAGCCATGCCGCGCCGAAAAGCGTCGCCAGACCGGAGAAAACGAGCACGCTGGTCCGGTCGCCCAACTGTTTCGCCGCCAGCAGATAGCTCGCCATCGCCACGGCGCCCAGCAGCGCCAAAAGATTGCCGGCGGACGCGTCGGCGCGCAATCCGACGTCGCCGCCGGTGATCGTCAGGAGACCCAGCAGCGCCAGGCCGAGTGAAAGCCAGAACCGCTTCCCCGGGGAGTCGCGGCCGGTGAGATAACCGACGATTCCCAGCATGATCGGCGTGGTGGTGACGAGGGTGACGCTGGCGGCGATGGAAGTAAGAAACAGCGACGTGACCCACGCGCCGAAGTGAACCCCGTAGCACAAGCCCGCCAGCGCGCCGGTCCAAAGCGCGCGGCGCGAAAGGCGACCGCGCAGGGCGGCGCGGACAACGAACGGCGCGAGCAGCGCCGCCGCCACGGCCAGCCGCAGCCCCGCCGCGACAAGCGGATGCGTCGGCGCGGTTTTCCTGAAGAAAATCGCCGCGAAGGACACACTGACGACGGCGACGGCCAGCGCACCGTAAACGATTCTCGGCGATGGCGAGCGAAGCATCCTTGCGCACCCCTCACGTTGCCGCAGCTCGGGCGCGGCGAGCTTAACACGCGGCCAGTTCCCTATCAACTCATTGATATCAAGGATTTTTTTGCTTGGCAGGCTATCCCGCCCGTGTTATAGCGTTCAGTGTATTTTTACAAAGCGAGGGACGATGCCATGCGAACCAAGTGCGACGTATGCGGTGCGCAGTATGAAATCGACAATTCGAAAGTGCCCGCCACCGGCCTGGCCGTCAAATGCACCAAATGCCAGAACCTGTTCATCGTTCGCCCCGTCGTCGAAGCCCCACAACGCGTGGAGCCGGTGAGCGTCGAGGACCTCGCTCCCAAGCCCGCGCCGGAACCGCGCATGACCTGGTTTCTGCGCCGTCCCAACGGCCAGGTCTATCCGTTCCACGAACTGTCCACGCTGCAACGCTGGATCGTCGAGCACAAGGCGGTGCGCACCGACGAGTTGTCCAACGACGGGGACAACTGGCGAACGCTTCAGGACATCGCCGAATTGGAGCCGTTTTTTGCCGTCGTCGATCGCGCGCTTGCCACACAAGCGGACCGCGCCGAGCCGCCCGTTATAGATGAAAGCACGCCTGAACCTTCCGCCGCCGAGGCCGCGCCAGTCGCGCCGCCAACTCCCCAGGTCGTGGAAGAAGAAGCTCCATCGGCTCCGCTCCCTCCGACCGCGCCGGCCGCGCCGCCAGCTCCCCAGGTCGTGGAAGAAGAAGCTCCATCGGCTCCGCCCCCCCCGGCCGCGCCGCCGGTTGAGGAACAGAAACCGCCGGTTGCTCCGGTCTCGCCAGCCCCCGCGGCGGCTGGCGTTCCCGAAATTTCCCCCGCCCCGCCTGAAAAGGCGATGCCGTCTATGACGGTGGATCTGGAGCAGGCGGAACTGCCGAAAGGGCCCGTCGAACGGCCGTTCACGATGGATTCGCCGGCGACGTTGCGCCATATTACTATGGGCCGAGAGGAACCTTCATCGATCGGCGAAAGCGCCAAAGAAGCCGAGACCGCCGCTTCGAGCAACGATCAACCTGCGCCGGAACAAACGCCGAAGCCTCAATCGCTTCCGCCGGCTGCGATGAAGCCGGAAGCGCCGATTCCACCAGAATCCGAGACGCCCGCGGCGACGCCGCCCAAACCGGAAAAGCCGGCGGAGAAACCGATAGCGGCCGCCGCGACGCCGCCGAAACCCGAAAAACCGGCGGAGAAACCGGCGACGCCCGCCGCCAAGCCATCCACGACGAAGCCGTCCGCTGCGCCGTCGCCGGCCAAGCCAGCTGAACCACTGAGCGCCGCTCATCCAGACCGTCGGCCGAGCGGCCACTGGGTGAACCATGTGAAGCACGCCTCCGGGGAATGGGACGAATGGGCCGATGAAGATCCCGACAAGGCGGGGCGGGCGAAAAAGACCAAAGTGGCGATCGGCGTCGCCGTGGGAGCGCTGCTGATCGTGATCTTGGGAGTGTTGTTCGTCCCAGGCCTGCTGAAGAAAGAGCCTTCGCCGGAATGGCTGCAAGGCTTAGCCGAAGCGCGCGCGGCGATGAATCAGGATACGGAGGACGGCTTCGCCGCCGCCGAGGCTAAATTGGCAAAACTGGCCGAAGAAGAACCCGGCGCGCCCGAACCGCTGGCTTATTTCTCGGAGATCCAGACCTTCCGCGCCGAGCAGACCCAGGCGGAGATCGGAGCGGCGGAACGGGAACAGAAGGAACTGGAAGCAAAGTACAGCGCCCTCAGCGAAAAATATCAAGCGGCCAAAGCGCCCGACCAACCGCTGATCCAGCAGGAAATGGCTCCGGTAAAAGCGCTTCTGGACGCCCTCAATCTGCGGCTCGCCGAAACCAGCAAGCGTTTCAACGACGAGCAGACAAAAGCCTTTGCGTACTGTTCGAAAGCCTTGGAGATCAACCCTGAATCGCCCGACGCCAATCGCGCCATGGCCGATTATTACCGTCTCGGGCTCAATTCCTCCAAAGCCAACGAGCATCTCGACAAAGCGCTCGGCGCCGTTCCGGAAGATGCGGCGTCGCTGTACGTCAAAGGCGCGCTGTTCGCCACCGACGAAGGGCTCCTCGCCGATGCGCTCGGCTCGTTGGATGCCGCGCTGACAAAAGATCCGTCGCTGATTCGCGCCAAGTTCAAAAAGGCGCAGATCCTCGCCCGCAAGGAAAAGGCCGATGAAGCCAGCGCCCTGCTGCGGGAAATCCTCGGACAGTCGCCGCAGCACAAACCCTCGCTGGAGCTTTTAGCGCGTCTCGACGCCGCCAAGTCGCAACCGGCTCCGGAAGCGCCGACCGAAGCCGCGCCGACGGAAGGGACTCCGCCTGCAGCCGCGCCGGTCGAAAAAGCCCAGGCCGCGCCGCCAACCCCATCCGCTTCCCCGACGCCGCCAGCGGAAAGGACGACGGAGAATTACGAAAGCCTGTTGAAGCGCGCTCAGCAACTCGCCAGCAGCGACAAAGCCAAAGCGGCGCTTACCTACTTCAAGAAAGCTTTGGAAATCCGAGAAACGCCCGAAGCGCTCTCCGGCCTGGGATATTGTTACATCGATCTGGGCCAGAATTCATCCGCGCTCGCCAGTTTCAAAAGGGCGCTGGCCATGAACGGCAATCATCAGGGAGCGCTTTTCGGCGCGGGCCTGGCCAACGAAGAGCTAGGCAACACAAGCGAAGCCGTGAGGCACTACACGAAATATCTGGAACTCTACCCGCAAAGCGCCGACGCGGGGCCGGCCAGAAATTCTCTGAAGCGGCTCGGCGGCGGCTGATCGCCGCAGAACGCCGATGCCGATCCGCGAGGAAGAGGTTCGGCGCGTCGCTCAGTTGACGCGAATCGCCCTGCCGCCGGAATCCCTTGCCGGCTACGCCCGCGATCTCGATCGCATCCTCGATTACATGCAACTGCTGAATGAGGCCGACACGCGGAATGTCGCGCCGACCGAAACCCTTTTCACCGCTTCGCTGGATCCGCGTCCGGACGTCGTTGGCCCTTCGCTGTCGCGCGAAAAGGCCTTGGCCGCCACACCGGAAACGGAGGACGGCCAGGTGCGCGTTCCGCTGGTTGTCGGCGACGATTGACGATCATGACCGGCGATCCGACCGATCTGACGCTTGCCGAAGCCGCGCGGCTGCTGCGTCGGCGCGGCGTTTCCGCCGTCGAACTTGCGCAAGCCCATCTCAATCGCATCCGCACGACGGATTCCCTGCTCAATGCCTTCATCACGGTAGACGAAACCGGGACGCTCGCTTCCGCCAAGGAATCGGACCGTCGTTTGCGAACAGGCGGCGGCGCGGCGCGGCCGCTCGAAGGCTGCCCCATCGCCCTGAAAGACAACTTCGTCACGCTCGGTCTGCGCACCACCTGCGCCTCGCGCCTGCTGGCGGACTACTCGCCGCCCTACGAAGGGACGCCCTCGGGCAGGCTGAAAGCCGCCGGCGCGGTCGTGCTCGGCAAATGCAACATGGACGAGTTCGGCATGGGCTCGTCCAACGAACATTCGGCCTTCGGCCCGGCGCGCAACCCGTGGAACCTCGCCCGCACGCCCGGCGGTTCCTCGGGCGGTTCGGCGGCGGCCGTCGCCGCGCGGCTATGCCTCGCCGCGACGGGAACGGACACGGGAGGATCGATCCGCCAGCCCGCCGCCTTTTGCGGTCTCGTCGGCGTCAAGCCGACCTACGGCCGTATCAGCCGCTACGGTCTCGTGGCCTTCGCCTCCTCGCTGGATCAGGCGGGCGCGATCGCGCGGACCGTCGAGGACGCGGCGCTGCTGTTGCAGGCGATGAGCGGTCACGACCCGAACGATGCGACGAGCGCCAGGCGGCCCGTCCCCGACTGGCCGGCGCTGCTTAAGCGCGGCATCGCGGGAATGCGCATCGGCGTGCCCGAGGAATACTTCGGCGAGGGGATCGAGGATGGGGTGCGCCAGGCGGCGCGCGATGCAATCGCCACGCTGGCGGCGCTCGGCGCGCAGGTCCAAACGATATCCCTCCCCCACTCGCCTTACGCTGTCGCCTGCTACTATATCCTCGCTCCCTCCGAGGCATCGGCCAACCTGGCGCGGTACGACGGCGTCCGCTACGGACGCCGAGCCGGCGGTCCTCTCGACCTGAACGGCCTTTACGTCCAAAGCCGCGCCGAAGGCTTCGGCCGGGAAGTCACGCGACGCATGCTGCTCGGCGCGTATTGCCTGTCCGCTGGCTACTACGACGCCTATTACGCCAAGGCGCAGAAAGTGCGGACGCTGATTCGCGACGATTTTACTCGCGCCTTCGAGACGGTGGACGTCATCGCCGCGCCGACGACGCCGACGGCGGCTTTTCTTTTAGGCGAACGCCGCGACGATCCGCTCGCGCTCTACCTCGCCGACGCATTGACAATCCCGGCCAGCCTCGCCGGCCTGCCGGCCTTGTCCGTACCCTGCGGCTTCACGGCGGAGGGATTGCCCCTTGGCCTGCAATTGATCGGCAAACCTTTCGCCGAGGACGACATCCTCGCGGCGGCGCAGGCCTACGAACAGGCGACCGATTGGCGCAAGCGCCGCCCGGAGTTTCCGGCATGACCTGGAAACCGGTCATCGGCCTGGAAGTGCATGTGCGATTGAAGGCGCAGAGCAAGCTTTTCTGCGCCTGCGCCAACGACTACGGCCGGCCGCCGAATACGGCCGCCTGCCCGGTCTGCCTGGGTCTGCCCGGCGCGCTGCCGACGGCGAACGCCCAGGCGATCGCGCTTGCCGTCCGCGCCGCCCTGGCCTTGAACGCCGACGTGCAGCCGACGTCCCGCTTCGCGCGCAAAAACTACTTTTATCCCGACCTGCCGAAAGGCTACCAGATCACTCAGTACGACCAGCCGCTAGCCTTGGGAGGCTGGCTCGACATTCCCGGAGCGGCGCGCAGAATTCCTCTGACACGGCTGCACATCGAGGAAGACGCCGGCAAGACGGCGCATGCGCCGGCGCGCAGCGTCTCGCTCGTCGATTACAATCGCTGCGGCGCGCCGCTAGCCGAAATCGTCACCGAACCCGAACTGACCTCGCCCGCCGAGGCGGCGGCGTTTCTCAAGGCGCTGCGCCGTCTGCTCGTCTGGATCGACGTCACCGACGGCGACATGGAAGAAGGCGCGTTGCGTTGCGACGTCAACGTGTCGCTGCGCGACGACGCCGGCCGCGCCGGCGAGCGCGTCGAGATCAAGAATCTGAACTCTTTCCGGTTTGTCGAACAGTCGCTGGAATACGAAATCGCCCGGCAGCAGACGATCCTCGAACACGGCGGCGCAATCGAACGCGAGACGCGCCACTTCGACCCCTTGCGGAGAGCGACATTGCCGATGCGCGGCAAGGAAGATTCGCCGGATTATCGTTATTTTCCCGAGCCCGACCTGCCGCCGCTTGCGCTGCCGTCCGCGCTTGTCGCCGAACAAGCAAGGCTCCTGCCCGAATTTCCCGACGCCCGCGCCGCGCGGCTGGCGCAAGCGCACGGATTGACCGCTGCGCAGACTGCGTTTCTAATGTCCGACCGCGCCACGGCCGACTATTTCGAGGCCGCCGTCACCCACGGAGCGCCGCCGGTGCTTGCCGCCAATTGGCTCGCCGGCGAGGCAGCCGCCGAACTCAACCGACGACATGCGACGATCGTTCAGTTGTCCGTGGCGCCGCTTAGCTTCGCCGAGTTGTTGCGGCTGCTTAATCTAGGTCGGATCACCACCCCCGCAGCCAAGGCGCTTTTCGCCGAAATGGCGGCGACGGGCAAACCGCCCGAGTCATTGCTCGCCGAGAACCCCGCCTACCTCAGGCGGGACGACGCCGAGACGTTGGAGAAAATCATCGACGACGTCATTGCGCGCCATCCGGCGCTGGTTGAAAAGTACAGGAGCGGCAAAACAGCCGTCCTCGATGCGCTTGTCGGCCTGGCGATGAAGGCCGCCGGCGGCGCGGCCGATCCGAAGCAATTGCGCGATCGGCTCATCGCCAAGCTGGCGGGCGACTCATAAAATGTCACGGGCGCGGAATCGCCGCGCCCGTGGAGGTTCCGCCCTTTTTTGTTTACATCATCTCGACGACCGTCGCTTTGCCCATGCCGCCGCCGACGCAGAGCGTGGCGATGCCGCGCTTCTTGCCCAGCCGCTTCAGGTGATGAATCAGCGTGATGATGATCCGCACGCCGGTCGCGCCGACGGGATGCCCCAGGGCGATGCCGCTGCCGGAGATATTGACCTTGCTGCGGTCGAGTTCCAAGAGCTTCTCGCAGGCCAGATACTGCGCGGCGAAGGCTTCGTTGACTTCGAGGAGATCGATGTCGTTGAGCGTCAAACCCGTTCTCTTGAACAGTTTCTTGATGGCCGGCACGGGGCCGTAGCCCATCAGTTCGGGTTCGACGGCCGCCACCGCGTGCGCCACGATGCGCGCAATGGGCTTCAGGCCGAGTTCCTTCGCCTTCTCCAGCGAGGCCAGCACCATCGCCGCTCCGCCGTCGTTGAGGCCGGAGGCGTTGCCCGCCGTCACCGTGCCGCCTTTCTTGAAGGCCGGCTTGAGCGCGGCCAGCGTTTCCATCGTCGTGCCCCGGCGCGGATGCTCGTCCGTCGTGAACGGCGCGGGCTCGCCTTTCCTCTGCGGCACGGGCACGGGAACGATCTCCTCCTTGAACCAGCCGTTGTCGATCGCCTGGAGGGCGCGCTGCTGCGAAACGAGCGCCAGCGCGTCCTGCTCCTCGCGGGAGATGTTATATTTCTCGGCCAGATTCTCGGCGGTCAGGCCCATGATCAGGCCGTTCACGGGGTCCGTGAGCCCTTCGAACAAGGCGTCGGTCGCCTTCACGTCGAACTGCCGCGCGCCCCAGCGCATGTCCTTGAGCACGTATGGCACGTTGGACATCGACTCGCAGCCGCCGACGACGACGAGGTCGTCCTCGCCAAGCTGGATCTTCTGCGCGCCGAAGATCGCGGCCTGCATGCCGGAGGCGCACTGCCGCTGGATGGTGGCGGCCGGCGTAGTGAAGGGGATGCCGGACTTCAAGCCGATGACACGCGCCACGTTGATCTCATCGGTGCGCATCATGCAGTTGCCGATGAGGACGTCGTCGATGAGCGACAAATCCTGGAGCCCCGAGCGGCGAATCGCCTCCTTCACGGCGATCACGCCAAGCTCGTTGGCCAGAAGCGGTTTCAGCGTTCCACCGAAAGAGCCGATGGGAGTGCGGGCCATACCGACGATGACGACTTCACGCATGTTCGTTCTCCTTCCTACGTTTAACGATTGAGCGCCGGTGGTTATCCTTCGTTAAGCCTTGGCCACGGCCGCCCGCCAGCGGGCGATATGCGCCTCGCGATCGGCGGCCGGCATCTGCGGCGCAAACTCGCGATCGACCTTCCATGTCTTGCGGATGTCCTCCACGCCGTTCCACAGCTTCACGGCCAGGCCGGCCAGAAACGCCGCACCCAGGACGGTCGTTTCCAGCATGCGCGGGCGGACGATCGTGCAGCCGAGCACGTCGGCCTGATACTGCATCAGAAGCGCATTAGCCGACGCGCCGCCGTCCACTTTGAGCCGGGACAGCTTCGCGCCGCTGTCTGCCTCCATGGCGTGGAGGATCTCATAATTTTGCAGGGCGACGCCCTCCAGGCAGGCGCGGGCGATATGCGCCGCCGTCGTGCCGCGCGTGATTCCCGTGATCGCGGCGCGGGCCTGCGGATTCCAGTGCGGCGCGCCCAAACCGGCGAAGGCGGGCACAACCACCACGCCGTCGGACGAAGGAACCTTCGCCGCCAGCGCTTCGACATCGGACGACTTCGAGATCAGGCCCAAACCGTCGCGCAGCCACTGCACGGCCGCCCCGGCGATAAAGGCGCTGCCTTCCAAAGCGTAGCTCGTCCGGCCGTTCACCTGCCAGGCGACGGTGGTCAACAGCTTGTTTTTCGAGGCCACCGCCCGTGAGCCGGTGTTCATCAGCAAAAACGCGCCGGTGCCGTATGTACACTTCGCTTCGCCTACCTCGAAACACGCCTGTCCGAAGAGCGCCGCCTGCTGATCGCCGGCCATGCCGGAAATCGGGATGCCGTCGGGCAGAAAATCGAGGCCCTTGGTGCGGCCGTATACCTCGGAGGACGACGCGGCGCGCGGCAGGAGACCGAGCGGCACATTGAGGATTCGCGCCAGTTCCTCGTCCCACGCCATGTTGTGAATGTTGAAGAGCAGCGTGCGCGAGGCGTTGCTGGCGTCGGTGACGTGAGCCGTCCCGCCGGAAAGGCGATCGACGAGGAAAGCGTCGATCGTTCCCGCCTTCGCCTGCCCCGCTTCCGCCTTGGCGCGCAGGCCGGAAACATGGTCCAGCAGCCATGCCAGCTTGGTGCCCGAAAAATAAGGATCGAGGACGAGGCCCGTTCGCTCGGTGAAAGCCGGCTCGTGGCCGGCGGCGCGAAGCCGGGCGCAGTCGTCCGCCGTGCGCCGGCATTGCCAGACGATGGCGTTGTGGAGCGGCTTGCCGGTCTGCCGGTCCCAGACGACGATCGTTTCGCGTTGGTTGGTGATGCCGACGCCGACGATATCCGTGGGACGGATTTGGGCCTTCTCGATCGCCGTCGATACGGCGTACCGCACCGAAGCCCAGATGGCGTCCGGGTTGTGTTCGACCCAGCCAGGCTTGGGAAATATCTGTTCAAACTCCTGCTGGCCTACGCCGAGGACGTTAAGGTCGCGGTCGAAGATCAGTGCGCGGGAGCTTGTCGTGCCTTGATCGATGGCGAGGATGGCGGCCGGCATGGGGCGCTCCTTCGTAAAAGCTTTTTGAAATGGCTCTATGCCCACGCTGTGCAAGGATGGACCCTAGCATACCCGCCGCAGGCCTGTAAACGATAAATTCCTTGAATTCAACCGGATTTAGCCTAAGATGAGAGCGTTTCATACCAAGGAGGCGCAATGACGGAAGAAAAGTCCAAACGCCGCGAAATCAAGCTGGAAATCGTAGCCGACGAGGCGGTGGCCAACGGAGTTTACGCGAATTTCATCATCGCCAACCATTCGGAATCGGAATTCATGCTCGATTTCATTTTCGTTCCCCCCCAGGCTCCGAAGGCCAAAGTGCTCAGTCGGGTCGTGCTGAGTCCGGCGCATGCCAAACGTCTGAACATGCTGATGGGGAGCCAGATCGCCGCCTACGAAAAGCGCTTCGGCGAAATCCGTCTGCCCGTGCCGTCGCAGACAAAACCCAAGCCGGAAGGCGGCAAAGAGGGAGATGGCGGCGTATTCAACTAGCGCTCTAATCCCCATCGTTAAGCATTAGCTCGGGGATAAAAGATCGGAGCACGAAGGGGGAAAAAAACCTCTCTCGGAATTGCTGCAACTGCGGAGCGGGATCAGGTAAAACAGGTGGCATATCTGAAAACACAATGCAAGAACGTGCTATTCAGCCGCCACACCGTGACGCGGATGCTGGAACGAAATTTGTCGGTCTCGGAATTGCAAACGGCTATTGAACAAAGCGAAGTCGTCGAGGAGTATCCGAATGATCACCCGTACCCAAGCTACCTTTTGCTGAGCTGGGTGAATGATACGCCCGTGCATGTGGTGATCGCCTTGAATGAAACAGAAAATGCCTGTATCATCATTACCGTATATCGGCCCGACCGGGAAAAATGGTCGGACGATTTCAAACGGAGAAGACCATGAAATGCGTGATTTGCAAACACGGAGAAACACGGCCGGGAACGGCGACGCTGACAGCGGACCGAGGCGGCTCGACATTGGTCATTCGGAACGTTCCCGCTTTGATTTGCGACAATTGCGGCGAAGAGTACTTTGACGAAGAAACCACGACGCGCGTGCTGCGCCAGGTGGAGGGGCTTTCGGAAGCCGGCGTTCAGGTGGAGATTCGACGCTATACATCCGAATCTCCGTGACCGCTGCAGTCTTGCGGCCCATTTTTCCAATTGCGCCGAAAGGAAATTTCAACCGACGGCTGGGTTCGAGCAGGCGACGCCAATGCCTGGCGCAGATAAACGCCCAGTCGGCCAGTAAAATGTCGCCTGGTTTGAGAGACGGAACCGAAGGAGGAAGAGGATGAAACGCGGGTGGATCGTGTGGAGCGTCGTTCTGACAACGGCTTTCGTCGCCCTCATGGTTTTAAGCTGCAGCAAAACCTCATCCGGCGAAGACGACATAGTGCCGGGACGCCCGACCTGCAACCAGGCCACCGATTGCGGCCCCGAGGGGCGGCTCGGCTGGGTCTGCTCGCCCGAAGGCCGCTGCTACAGCATCGAGGAATACTGTTACGACGACGACGAGTGCGTGGACAAATGCGTCGATCACATTTGCGAAGGCGGCAAGAAGCCCATCGAAACGGACGGCGACTCGCCGATGCCCGACGGCGACGAGGACGCCGAACCCGACGGCCAGCAGCCCTGCGAATACCAGTGCTGCACCGATGCCGACTGCCCGCAAGGCAACACCTGCGACACGGATAGCCATATCTGCGTGCTGATTATCCCCTGCGACAAGGAATGCTGCCAGGACCACGACTGCGAGATCGATCCGGAGTTCGGCGCGGGCTTCATCTGCCGCTTCAACGAATGCGTCCCCGAAGATGCGCCGTGCGACACGGAATGCTGCACGCAAGAGGATTGCGTGGTCAAGTTCGGCGAGGGCTACATCTGCGAGCTGGGCAATTGCCGAGAAGACGTGATCCATTGCACGCCGGACTGGAAACAATGCTGCACGGACGACCCGGGCAACCCGGATTGCCTCGCCTTGGGCGACGAATCGACGGAAGCCATCCTCACCTGCAATGAAACGGGCGACGGATGGGACCTTTCCCGTTGCGACGAATATAATGATTGCCTGTCCTTCGGCGACGGCGTAACTATCGAATGCTTCCCCAACGGCCGTTGCGCCGGCGACGAAAACTGCGAATGCCCGCAAAAATGCCTGAGCACGCCGAACGGCAATCGTTGCACGGTTCCAGCCGCGGGGCCCGATGAACCCTGTTACGGCGACGAGTGCGGAACGGGCGCGGCGGTGCAATTTGCTTATTGCCCCGACCAGTACACCTGCTGCGTCAACACCGAGACGAATGAGGGAGTCTGTACGCTAAGCACCGAGTGCGGCGGGCGGTAAACTTCGTCGCCAAATCAGGAGCTGTTAAGGAAAATCGTCCGTAACGACGGGGGTTGTCCCTCAGGCGGGGCGCTTGACTTCGGTTTTCGGCGCGTGTAGAGTGACGGACGTCAAGTCGATCGCAAACGGTATAATTGTAGGGAAAACAAGGGACTCATGAAGCCGATCATTATGGTCCTCGCGGCGGTGGCCTTGTGCGCAACATCCTGCGGCGGCGGCGATGCTCAAGCCTGTCGGGACTATTGCACGAAAATGGCTACGCTTACCTGCTTCGGCAACTGGGTTTGCGTCACCGTCGATAAAAAAGACAATCTCGGCCGCTGCGCCGTTCGCGAGGTGTTCAGCTACACGGAATCAGATGTTGTAACCGACGGCGACATTGATTTCGATGGGGAATCGGAGGCTTCCGACGCGCTGGAAGCGGAAGGGGGCATCGACGGAAACCTGGGATCGACAACCTACGTTTGCACCCCGACGGCAGCGACGCCGGCCGGACGGGCGTCGATTCCGGAGGGCGTCGAGGTTCCGGATTCAGCCAGAGAAACCCGCGTCTTCAATCCAGCGAATCTCGCGGAGTGCGAGTCGCTTTGCGAGGTGGAAACCCAAAGCGACTCTTTGCCGAAGGATTTCGAGAGCGAGTTCAGCCAGGCCGACAGTTGCAACAAATCGGCCACGAGTTTCCTGCAAGCCCAGTTGAACCAGCAATGCCGCCTGGAAGCGGAAGAGAAGTAGCAGGAACCGCATTGGCCGAGCGGAAAAATCTGAGGCAGATCGAACTTTTGGAATCGTCAAGCGATCCGGAGCGCGACAAAGGCAAAGTGGCCTGGATCGAGCGGCTCACCGTGCGGCATGCTTACGAGGACGGCACCTTTTCCCGTCCGTACCGGCTTGACGTTGTGTCGCACACGGGTTACGACGCCGTCGGCGTGCTGCCTTACTGGACCGAAAACGGCGAACCGTGGGTGATGCTCCTGATGAGTTTCCGCCCCGTGCTGACATTTCGCGAGATAGAGCCGGAGCCGGCGCCGTTCATGGTGGAGATGATCGCCGGGGTTCTGGAAAAGGGCGAGCAAGGCGACATCGGCGTGAAAAGAAGGGCCGTCGAGGAACTGAGGGAGGAAGCCGGGCTGCCGGCCGAGGAAAGCGCGGTGCAGATTCTGGGCGCATCGTTCTATTCCTCGCCCGGCGTCTACACGGAAAAGTTGTGGGTGTGCGCCGTCGAAGTGGACATGGCTCAGCGGACGACGCCCAAGCTCGACGGCTCGGTGATGGAAGAGATGATCGAACCGTTTGCCGTGGCCCTCGAAACGGCGCGGCGAATGTGCTGGCGCGGCGAGATCCGCGACGCGAAAACCGAAATCGCGCTGGAGCGTTTGGCGCGTTTCTTGTCTGCGCAGGCCCAATCCTGAGGACGGTCGAGAGCGCCGTCCGAGGGCGTTAAATCCGGAGGATGTCCGATGATCCGCGTCCGAGCCGTATCTGTCATCCTGGTAGCGATTCTGGCCTGCCCCTCCCTCGTGGAGGCGGCGCGACTGACCGACGTGCTGGACGCGGCGAACGGCAAGAACGATCCCATCGATTTCACGATGAGCGTCGATTTCAAGCAGGAAT
Organism: Myxococcales bacterium; assembly: GCA_003598065.1. Lineage (GTDB taxonomy): Bacteria > Myxococcota_A > SURF-8 > SURF-8 > SURF-8 > SURF-8. The sequence goes on along the minus strand of QZKR01000058.1, from coordinate 48,811 downwards.
TCGAATGGGCGATGATTACGCGCGAGCGCAATACGCTGTCGTCGCTCGAAAAAATGATGCTCAACCAGAACGAGTTTTCCTACAAAGCCGTCAAAAACCAGATCATCGTCAACGGCGCGGTCGGCCTGTATCACGACCTGGAATTTCACATCAAGATGCCGATCTCGGTTTCCGAAACTTACACCGGCTCCATGTCCGGGCACTGGCGGGACAAGTTCTGGGGCGGCGAATACTCCACGGCGCCCATCTCGCAGCAGAGCCGGTCGGAACTCACGCCGGGTCCGTCCCTGCTCACGGACCGCGTTTTCGGCTTCGCCTCCTGGAAGACGGTGCACAGCGGCTTCGGCGACATGACGATCGGCTTCTCCTACGCGCCGCTGTCCGAGGAGCGCGACGAAATGTGGCCGTCGTGGGTGGTGACGCTCGATATGCAGCTTCCCACCGGCCCGGAACAGAAACCGAAAATGGACCCGGCCGCGTCCAGCCTGCTGAAGGGCACGGCCAGCGGCATCGGCGTGGGGGAAAAGCTGTTCAGCTTCATCTTCGCCACGGCGATCAGCAAACGCGCCGGCGTGGCCGATCCCTATTTCGGCATGCACTACAAGGCCCCGATCGCCGTGGGCGGCCTGATCGGCGATCCGCGCCACGAGGGCGGTTTCCTGCTCGGCACGGAAATCGTGGCCTACGAAGAAATTCCGAGCAATACGAAAGAACCGGAATGGAAGGTGGCCTTCGATCTGCGCCTGAGCACTACGCTATATGGCAAAGGGCAGAATTTCAACGAGATCACGGACGCCCTGGCATGGCGCAAGGACAAAGACAACGACGCGTCGAACACCTTCTGGCCGATCGATCCGCGCGGCTCGGCGACTTCCCCGCACGTTTATTACTACTATCCCGGCGGACGCGCCGCCGCCTATGAACTGCCGACCGAAGGACGTTACGCCTATATCGAGGGTCTGGTCGGCTTCTACGCCACCATCTACCATTATCTGCTGCTCAAGGCCGAGTGCGCCGTCGGCCATCGCACCGAGCACTTCCTTTCCCTTCCGGAATCGGTGGACTCCTACACGCTGCGCCCGCTGCCGTCCGACGGCTACCACACGCAAATCAACGAGGTCGGCGCGCGCGTAAAAAAGGAAAAGTCGCTCGTCGTGGCCTACACCTTGACCATCGGCCTCACGTACTGAGGCGAGAGCTTCAATCTTATTCCATCCACATCCCGAACCGGATGCGCCAGACGACGGCCGGCGCGGCGGCGAGAAGCGAGAAAAACAATACGGCCATGGCGACGTGGCGCGCGGCGCGGCGAAATCGCTCTGCGGCGGCTTCTCGAAGTTCCGGTTGCATGTCGGCCGACCGTCCCGCCGCAATCAGGGCGACGCTTTCCAACACACCGACAACGAGCGCGCCCCAAAGCCAAACGCCGATCAGATAATGCTCGGGAAGAAACAGGCACCACGGGCAATGATGCGACAGGACGCCGTAATGGTAGGAAGCGAAAATCCGCTGCACGGCGATCAGCGATAGCCAGGACCACGCCCCCATTGTCGCTGCGAGAGCGAGAGAAGGCCAGGCGAGGCGTTTCGGCGGGCGCAACGAAAAAATCACCGCGACCGCCAACGCCGTCGCGCCGATGACGATCCAGGCGAACAATACCCCCGTATCGTTCGAAGTTCCTCCGAGGACTCCCGGCGTGGCGGTGCGCAGCCGATCATAGAGGGCCGTGCAACAGGAAACTGGCGCATGCACGTCCAGGCGGACGACGGCGAGGATGGTGTCGTAGACGGCCAGAAAAGCCGGGGCGAGCGCGACAAGCAAAAACCGTAGGGAAGCGGTGGAGAGCGCGCCGCGCGGCGAGCGACGATTCAGGCCGTCCAGCACGCGCCAGACCCACAGCGCCAAGAGGGCCAGACCGCGAACGGCGAGCGCGCGTTGCCCCGCTCCTCCCATCGCCTCCATCACGCCCACGCCGCACATCGCGCCCGGCACAAGCCCGGGCAGCGCCAGCGCCACGGCGAGGACGAACAGCGCCCCGCCGAGCGCCAGCCCCCAGAAACCGCCGCGGGCGAGGAGGGAGGAATACTCCGCCTCGCGTTCGCGCCGCAACTGCGCGCGGTCGGAGGAAGCGGGGTTCCAATCGAGAAGGGCGCGGATCGCCGCATAACCGGCCGCCGCCAGCAAAAGCAGGCCGACCAGATCCAGCGCAAGGACGGCGGCGAGCAGGGGATGGCGGATCATCGCCGTTTCAGCCGGCCGGAGGCGAGAAAGTAAACGTCGTCCGGCGCGCAACTCTCCACGGCGCGCGGATCGTGAGTGGCCAGCACGACCGTCGCCCCCCGATTCCTGGCGCGGGACACGATTTCGGAGACGATCCGCACGCCCTCTACATCTTGATAGGCGGTAGGCTCGTCGAGCAACAGCGCTTCCGGATCTCCGGCGCTCGCTCGCGCCAGGGCGACGCGTTGGCGCTCCCCGCCGGAGAGTTCCGCCGCCGAGCGGGCGGCGAGGGATTCAATGCCCGCCTCCCGCAGCGCTTCTCGCGCCAGCTTTAAGGATTCAGGCAGCGAGAGCCCGCGAGGGATCAACGGGGCGACGATATTCTCCAGGGCGGTGAGATCGCCGAAGAGGCGCGGCGACTGAAACAGCAGACCGAAGCGCTGGCGCAAGGCGTCGCGATGCGGCGCGAGCAGACGCGAAGCGGCTTCTGCTTCGACGCGCACCTCGCCCGCCGCCGGACGCGCCAAAAGCGCCAACAGCGAAAGCAGCGTACTCTTGCCCGCACCGGTCGGACCCTCGATCGCGGCGACGCGGCCGGGCGGAAAAACCGCCTCGATTCCGTCCAAAACGCGGCGAACAACGCCATCGGGCCGGCGTCGCTCGAAAACGACGCCGCGGCATTCGATCGCCAGGCCGCTCATGCCAGGCCCCCTTCGTCGGCGAGCCAATCGGCGGGATCGGCGGCGGCAAGCTTCGCCGCGCGCCACAGCGTCGCCGCCAGCCACGGCGAAAGCACGCCGGCTCCGACGCTGCCGAAGACGAGCAGGGAGTTTGCCGGTTGCAGGTCCAGGCGAGGCGGCAGCGACATCCAATTAAAAAGCAGTTCCGCCGGCCAGGAGACGCCCGGCCAGACGATCAGCAAATAGGCGGAGGCCAGTCCCAGAAGCACCGCCGGCGCGGCCGGCGTCAGAGCGCGGAGCAGTTCCAGGCGCACGAGGTCGCCGTGGGTCCAGCCGAAGGCTTTGAGCAGAGCGGCTTCGCGCCGTCCTTCATGCCGACCTCGGCCGGCCGTAAGCGCAAGCAGCGCCAGCGCCAAGGCGGCGGGAACGAGCGCCAGCATCCACAACCCGCCGTCCCGCGCCAGGCGCGCCTTCAGTTCGCCCGCCGCATCGCGCCGTGCCGCAATCCGCACGGGAAACGGGAAAGCAGCCTCCAGATCGGGCTGAATCGCCGTTTCCTCCTCGTCGTGAAACACGTTCACGGCGAGATCGCTCGCCTGCCCTTCCTCCAAACCTAAAAGGACCCGCGCTTCCTCCGGTCGAAGAAAAACAAGATCGTGGGCCGCCATGGAGTCCGACACGTCGAGTTTCGCCGTCACGGTAAACTCGCGACGCGTTGCGGCGGCAAGTTCCAGCCGCCCGCCGGGCGCGGCGTCGATTCCCGGCCCGACGATCGCCTGTCCGGCGGCAAGCATCGCCTGCCCGCTTCGAGTCGCCAGCGCAGCGGCCGATTTTTCATCCAGAGCGACCGCCGTCAGCGGTCCTTGCAGGCTTGCCGCCACGCCCCAAATGCGCGGCCGGACCTCCGTCGCGCCGCGCACCGACCGCGCCGCCGCGACGCCTTCCGCTTCGGGCATCGGCATCCAGCCCGCCGGGCCGATCCGCCGCACCACGAGCGAGGGGCCGGCATCCAGGAGCGCTTGCGCCGTATCGCTCAGCGCCTGAAACAGAAGCGGCGGCAGGGCGGCCGTAAACGTCACGAGAATCAGTACGATAAAAATCAGAAACGTTTCCCCCGGCCGGCGCCATAGATCGCGCGCTGACCAGGCGGCAAGCGCGCCGAGGCGGGCGCGGCTCACGGCTCGCCTTCCTTTCCGAAGTGGAGCGGAAGCGCCTCGCCAGGCAGACCGGGGATAAAACGCAAATCGATCGCCGGGCGGACCAGTTCGGGCGCACGGGCGGGATGACCGGAAGGCCAGAGCGCGACCTGCGTCAGCGCCGCTTCCGCCATCATGCCGGCGGTTTCAGGCCGGGCGGGTATGATCGCCCGCCACGCCGCTTGCCCGGCGACGGCGGCAAATAGCATTCCCGCCGCCAGCCACAGTACGGCCGCCGCCCGTAACGCGAAGTTGAACCGTTGAGCCTCTTCCGTTACGGAGCGGTTTCCGGGACCGCCTTCTTTCCGGTGATCGCCTCCCACTTGGCGTCGTCCATTTCCGAGAGGGTGAAAGTCGCCTTGCCGCCGTGACGTTTCTCGAACGTCTCCACGTCGGCGGCATTCTTCAGAGGCACGAGCGCCGGGCCCATTGGGCCAACGACGTCCGACCCGGCCACCCAGGTCGCCTGCACGGCGTCGGTGAGTTCGCCGGTCATGTAATCCTGAACGACGGCGCGCTTGAGGTCCGTTTTCGGATGGCCTAGATAACGGTCGGGATGCAGCCAGGCGCGGATCATGCAGCCCGTGGCGCAGAAATAATAGGTCGCGCCGTTCGTCAATTCAATCGCGGCGGCGAACTTGGCGTGCTCGTGCGCCGGCATGGCGCAAACGGGGCAACGGTCCTCGGGAGCGATCCGCAACGCGCCGTCGGAGCCCAGCCCTTGTTTGGCGGGCGCAGGTCCGGCTTTGCCCTGCTCCGCCTGAGCATGCATGGGGCAACCGCACGCGCCGTCCTTGGCATGCGGGCAATCTCCCGATTTCGCGCGCGGGCAGTCGGCGGCCCCGCCGGCTTTGCAAGAGCAAGTCTTGTCGGCGTTCGCCTTGGCGTATGGGCAATCGGTTTGCTTCGCCGCATGATGAGGACAAGCCGCCGTTCCGCTCGCCTTGCAGGGGCAGTCGCCGCCGGGGACCGGCCGATGATGAGGGCAAGCGGCAGGGTTTCCGCCGCAGGCGGAAGCCACCGAGGCTGCCGTTTCTTCCTTCGTCCCATCCTGCGCCGCCGCCGCCCCCACCATGCCGAGCCACGCCGCCGCGATAATCCACAACATCCAGCTTCGTTTCATTTTGCTCCTCCCTGCGGTTGCCGGAACGCCAACTTCTGATTGTGTATGTTGATTGCCTGAATCGGAGCTGAAAGTCAACGCCGCCGGGAGGGGGTCGTACCGACCCTTCCTTGACGATTTGCCTTGCCGCAATGCGAGCCGCGCCGCTAGACTGAACTCCGACAGGTATTGAAGGGAATTTTCACGGATGGCTCGCCTCGGCTACATCCAGGTCGTTCGGACGTGCAACCAGCATTGCCGGTTCTGCTCGAACCCGGAAAACGACCGCGAATTGTCCTTCGACGACGCCAGGGCGCTGGCGGACAAATTCAAGCGGGATGGTTACGACGGCGTCATCCTCACCGGAGGCGAACCGACGCTGTACGAACCCTTGCCCGATCTGATCCGCTACGCAAACGCGACGGGCCTGGCCTGCCGGATCATCACCAACGGCCAACGCACGGCGGACCCCGCCTATCTCGACTCCTTGCTCGACGCGGGGCTGCGCCACCTGCACCTCTCGATCCACACCCATAAGCCCCGGCTGCAGGCTTTGCTCACGGGCAATCGCGACTCGCTGGCCAATCTCATCCGCACCCTGCATCGCGCGCGGAGCCTGCCGCTGCGCATCGACATCAACCAGACGATCTGCCGCCACAACGCCGACCACCTCGCCGACACCGCCCGCTGGATCGTCGAGCGTTTCCCGCGGGTGCGGCACTTCAGCTACAACTTTCTCGATCCGCGCCAGAACCGCGTCGCCGAGCATCCCGACGTGATTCCGCGTCTCAAAGACTGTCAGGCTTCGCTGCTGGCGGCGATGCGCTTCCTCGACGAAAGCGGCCGGACGTTCCGCATCGATCTCTATCCGCCCTGCCTGCTTGGCGACTACGCCTTCGCGGCCACGGAAACGCGGGCGCTGGTCAAGGGAGAAGCGCGGACGGTGGAATTTCTCGACGAGCGCGGTTCGCTGCCGACAAACCTCTGGTTCTTCGCCAAAGCGCTCAAATGCCGATCCTGTTCGCTGGGGCCGATCTGCGTCGGCGTGCGCGATCTCGACAGCGTTTACAGTTCCGACGACCTGGAGCCGCAACAACGCGATCCCTCGCCGATCGTCGCACGCATTCTGTCCGAATAATTCTTCCCCATAAAAAGCGGAAGGCGGACCGAGGCCCGCCTTCCCTTGTCAGTCGCTTTCCGGCCTACTCACACTGGCCGGTCGTGTCGTTGCAAACATCGGGCAGCTCGCAGCCGGGGGCGCAAGTGCCGCCGCAGCCGTCCGGGCCGCATTCCTTGCCCGTGCAATCCGGCGTGCAGCAGGCGTCGCTGTGGCAGACCTGGCCAGCCGCGCAGCAAGCGGCGTTGCACACCACGTTCGGGCATTCGCACACTCCGGCCACGCTGCACGTCTCGTTCGCCTCGCAAGTCCCGCAGGACGTACCGCAGCCGTCGGTGCCGCATTCCTTCGCTCCGCAAGCAGTCGGCGTGCAGCAGGCGTCCTCGAAGCACACCTGGCCGTCAGTGCAGCAGGCATCGACGCAGGCTTCGAAGTCGCAGTCGCACAGACCTTCGACGGTGCAAGTGGCGTTGGCGTCGCAAGCGCCGCAGGAGCCGCCGCAGCCGTCCGGGCCGCAATCCTTGCCGTCGCAGTCCGGCATGCAGCAGGCGTCTTCATGGCAAACTTCGCCGATCTCGCAGCAGGCGCCGTCGCATTCCACGTCGGCGCAGACGCACTGGCTGTCCGGAGCGCAGGTTTCGTTGTCGCCGCAGATGCCGCAGATGCCGCCGCAGGAGTCGGAGCCGCATTCCTTGCCGGTGCAGGCCGGCGTGCAGCAGGCGTCGTTGTGGCACACCGCGCCGGCGGCGCAGCAGACGCCGTTGCATTCCACGCCGGCGCAGATGCACTGCCCTTCGGCGTTGCAGGACTCGTTGGCGCCGCAGGTTCCGCAGGACCCGCCGCAGCCGTCGTTGCCGCACTGCTTGCCGGCGCAATCGGCGACGCAGCAGTTGTTGTTGTAGCAGATCGCGCCCGTCTGGCAGCAGACGCTGTTGCACTCGACTTTCGGCGACAGGCATTCGCAGGAATTATCGACGCAGGAATAGCCGTTCAGGCACGGATCGCAAACGTGCGCGACGCCGCAGCTATCCGTCCAGCCGCCGCACTCCACCGCCTCGGGGCACTCGCCGGCCGGGGTGCAGCATGCGCCGCCGGTGCAGACGTCGCCCTGCGGGCAGCAGAGGGCTTCGCAGGGATCGTAGACGCAGAGGCACGTTCCCTCGACCGAGCACGCCTCAACCTGCAACTCGCAACCCTCGGCGCAATTGCCGCCGCAGCCGTCCGGCCCGCATTCCTTGCCCTCGCAGGCCGCCGTGCAATTGTTGCAAAGGCCGTCCGTGCAACCGAACTCGCAGGGGACGACGTTCGACTCGTAAGCGCAAAGGCCGGTTACGTCGTTGCAGTCGCCCGTCGCCTCGTAAACGAGGATCGTCGTGTCGCTGACGCACTCGGAGGCCGGCGGCACGTTGCAAATACCGCAGAAGCCGCCGCAGCCGTCGGGCCCGCACTGACGCTCTTCACAGTTCGGCGCGCATTGCTGGCACTGACCCTCGGCGCACTCGAACTCGCAGTCGATGTCCGTGAAACCGTAGTTGCAGTTGCCCGCGTCGCAGGCGCCGGAAATGTTGTAGACGCGCAGCACGTCGGGATCGCCGCTGATGCACTCGGGGGCCGGCGGCTGGTTGCAAGAGCCGCAATTGCCGCCGCAGCCGTCGGAGCCGCATTCCTTGCCCTCGCAATTCACCACGCAGCCGGTGCAGGCGCCGTCCGCGCAGCCGAATTCGCACTGCGTATCGGTGTGACCGTAAGAACAGATTCCGGTGGTGCAATCGCCCGTCGAGTTGTAGGTGCGCAGGGTAACGGGCGTAATGCATTCCGGGGCCGCCGGCTGGTTGCAGACGCCGCAGGAGCCGCCGCAGCCGTTGTCGCCGCACTGCTTGCCTTCGCAGTTGGGGACGCAGCCTTTGCATTCCCCATCGACGCAGCCGTCCGTGCAGTCGTTGTCGGTGTAGCCGTACTCGCAGGTATTGCCCGCGCAGTCTCCGCTGGCGTCGTAGACGCGCAGCTTGCTGTCGGTGATGCACTCCGACACCGGCGGCTGGTTGCAGGTACCGCAGGAGCCGTCGCAGCCATCGAAGCCGCACTGTTTGCCTTGGCAGTCGGGAACGCAAGGCCCCTCGTCGCCGTCCGACTGGTCGCCATCACTCGCTTCACCGTCGTCTTCCGTATCCCCATCCGTACTCGCGTCGCCGTCGATCTCCGTCGAACCGCTGTCGCAGCCCCAGACGCCGACGGCGAGGATACACAGCGCCAACACCACCCATAGATTTTTCTTATGCATCCGACCTCTCCTTTTGCATGTGACAAAACCTCGCCCCCCAGCCGGGCGAACCCCTCCCGGGCATGACCGGCTGTTTCCGTGGCGAATCGACAGGAAACCTTTACACGACTGGAAGCCGGCCTCGCGGCCGGCTCAAAAGCCCCCATCTCGTACCAAACCGAAAAGAAAATGTCAACCCTTTACCATCCTTAGCCGTTTGACAGCCCGCCGGGCCTGTGTTAGAAAACGCGCGCCGCCGCGGCTAAACAGGCGGCGATCGAGGGAGGAACGGATGCGAAAACCTTCGCGGGACGTGTTGCTGGTTCGACAGGATTTTCTCGTCAAACTTTATACCGGCTCACGGATCTGCAAAAGCTACGGCATGCAGATCCATTACGACGCCGAAGACCGCGCCATTTTCCGCCTGCCCCACAACCGCAATTTCGATCATGCCTTGGACGGCATTCATGGCGGCGTCATCGCCACTCTGCTCGACAACGCCGGGTGGTTCACGACGGCTCAGTATTACGAAAACTGGATCTCGACGGTGGAATTCACCGTCCGCCTGCTTGAACCGGCCGCGAATGAGGAACTGACCTCGATCGGCTGGATCATCCGGCTGGGCCGCCAGATCACCACGGCCGCCATGGAAGTGCGCGGCGGGGACGGGCGGCTGATCGCCACCGGCCAGGGGACTTTCGTGGCGACGAACGTTCCATACAGCCGCAAAGACGGAGAGCCATAGAATAATCATTAGAAAAACCAAGCAGATAAATCGACTATCCGGTTGAATTGAGAAAGTTTCCGCAAGAATCCCCACCTTCGGGAACAAATCTCCCCCGATTTTCCTCTTTAAGGTAGGCATTTGAGGTTCAGTTTCTGAACCACATGAGAACGTATTCCGTCCGGATTGGGACGGGCAAAATTCAAAGGCGCCTTCGGAGGGAGGAAAACATGCGCAAGATTCTGATTCTTACGATTGTTTCGCTTTTCCTGGCTTTTTCCGCCTGGGCCGAACCGGCCGAGCCGGCCAAGCCGGTCGAATGGAAGCTCGACGCCGCCCATAGCGGGGTGAGTTTTTCCGTCCGCCATCTCGGCATCAGCAACGTCAAAGGCAAGTTCGGCGAGTTCGCCGCCAAGATTCAGGCCGAAAAAGAAACGGGCAAAATCACCGACCTGGAAGCGACGATCAAAACCGCCTCGATCAACACCGGCATCGACGCCCGCGACAAGCATCTGCGTTCGGACGACTTTTTCAATGCCGAAAAGTTCCCGGAAATGAAGTTCAAAGCCAAATCGATCAAGTTCAACGGCAACATCGTGACGGTCGAAGGCGACCTCACGATTCGCGACGCGACCAAGCCGATTACGTTCACCGGCGAATACGTCGGCGTGCAGAAAGCCAATTTCGGCCAGGGCGAGCAATTGCGCGCCGGTTACACGCTCGTCGGCAAGCTCAACCGCTTCGACTACAACCTGAAATGGAACAACCTGATGGAAGGCGTGGCCCTGGTCGGCGATACCGTGACAATCAGCATCGAGGCAGAGATTTCCAACAAGTAACCGCTTTGGCCTCGATACCCGGCCGGGAAGGCGCATGCCTTCCCGGTTTTCATTTTTGGGGTCGGAACCGGCGTTTGACATCACGCGAGCCTGCCGCTACGATTCGTGCGACGCGCTCCGAGGCAAAAATTTCCGCGAGCGCTGCCCTTGAGGCTTTTCAGGTGGGATCATGACCTGGATTCTGCTCTCCATTCTGCTGCAATCCGTTGCGACGGCCTGCGCGAAGCAAGCGGCGCTGACCTCGCTCGGCGGCGACTGGTCGGCGTTCGTCGCAAACCCCTGGTTCGCGGGAATGCTGGCGGCGCTTATCGCTCAGACCGGCACGTGGATCATGGCTTTGCGCCGGCTCCCCCTTTCGTTCGCCTATCCATTCATGAGCCTTACGTTCGGTTTGAACCTGCTGTCCGCCTGGCTGATTTTCAACGAGACCATCCATTATGCCCACATCGCCGGGATCCTGCTGATCATGACCGGCGTGGGGCGCATCGCTCGGAGCCGCCCGTCATGACCGCTTACACCTGCGCCTTGACCATGCTCATTGTTCTCAACGCCTTCGGGCAACTGCTTTTGCGCAGCGGTTCGGCGAGAGGTGAAACGTTCTGGCGCTCCCTTCTCCATCCTCGCTCCGTGGCAGGCTACTTAATATTCCTGGTCGTCACCGTGCTTAGCGTCTACGTCATGCAGGCCATGCCATTGCGCGCCTTTACCGCCTGGACGTCGCTCGTTTTTCCCGCCGTCGTTCTGCTTTCCGCGCTCCTCCTCAAGGAAAAACTCACCCGCGATCATCTCTTCGGCACAACGCTGATCGTGGCGGGAATCGTCGTTTTTTCAACCGTCTGAAGCTGAGGCAATCTCTCTGCAACTTCCCGTAAAAGCAGGAATTTTCAATCTCATAGTGTTGACGCATCGCACCAGAACAAGTATAATGAACCTATCGACTGGCAACATGGCTGAGAGGTTGTGGAAATCGGAAGGCTTACGATCTTTGAGGACATGGTTGGCTAGGATAAGACAATCGATCGCCCGGATCGCCGCAGCGGCCCGCGAAACCACCAAGACGCCCACATCAGGCAGCGTCTCTCATATTCAGAAGCTCTATCGCGTTCTCAATCCGGCGCCCTCGCCGTTCTTCTATCCCGAGGAACGGCATGATTACATCTTCAAAAAGATCTCCAAAAAAAGCATCTCCGTCATCACCGAAGACGACATCACGCTGACGATCACCAACAAGCATCCGCGCGTCAAAAGCAAGAACCTCTACCCCATTCTCTGCTTGCCGGGGCTGGCCGAAACGCGCTTCGTGCTCGATCAGGCGCTCGGCAACAGCTTCGTCGATTACCTCGCCCTCAACGGTTTCGACGTCTACATGGCCGAATTGCGCGGCCACGGCAAAAGCCTGCATTTGAAGGAACGCTACAACTGGAACGTGCAGACCTTCCTCGACTTCGACGTTCCGGCGATCATCAACAAAGTGCTGGAGGAATCGGGCCAACGGCAGTTTCTCTGGGTCGGCCACTCGATGGGCGGCATGCTGCTTCTGGCCTATCTGATTTCGGCCGGCCTGGCGAAAGACAAAAACATCTACGACGCTTCGCTGGTGCGCGGCGGCGTCACCGTCGGTTCGCCGATCGTGTTCAATCAGCCGTCGCTGATCGCCCTGGCCTTGGCCTACAAGCTTACGTTTCTGCCGCGCCTGCCTTACATCCCGACCGACAATCTCGCCAACTGGCTCAGCGTGCTGCGCTTCGTTCTCGATTCGCCGCTGACCTACCATTTCTGGAACTGGCGCAACATGGACGTCAACAACAAGATGCTTTATCTCAAAGACGGCATCGACAACATGGCGCAGGGCGTGATGCGCGATTTCATGGAGTACATTCTCGTCGGCGACTTCTGTTCTTCCGACGGAAAGATCAACTACCGCGAAAACCTCTTTCTGGTGAACACGCCGCTCTTGATCGTCGGCGGGGCCGTGGACGCCATGGCCTCGGTCGAAAACATGCAGATCATCTACGACAACGTTTCTTCGACCGACAAAGAACTGCGCGCCTTCGGCACGCACGGCTACATGATGCGCGACGGTCAGAAGATCAATATGAAAGACCGCACCGATTACGGCCACGTCGATCTGACCCTGGGTAAGCATTCCAAGGAGGACATCTGGCCCTACATGCTCAACTGGCTGCGCAAGCGGGCGAAGGTGCGCGGCGACTAGCCTTTCGGTCAGGTCAATTTTCTCTCGGAAAAAAATCTGGCGCGGCAACGCTATAAGGACGAGCTCACGCTGGCGATGAAGACCTCGATGTATTCGCCGATGGCGGCGTACTGCGCATGGGTTTCATCAAACTGCACGCCGACCAGCACGCGATTGGGAGACGCCTCGGAGCGGCGCACGATGCACACCATGTTCTGTATCGAGATTCCGCTCGGGAGAGTGAAGCTGATTTCGATCTTGCTGTCTACGGCCACGGCCTCATTCATCTGCAAAAGCGCACCGGAAGCGCTCAGATTGACGATCGCCTCGCGCTCGACGTTGCCGCCTTCGCGATTGATGGGGATGACCACGGGGATGCGCGGGCTTTTGCGCAAGGTCATCTGCTCGATGGTTTCGGGAAATTTGAGGAACGTCAGATTGAACGGAGGGCCCATCGTCCGCAGCACTTCAGCCGCGAAACCATAAGCGGCGCCATCGAGGAAGTAACGGATCACCATCGCCCGCTTGTCGGCGTATGTCACCAGGCTGCTTCCGACGCGCGGCGTGCCGATAATGAGATATTCGCCGCGGCGGAAGCCGACGAGCTGCGTGCGGATTTTATGGCGGTTGGAACCGATCTTCATTTCCACGAAGAGGTCCATCCCGACTTGCACGGGCGCGTTGATGAAGGGATCTTTGTCCAGCACCCGCGTTTCAGCCATGCTGACTTTCATGCGCTGTTCGAGATCATGTTCCGGGTTGCCGGCCATGGCTGCTCCTGGGTTACTGCCCACCTCATTGGCTTATTAATCGGAAGTATACCATCGCCGATGAGCGAAATCCACGGGGTTTTACGTTTGTGTAATTACTTTATTGACCAAATTGCAGACCAATTGAAACTCGATTCCACATAGGCGCAAGCCTCGCCCTTGCGAGGACCGACTTTTTGGAGTAGGAGAACACCAACAGCGACAAGGCGCAGCGATTCTCCATGCCTTCCTTGCTAGATCTCACGGCGATGTTCATGCTTGGCCTCCTCGGAGCGGGGCACTGCATCGGCATGTGTGGGCCGCTCGTCCTCGCCGTCACCGCCCGCGACAACCGTTGGCGCGCCCATTTCGCCTATCATCTGGGGCGGGGTCTCACCTACACGGCGCTCGGGGCGGTTGTCGGCGCGCTGGGAAGCGGCCTTTTCGCGCTGAGCGGCGGGTCGGATCTGGATCGTCTGGCGCGCCTCCAGGCGATGGTTTCGCTGTTCGCCGCGCTGCTGCTCGTTCTTTTCGCCTTGGTGCGCCTCGGTCTGATCCGCGAGCCCGAATGGGCGACGGCGCCGCTGTCCGGCGGCATCCCCGGAACCAAGATCATTCAACAGCGCGCCATACAGCAAAACGGCGCGCGGCGTTTCATCGGGCTGGGCATGTTTTTCGGTTTGATTCCTTGCGGCCTGTCCTATGCCGCCCTGGCGCGAGCGCTGCCGGCGGCAAGCCCCGCTTCGGGCGCTCTATTTCTGGCCGCCTTCGCCCTGGGCACTTTCCCCGGCCTGCTTCTGCTCGGCGGAAGCATCGGACAGCTTTGGCGGAAACATCGCCAACTCTCCGATCTGCTTTCCGGCGTCATCATGCTGGCGATGGCCCTTTCCCTGGCCGTCGATGCCCTTTCCACGGTGTTTTGACTCAACGCCGACTCCGCGCTTGGCAAGCGAGGCGGATTCGCTATAATCCTCCCATCCCAATCTCAAGCGGCAAGGAAACTCGCATGCTGAAATTGCTCTCGTGGAACGTCAACGGCGTCCGCGCCATTCTCAACAAAGGATTTCTCGATTGGTTGCACGAGGAGCAGCCCGACATCCTGTGCCTCCAGGAAACCAAGGCTCATCCCGGCCAGCTTCCCCCAGCGCTGCTGGAGCCCGATGGTTACGCGACCGCCTGGTGCGCCGCCCAGCGGAAGGGCTACAGCGGCGTGGGGACCTTCTATAAGTCGAGCCTCAAGCCGCTGACCATCGCGCCGATGGGCGCGGAAGAGTTCGACCGCGAAGGGCGCGTCCAGGTTTCGACCTTCAACGGCTTCACGCTGGTCAACGCCTATTTTCCCAACAGCCAGGACGAGCGCGCCCGTCTTCCCTACAAACTGGATTTCATCGACGCGATGATCGACTTCTGCAACCACCTGCGCAAGAAGAAGCAAAACGTCGTCATCACCGGCGACTTCAACGTCGCCCACGAACGCATCGACCTCGCCCGGCCCGACGACAACAAAGACAGTCCCGGCTTCTACATCGAGGAGCGCGAGGCGATGACGAAATTCCTCGCCGCCGGCTACATCGACACTTTCCGCCACTTCGAGCCCGGCCCCGGCCACTACACCTGGTGGTCGTATCGAAGCGGCGCGCGTGAACGGAACGTGGGCTGGAGAATCGATTATTTCTGCGTGAACAGGGAATTCCTGCCCAAGGTTGTGAAACCCTACATCCTCCCTCACGTCATGGGTTCGGACCACTGTCCGGTGGGCCTGATCGTGAAAGAGTGATCCGCCGCCCGAGTTATCAGACAGCAGCCTCTACATTCGATAGTCACGTCTAACGGTGCGAAAAGAGTGGTGTTTTAGTGACTTCCGGACGGCCGTGCGCTATCATGAAACTCCCAACGGGGAGGTGTTTGCGTGGACCCTATCAGCCGCCAGTTTATTCGAGTTGTACGACAGCGCGCCGAAAACCAGCCAGAGGCGGTGTTGCGCAGTCGCCTCATCCTTCTCGAAGGCTATGTCAGCATCGTTCTCAACGCCATCCTCGCGGTTGTCAAGGGTGCGATCGGCTGGCTATCGGGAAGCATCGCGCTGTTGGCCGACGCCGTACATACGCTCGCCGATTGCATCACCTCGATTGTTCTCGTCGTCGGAGCCTATATCTCCCGCATGCCGGCCGACCGCGAGCATCCCTTCGGCCACGGCCGCGTCGAGCACATCGTCACCATCGTCATCGGCATGCTGTTGGGCGTTGCGGCTTTCGAGTTCGGTTTGGAGTCGGCATCGCGCATCTTGAATCCGGCGGCGGTGGACGCGCCGAACTGGGCGCTTATCGCCGTGGCGGGAACGGTGCTCATCAAACTTTGGAACAGCTTTTTCGCCAAGGCGCTGGCGGCGGAAACCGGCTCGCAAGCGGTGGAAGCCGACTTCTGGCATCACATGACCGACGTCTGGGCGACGCTCCTCGCGCTCATCGGCATGCTCTCCGGCCGCTTCGGGCTGCATGCCCTCGACGGCTGGATGGGCCTCGGCGTATCGGCGATTCTTTTCTGGGTGGCCTGGAAGATCATCCGCGGCGCTTCCGATCCGCTGATGGGTCTGGCGCCGACGCAAGACGAACTCGACGAGGTGCGCAAGCTGGCGATGAGCGTTCCCGAGGTGCGCGACATCCACGACGTCGTCATGCACCGCTATGGCGAACTCAAGTTGATCTCGTTGCACGCCGAGGTAAGCGCGGCGCTCACGGCCTGGCAAGCCCACAACGTCGCCGAGCGCGTCCAGCAGGAGGTGAGCCAGGGCCGGCACGGCAGCGTCACCGTCCACGTCGATCCGGTCAACGACGCCCACCCTTGCTACGAGAAGGTGAAACAACTGCTGGAGGAAATCGTTGCACAAACCGACGAGGTGGAGACCTTCCACGACCTGCGTTTGATCGGCGAGCAGGACAGCTTCGCCGTCGTTTTCGACGTGACGACGCGCGAGGAGCGCTCCGCCGAACTCGAAGCAAAACTTGACCACTATTTCTCCGAGCGGCTGCGCGCGGCCATCGACCGCATCGTCTCGGTGAGCGTCAACATCGAGCCGCCCTACACGTTCACCGCCCACCCGGAAGAGCGCTGATACCGGATACTCACTCCTTCACTCCCCGTAGGCGCCAAACAGTGCGCCATGCTTGGAGTTTGCGACAAGCATGTGCCCGTCACCACGAGATCCCGCAGCCATGCTTGTCGGGGACTCCAAGCATGCCACACCCACATAAGAGTCGAAGCACAGTACAACTCGGAGCACCTAGAATCGTAGGATGGGCATTTGTTATGCCCATCGCTTTCCCACAAGTGATGGGCAAGGCAATTGCCCATCCTGCGCTCTCCTCACCCCTTCACCCCTCCGGCTGTGAGACCGCCGACCAGATGGCGCTGGAGCGCGAAGAAGAGCGCCATCACCGGCAGGCTGACGAGAATCGCCCCCGCCGCGAAGCGCCCCCATTCCGTCGAGTAGTCGCCGACGTAGCGCTGCAAGGCCACGGGCAGCGTGAACGCCGTCTCGTCGCCTAAAAACGTCGCGGCGAGAATGAATTCGTTCCAGGCGGTCATAAACGAGAACAGCGCCGTGACGACGATCGCCGGCTTGGCTAAAGGCAGGATGAGCTTGACGAAGATCGTCCAGCGGCTCGCGCCGTCCATGCGCGCCGCGTCTTCGAGATCCTTGGGAACCGTGTCGAAGTAGCCCTTCAGCATCCACACGCAGAAGGGAATCGCCGTGGTCGAGTAGACGAGCGTCAGGCCCGCCATCGAATTGAGCAGGCCGAGCCTGTCCAGCAGGATATAGAGCGGGATCGCCATCACCACGCCGGGGAACATCTGCGTGACCAGAAAGAGCGTCATCCCCAGGCGATTGCCGGGGAACTTGAAGCGGCTGAAGGCGTAGGCGGCCGTCGTGGCCAGGGCGACGCCCAAGACCGTGGTCGCGCCGGCGACGACCAGCGAGTTGAACAGCCAGCGGCCGAAAAGCCACCGGCCCTGCGGGTCGCCGGCCAAGAGGATGTCGCGGAAATTCTGGAGGCTCACGACGTCCGGCCACGGGCTCGCCGAAAGCGAGAACGCCTGCGAGGGCGTCAGGGCCATCTTCACGACCCACAGCACCGGATAAAGCGTCAGCCCGGCGACGGCGGCGCAGGCGAGGTTGGCGAGAAGGGCGCGAAGGATCGTCGGCTTGCGCATCTCACGCCTCCCGGACCAGTTTGCGCGTGCCCCAGCTATAGACCAGGAGCACGAGGAAGATGAGCGTGGCGTAAGCGGCGGCGTAGCCGTACTGCTCCTGGCGCGTGAAGGCCCAGCGGTAGGCTTCGGTGATGAGGATCTCCGTCGCGCCGTCCGGCTCGCCGCCCGAGACCAGATAGATGATGTTGAACATGTTGAAGGTCCAGACGCTGCCGAGGATCACCGCCGGCAGCAGGGCCGGCTTCAAGAGCGGCAGGGTGATGGTGAAAAAGCGCTGGAAGCGCCCCGCCCCATCGACTTCGGCGGCTTCCTCCAGATCGCGTGGGATCGATTGCAGCGCGCCGAGCGTGACGACCATCATGAACGGAAAGCCGAGCCAGGCGTTCGTCGAAAGGTTGGCGGCGAAGGCCGTCCAGAAATGGCTGAACCAGGATACGGGCTCCAGACCGAGCCAGACCAGAAGGCCGTTGATCGCGCCGAACTGCTTGTGGAACATGCCTTTCCAGATCAGGGCGGTGATGTAGTTGGGTACGGCCCACGGCACGATCAGCAGCACGCGGTAGACGCCGCGCAGCCGCATCCAGGGATCGCGCAGCAATAGCGCCAGGGCGAGGCCGATCGCGACGTGCAGAAAGACGTTCGACGCCGTCCAGAGGACGGTCACCGCCAGCGTGAAGTAGAACGACAGCGGCTCGTCGATCGCATAATCCGCCGAGGCGAGGATGTTCCAGTAATTGGCGAAACCGACGAAGGTGAACTCGCCGGCGCGATGCGAAAAGAGCGACACCGCCGTACCGACGGCGAAAGGAACGAACACGAGGATAACCATGCCGATCGCCGCCGGCGCGAGATAGGCATAGGCGACGGCGCTTTTGCGCAGGTCGAGAAGCACGCCTCGTCGCGACAACCGATACAGGAGAAAGCCCCCGCCGCCCATAACGACCACCCCGCACAACACCAAATAGAGGAACGGATTGGCCGCTTGCGGCGCGGGCCGCGAGATCACCTTGAGCCAGATCTGCGCCTGGGAGAGCGCGACGTCCGGCTCGACCGCGCCGCGCAAGGCTTTGCGCAAGGCCTGCGCCGCCGGTTCCCACACCGCCCGCATCAGCGGATCGTTCGGCATCGGAATCGCCGTCTCCGCCTGCGACTTGAAGCTCAGCAGGACCGGATCGACTGACCCCGCCGCTTCGTAGGCGGATTTCAAGGCCACGGCCTGCCGGCCCTTGGTCAACCGCACAGCCGCACCCTCCGGGCCGGCGAGAAATTCCGCGACCTGTAAAGCCGTCTCGCGCCGTGTCGAATAAGCGGAGAGCAAAACCGCTTCCACCGTCAAGAACGGTTTGGCCGCCAGGTCGGTCTCGCTGACGATCGGCAAAGGACGGACTCCGTATTGTACGGTTGGGGAGATTTCACCGGCGAACCAGGGGCCGTTAATGGCGAAGGCGGTTTTGCCGTCATTGAAAAGCTGCGTGACGAGCGTCGCCGAGGGCTCCTGCGGAACGTAACCGGCCCGCGTCAGGTCGCGCGCAAAGGCAAGCGATGCCGCGTTGGCCGGCGTATCGAGCGCCACCGTTCCGTCCGCCGCGAATACGCCGCCGCCGAAACCATGCAGCCACGCTGCGTGGTGGTAAAAGCTGCCGGCCTCGTAAGCCAGGCAGAATTTGTCGGGATCGCTCGCCTTGAAGGCGCGGCAGAAGGCGAGCAGTTCGCCGGTCGTGCGCGGCGGCGACGCGCCATGCAAGAGAGCGGTGTTGACGAACAGCGCCGTGCTCTTGAAGGCGAGAGGAAAACCGTAAAGGTTGCCACGATAAGTCAACGCGTCGAGCGTGACGGGAAAATATGCGTCGCGCAAGGCGGCCGGGAAATCGCCCTCGGACAACGCGGCGACAAGCCGACCCTGCGCCCAGTCGCCGACACGCTCGTGGGCGGCGATGAACAAGTCCGGGCCATGCCCGCGCGGAATGGCCGCCGCCAGCTTATTGGCGAACGCCTCATACGGCACGGCGAGCAGCACGAGCGGCGTCTCGGCGTGGCGCGCGTTCCAATCGGCGGCCAGCGCCTCGATCGCCTCCTTTTCCTGGCCGCGGTAGGCGTGCCAGAGCGTTACGCCATCGGCGGCGGCCGCTTCCGCCGTCGCCAAAAACGACACGGCCATGAGAAGCGCGGCCCAGGGTCGTCTCATCGCGACGGCTCCGGCCGGATGGCGTTCGTCGTTTCGGGATCGAAAAGTTTGATGCGCTGCGGATCGACGCCCAGCGTGAAGCGCGCTCCGGGAGCAAGCGACGCGGCACGCTTTGCCTCCGTTTGCACGGTGACTGGCACGGCGCCGACGCGGGCGTGCAGATGCACGTCCCAGCCGACGGTTTCCGCCACGTCGAGCACGGCCTCCAGCCTCCCGGCGAGCGCGTCGCCGAAGACGAATTCATGCGGTCGGATGCCGAGGTCCACGACGCCGGGAATCGAGCTGGCGGGATGGTTTTCAGGCAGCGGGATGCTGAGCCCCTCGGCGACGAATCTCCCGCCTTCGACACGGGCCCGCAAAAAATTCATGGGCGGCGAACCGATGAACTCGGCGACGAACTTGCTGTTCGGCTGCTCGTAGAGCGCCAAGGGAGGGTCGGTCTGCCGAGCGTATCCGCCTTCGAGAACGCAAATGCGATCGGCAAGCGTCATCGCCTCCACCTGATCGTGCGTGACGTAGATCATCGTCACACCGAGCCGCTGGTGGAGCTTCTTCAGTTCGACACGCATCTGCGCCCGCAGGTTGGCGTCGAGATTGGAGAGCGGTTCGTCGAAAAGGAACACCTGCGGCCGGCGAACGATGGCGCGGCCGATGGCGACGCGCTGCCGCTGCCCGCCGGATAGTTGCTTGGGCAGCCGGTCAAGCAGCTTATCGAGCCCGAGCAACACCGCCGCTTCGCTCACGGCGCGCTCGATCTCCGCTTTCGGTTTTTTGCGGATGGCGAGCGAAAAGGCCATGTTTTCGCGCACCGTGAGATGCGGATAAAGGGCGTAGGACTGAAACACCATCGCCGCGTCCCGGTCCTTGGGCGGCAGGCGCGTCACCTCGCGCTCGCCGATGTAGAGCGCGCCGGCGCTGACGTCCTCAAGGCCGGCGATGCAGCGCAAGAGCGTCGATTTGCCGCAGCCGCTCGGGCCGACGAGCACGAGGAATTCGCCGTCGGCGACGTCGAGGTCGATCCCTTGCAGAATGCGGACGCCCTTGTCGTAGACCTTTTCGACGCCGATCAGCCGCAGGCCCGCCATGATCGCCTCCTAATCGGTCGGCACGAGTACGGCGGCGCTTTGCGGTTCAAGGTGCAAATCCAAAGCGCCGTCCGCACCGACAACGACTTCTCCTTTGTTCCCATTCATTGCCAGCAGGTCGCGCAGCCGCGTTCCCTGTGAAAACGACGTGCGCATGTCGCCGCCGCCGCTATCGCGGGCGCTCGTCTCGCTGGCCTTGCTCGGATTCGTATTCATGACCACCAGCGCCGTCTGGCCTTTGTAGCGCCGTTCGAAAGCAAAGACGCCCGCGTCCGCCTCGTCACCCGTGTGCTCCGAGGACCAGACGACGGCGAGGTCGCCGCGCCGCAGCGTCACCAGTTGTTTGCGCAGCGCGATCAGCCGCCTGACGAACTGGAAGGTTTCGCCGTCCGTCTTGAAACCGCTGCGCCACAGATCCTCACGGTTGGCCGGATCGTTGCCGCCGTTGAAGTCCTGTTCCGTGCCATAGTAGAGGCTGGGAATGCCGTCCATCGTGAAGAGCAGGATCAGCGCGGCACGGAGTGTGGCGAGATCGCAATCGCAACGCAGCCGTCCTTCCTCCGCATCGCAGAAGGACGTCTCCTTCCAGTCCGCATTGGAACACAACCTGGTCGAACACTTGCCGTTCGGCGCGCAGGGAGCGTTTTCCCGGCCATCGTCCTGGTATAGAAAGCGCGGCAGGTCGTGGTTGTCGAGGAAATTGACAAGCAGGCGATACGGCTCAAGTCCGTTGCCTTCGGCGTCGGTCGCGCCGTTCGGCTGCGGTTCGTCGCCGTAATGCCGGTCGGCGCCGGCGGCGGGGAAGCGATAGCGCCAAAGATCCTCGATCTGGCGCGTCGGCGCTCCATGTTTGAACACGCCGTCGAACACCTGAAATTTCTGCGAGAAGTAAAACACCGAATCGACGCCGCCCGCTTTCGTGAAGCTGCCGATCAACTCGTCATCGCTGTCAAACGCTTCGCCGAACATGAAGAAGTTTTCCTTGCCCATCGCCTTGGCGCGGCTCCGAATGGCGGGGCAGAACTCGCGCCAGAATTCGTGCTCGACGTGTTTTAAGGTATCGATGCGGAAGCCGTCGAAATCGGCGGCCTCGATCCAATAAGCGAACGCTTCGATAAGCGCCTTGCGCACTTCCGGCAGCGAGGTGTTCAGATCCTTGAGGCCGCCGGGGAAATCGCCGCGTACCTCCTGCAACCGTACGTATTCCTTACAGGCCGGGATGTCGCCCCAATAGGGCGTCTCATCGTACTCAGCCTGCGTGATGATCCCGTCGGTCAGGCAGGCGTCTTTCTCGCGGCCCCAGACGGTGACGCGCCCCAGGCGGTTGTACCACGCCTCGTTGGCGAACGCGGACGGCCAGGGCGGAACGCGGTTGATCTCCGGCTGCCAGACCCAGACGAGCGGCGCGAGGCCGGAATAGCCGAGCGAGGTGAACGCCTGAACGCCGCGCCGGTCGAAATCCGGATCCCATTCCGTCGTGCGCGTGATCGGGCTATCCGCGCCGCTGCCGATGATCAGTTCGTTCGGCTGTCCGTTGCGGTTGATGTCGTAATAGAAAAGCTGGCCGATGTGGTTGGCGACGATGTCGAGGATGACGACGACACCGCGTTCGTGGCAGGCGTCAACGAGTTCCCGAAGCGTCGTCAAGTCGCCGAAGTGCGGGTTGGTCTCGACGAAGTTCTGCGTCCAGTAGCCGTGATACGACGCCACGCCGGCGTCTTCCTCGACGTTCTTGACCGCCGGCGAGATCCACAGCGCCGTGACGCCGAGCTCCAGAATGTAATCCAATTGATCGATGAGGCCGCGCCAGTCGCCGCCGTGATAAGCGGTCGGCGCGTCGGGCCTGACGTTGAAGTCGTTGTTCACGTCGCCGTTGGCGAAGCGGTCGATCATCACCTGATAGATGATCTCGTCGCGCCAGTCCTCCACCTGGCTGGTGACGGGATGGTCCTCGGGCGGCGTCACGCAGCCGACGACGGCCAGGATAACGATGAATGATAAAAGCGCGGCAATCAAGCGGCCAGCCGCGTTGGCGTGCATTGTCGCCTCCTTCACGGCTTGTAGGTGGCGCTGTCCAGCCACCATTCCGCCTGCGCGCCGAAAAAGTGATGCCAGGCCCGGTCGCGCGCGCTATCCCAGGCCGGATAAAGCTGGCGCGCCGCGCCGTTCAGATAGCTCGCCGTATAGACGAGCCTGAGTTGCGGCCGCTGATACATGCCGCGATCCAGCGACAAAGCGGGGATGACGGAAAGCTGCACGACCTGCGGCACGAGATGTTGCTGCGTCTCCTCCGCCAGTCCGTTGGGGCGTTTCCACTGATGGGAGATCTCGAACATCTGATGATAGTGGCGGGTGACGAAAATCGCCGGCCGCATGGAGAGGATGCCCTCCCAATAATCGTCGAGGTCGTAGCGCTCCGCGTCGGCGTCTTCGAAATAACGCGCGTAGCCGCCCGAGAGCAGGCCCACCGAATGGCTTTCCCAGTTCAGCGCGTAGGCCATCACGAACTCCTGCGCGCTCGACGTGGTGCGGTCGGACGCCAGTCCCCAGGGCAGCGCCCACTCGCCATAGGCGGCCAGATCGCGCGCGTAGCGGAAGAACAGATTCAGATGCGAGCTTGGGCTGAAGTCCCATAGTCCGAGCTGCGCGCCGACGACAAAACCGTTGTCGGCCGGCAGATCCCGCTTGAAATCGGCGTCCGTCTCCAGACCGAATTGTTCAAAATACGCCGCGTCCTCGTCGCTGTATTCGTACTCGCCCGTCGGCAGATGGTGGAACTCGCCATAGAGCGACGCCTTGAGCGACAGCTTCTCGGCGACCTTGAACGCGAAGTAGGTCGCCTTCAGCGAGGTAATGAGCTTCTGGCGCTCCATCACCGTGATTTCATCCGCGCCGAAGGTCGCCGGCGTCTGGATTGTGCGCAGGTTGTTTTTGTTGAGCAGCCGGTTGACGCCCATGTGCCACTGGAACCGCAGGCCGTAACCGTCCCACTGCACGCCGCCGCCGTAGGTGTTGAGATTGTCGAGCGGCCAGAAATCGAGCAGGTAGACGTCGTCGCCGCGATACATGCGCGAGCCGATCCATACCCGAAGGTCGGTGGGCAGAAAATGTTCGACCTCGGCGTAAAGGTTGCGCAACGCGATGAGCTGCTCGACCTCGCCGGTGTAGTGAAGGACATCGCCGAAGAGGGCGAGCGTCGTCAGCACGCGCACGCCGAAATCGTCGTCGGTGTGTTTCGTGTAGCCGAAATCGAGTTCGACGTAAGGGCCTTCCATCAGCCGCGCGCCGTGGGCGACGATGTTGGTGTTGTCGCCCAGGCGGCCGTCGAAGTCGGAACTTGCCTGCACGCGGCCGTAAGTGCCAAAATGAAAACCGTCCTCCGGATGCGCGGCTGGCTCGACCGGCTTCTCGCCATCCGCGGTGCTCTCGTCTTCTGCCGTCGTCGCCGCTTCTTCGCTATCAGCCTCTTCGCTGGCCAGTGCTGGAGACGACAGCAAAAATAATATAAGAGTCCCCAACAAAATAACGCCATGCTCAAAAGTTGTCATTCCCGCGCAAGCGGGAATCCAAGTCTTTTCGATCTGGACCCCCGCTTTCGCGGGGGTGACGGAAAGGCACCTATCCATTTTTATAGACATCCTAAAAATCGGCAGGGCGATCCAACCTTCCCCGAAGCGTCGTCGCATGCCGCCTCCTTCAATCCGCCACGCAGCGGAGATTTTCAACATGGTGGCCCTCGGCGCAGGCGTCGCAGAGCGCGCCGGCATAGCCTTCGTCGCACTGGCAGACGGGCTCGTCGTTGATGACGAGGCAGGTTCCCCAGACGCAGGGGTAATCGAGGCAGGCGTCGGCGCGGATGCAGCGCAGGCCGCTTGGCGCGTAGCCTTCGGCGCAGCGGTCGCACAACTCGCCGGCGTAGCCCGCCTCGCATTCGCAAACGCCGACGCCGTTTCGCTCTACGCAGCTTCCGAAGGCGCAGGGGTCTTGCGTGCAGTCTAGGCCGGTGGAAGGTTCGCACTCGCCGCCGTAACCGTATCCCGAGCAAGCGTCGCTGTCGCTGTCGTCGGGATTCCAGGCTTCGTCTTCCTCGGCATCGCCGTCACCGTCGGCCAGGTCGCCGTCCTCTCCCTCGCCTCCCCCGTCGCCACAGCCAAACACCAGCAAGGCGAGGATCAAGCCGACCACACACGCCATCGGGACGGCGCTAATTTGCAGCGGTTTCATCGCAAGCAATCCTGTCGGTTAGAATCATCATGCCGTAAGGCGGAAGCGTCGTCGAAAAAATCCCGTCGGACACCACATAGTCTCCCCCGAAGCAGTCCCGCCAACTGGCGAGTTCTCCCGCGTCGATTTCCGACGCCACATCGAATTCGGCGCGTATCGCCTTGCGACCACGCGACAGGACGACAAGCGCTGCGCTGTTTGGTTGATCGCTGATGAAATAGGCCGTCGCGTCGTCGTGCCGCCACAACTCCGTCCACGCCCCCCGCCGGAAGGCCGAAACCTCTCGCCGCAAGCGCCCCAAGTGCGACGCCTGTTCGTAGAGCCACGCCTCATTGTCGTTCCATTCACCGGCGAAACGCATCGGGCGGCGATTGTCCGGGTCGCCCGCGCCGGGCATGCCGTATTCGTCGCCGTAATAAACCACGGGCGCGCCGGGCAGGGTCAGCAGGAAAGCGAAGGCGACGGCCAGCCGCTGATAGGGTTCGCGTGTGGCGGGCGCGGCGGGCGGATGGAAGGCATCGTCGCCTTCGCCGTTGGCCAGGGAAAGGAAGCGCGGCACGTCGTGATTGCCGAGGATCAGCCCCATCACCGCGCCGGAGCCTTCCCAGCTCGCCGCGCTCGCCTTCACTTCGTCGAGCACGTCGCCCATTTCGCCCTCGCCCTGCCCTACCACGGTCCGCAGCGTCCACATGATCGGAAAGTCGAACTGCCCCGATAGTCCCTGCGGCCCGAGGTAGCGGCGGATCTGCGGCCGCCCCTGGCCGCCGGTGAAGGTTTCGCCGATGAGAAATACGGGCTCGCCGCCCTGGCCGAAACTCCGGTCCGCCCGATAGCGCAGATGGCGCGTCACGAGCCTCGGCATCATCGGCACGGCGTCGATGCGCAGCCCGTCGAGGTTGAAGGCGCCGAGCCACCATATCGCGTCGGGCACGACGTGGTCGAGCACGGCGGCCTTCGTCCAATCGAAATCGGGCAGATAGTCCGTGAACCAGCAATGCTCGATGTCGCTCTGCCAGCTGCATTCCCGTCCGCAGACGCAATCGATCTCGGGATGCGTGAACCATTCCCGGCGGCGCTCATTCCAATCGGGATGGTCGATGTGAACGTGATTCGGCACGACGTCGAGGATCACTCTCAGCCCCTGCGCGTGCGCCGCCTCGACCAGCGCCGCCAATCCGGCCTCGCCGCCGAAACGCGTTTCGACGGCGCGCGAGGCGACCGGCCAGTAACCATGATACGACTCGTATTCGCGGCCGTCGAAGCCCGGCCAGAGACCAGCGGCGTTGACATAGGCCGGCGAGATCCACAGCGCGTTCACGCCGAGCGCTCCTAAATAGCCGCTTTCGATCGTCTCGACGACGCCGGCGTAATCGCCGCCCATGCGGCGGGTGATGCCGGCCGACTCGTCGAGCGCGCCGCCGCCTTGGCGGAAGCGATCGACGACGATCTGATAAATAACGGCATCGCGCCAGTCGAACGCTTCGGGCTCGGCCCAGAACGGCAGCAGCAGTTCGTCCGCCGCCTGGCCGGCCTGGTCCGCTCCGTTTACGCGCAACAGATGTTTGCCGGGCGATGGTTTGTAGCGAATTTTCACCTCTCCGCTGTCGGGCCGAATCTCGGCTTCCGCCGCCTCCCGGCCATCAACGACGGCCCGCACGGAGGCGGGATCGATGGCCGGACCCTCAAGCGAACGGTAGAAAATCAGTTCGGCCTCGTAATCGTCGCCCGCCATGCCGCTGGTCGCGACGCTCCATCCCGGCCGAGTGCAATCGGTCTGCATCAGCGCGCTGTGCTCCCGGCCGTCGCGCCCGAAGACCGTGAGCGGATTGTCCGGGTCGAGAATTTCCTCGTCATCGACGAGAAAGCGATACGCCCAGCGCCCGCCGCCGATGGTGAACGTCCCTTCGAAGGTCGCGGAGCTTTCGCCGCGCGCCAGCTCCCAGCCTTCGGAACGCCAGTCGTTGAACTCGCCGATTACGCTCACCTGTTGGGTATCCTCTTTCCCCTCGTACCGAAACGTCGCCTGACAATCGAGGCGCGGATAAACCGTCTCCTCGGGGTTCGTCCCGCAGCCGATCCCGCAAACGAGAATCGCAACCGCAAAAGCAGCGGGACCCACACGCATGGCGGCGTCCGCTCTACTCATCCAGCCCGCAGCCGGCCGGCGGATCGCTCCCCGCCGCGCGTTGCCAGGCGTTGAGCAGATAAGCCCCCGCGCCGAAGCCGACCATCGGCGCCGAACCCATCCCGTAGCGCCCGGACCACAGCAGATAGTCGCCGCTCTCCGGATGGTGCAGTTCCGCCAGCAGCCCGAGGTTGTTCACGCCCTGGGCGGTGATCCAGTCGTCGAGCAGATCGGCGGAGGCGCTTCGCCCCGCCTCGCGCCAGGCGTGCGCCAGGCGCAGATCGATGAACACCCACTCGCGCGAATCGTAAGCGCCGCCGTCGTCGTTGCGCATGTAACCGTACCCGTGCGCCACCTTCAAGGCGTCGTCCAGCCGTTCGAAGGTGGCCTGCGCCACGTTGCCGGCCGGATCGAAGAGCCCCCAGTTGAATGCCTCGACGACGGCCGCATCGACGTAACCCGCGCCGCTTTCGTACTCCTCCACGCTCTGCACGATAAAACCGCCGTCGAGCGCGTTGGCGGCGATGCCGGCCAGGATGCCTTGCGCCTCGGCTTGCCAAGCGTCCCGACGCGCGTCGTCTCCCACTTGAACGGCGAGGCGCGAGGCGTCGCAAAGGCCGCGCGCGGTGGCCAGCGAGGTGTAGACGTACTGCTTCTGCTTGCCGTTCCAGTGCGTCTCCCAGATGGAGCTGTCCGCTTGGATCATGCCGTTGGCGGCGGTCAGCGCCGCCAGAACATCGCCCACCTTGCCGGCGACAAGCTCCCAGTTTTCGGTGAGAAAGGCGGTGTCGCCGCCAGCGTCAAGGTATTCGCCGAGCGCCCAGAGGAAGAGGCCGAAGCCGTCGAACTCGATGTTCGGGCCGTTCTCGTTGCTGTCCGATTCCTCGCGGCCGTTGCCGTAGTAGCGGCAGACGGAAACTTGATAATCCTCGCCGACCTCGGTTTGGTAATACCCCGCATCGGCGGTCAGCACGAACTCCAGCGCCGCCTTCGCTTCGGCCTGATGGCCGCTCTTGGCGAGCGCCACGGCGGCATAGCTCATGTCGCGAATCCAGGTTGTCGCCCACTCGCCGGGCCAGAGCGCGGCGAGGATCTGGCCGTGCGGCGCATAGCCACCCCCGTTCGGTTCCCACACCTGCCCCATGCGCAGAACGGCCTCGCCGACGCGATACACCCAGCGCTCGGCGGCGGAGAGCCCCGGCGGCGGCGGCGTGCGCCAGGCGTCCCATTCGGCGCGGGCGCGCGCCAGCACGGCGTCCGACGCCAGCCCCGCGAAAGCTTCCTCCACGTCTGCCGCAAGCGCCGCGCCGAGCGTTCCGTCGGCCTCGAAGGCGCTGACGACGCCGGCCCAGCCCGTCGCGCCCGCTTCGAGCGTCAGATCGGTTTGGAAGCCGCAAACCTTGTTGGCTCCCACGCCGGAGTCTCTTTCGTCGCCGAGATCCTGTTCGTTGCGCAGGCGTTGCCAGGGATCGGCCTCGGCAACGCTGTTCGTGCCGTGGCGCGAGGGCGCGCCGAGCGGATAATGGACCAAGGCCCCGCCAGGTCCCGTTTCCAGATAAGCGCCGCTCGCCGGCTGATAAACGATTCGCTCGCCGGCGTTATCCGGCGTGGGATCGCTCGGGCTATCGGTGCGGCCGACATAATAATTGTGAAGCGAATAGATCGAAACCGTCTGCGGCGCATCTCCCGTGTTGGTGACACGGCAGAGCATCACCACCGCCGGCCGGCCGAGTTCCCACGGCGCATAGGCGAAGGTTTCGACGCGCAACGAGCCGATCTGCTGCACCCAATGCAGGATGCCGTCCTGTCCGTAATAGCCTGAATAGGCGAGCGGAAATTCGTTGAGCCACGTCCCCGCGCCATCGGCACGGAGGCCGAAATAGCTGTCGTAGAGCATTTCGCGCGTCCGGGCCTCGCCCTGCTCCGTCGGTCCCCACGTTTTGTAAGGATGGACGTAGAAATCGGCGAGCTTGCGGGCGTCGAGGTCGGCCACCGCCGCGCCGTAGCCGTTGGCCGAAACGAGATAGCCGAAGCTCGGCTTGGCGAAGGCGCAACGCTCCGCATCGACGTCGCAACGCGCCGCGCACGCGCCGGCCCCCGCGTCGTAGCCGGGTGCGCATTCGCAACGGTAGCTGTCGCCGTCGGCCACGCACTGCGTGTCAGGTTCGGTGCAGGGCTTGGCGACGCAGGGATTGTCCGCGTCGGGTACGCAGACATCGTCCTGGGCGACATAGCCTTCCGCACAAATGTTGCAGTTTGCGCCGGCGTAGCCCGCCTCGCAGGCGCATTCCAGACCGTTGCCCGTGCAGGCGCCGTGACTGGAGCAAGTCGTCACTGGATCGCAGCTTGTGTCCTCGACACACTGCCCGCCATCGTTCTCGTGATAGCCCGCATCGCAGCGGCAGACGGCAAGCCCGGCGACGATTTCGCAGAGCGTTTTATTCGGGTCGTTGCACGGATTGGGGGCGCAGGGGTCGCCTGAGGACGGCGCGCAGACGAGCCCTTCGGGCGTCCACCCTTCGGCGCACTGGTCGCAGCGCTCGCCGGCGTATCCGGCGTCGCACTGGCAAACGAAAGATTCGCCCGCTTCGCGGCAGCGCCCGTGGGCGCAAGGATCGGGCCGGCAGGGCGTATCGGCGTAACATTCCCCCGCTTCCTCATGGTAGGTGTCGGCGCAACGCTCGCAAGCGTCGCCCGCCCAGCCTTCGTCGCAGTCGCAACGCACCGCGCCGTCCTCAGCCACGCAATCACCACGGCCGCATTCCACTCCCGCGCAGCCCGCCGCCGGCGTGCAACGCAGCTCGTCCCAGGCGTAGCCCTCGGCGCAGTCGTCGCAGAGCGGGCCGGCGTAGCCTTCGTCGCAAACACATTCAGAGCTTGTCGCCGAATCCTTACAGTGGCCATGGACGCACTGTTCGTCGCGGCAAAGATCGGCGAGACATTCGAGGCCGTCGGCGTGGAAACCGGCGTTGCAACGGCAGAAGGTCTCTTCGCCGCGACCGAAGCAAATGCCCTGCCCCGAACAGCTTATGCCCGTGCAGGGATCGGACGCGTCGCTGCCGCCGGTCGTGTCTGCGCAGGCCGAGAGGCCGAGAATGAGAATCGCGATAATGGTCCATCGCCCCATGCTGTTTTTGCTCCACGCCGAGCTATTGCCATTCGTAGACGGCCGATTCCAGCGCCCCGAGCCCTACCGACACGCTGCCGCCGGAAACGGTTATCGTCCGGCCGCCGAAGATATCTTTATAAGTTCCGTCAGCCATCCCGGACTGGCCGACGTTCAGCGTCTCCGTGCGGGAGTTGCCGCGATTGAAGATCACCAGCACTTTATCGTCGCCGCTTTTCATCACATAGGCCCAGTACGTCCCGTCCACTTTCAACGTCTGCCGCTGCCCCGTGCGCAGCGCGGCGTGCCGCCGCCGCGCCTGGCCGACTTTCCGGACGTGCTCCAGCGTGGCGCGCTCATTGGCGCTCAGATCGCCGCCGAAGCGCATGAAGCGGCGGTTGTCGGGATCGCCCGCGCCCGGCATGCCGATCTCATCGCCGTAGTAGACGAGCGGAATCTGATTCTGCGTAAACAGGAAGGTCCACGCCTGACGCAGTTTTTTATAGGCGTCGGAACCGCCGGGCGCTTGCGGAGGATTGCTCCAGCCCTGCTCCTTCGCGCCGTTGCCCCACAGGTCGCCGATCTGGCCGGCGGCATGGGAGAGGGCGCGCGCCACGTCGTGATTGCCCATAAAATTCGACATCACCGCATCCGGACCGTAATAGCCGTCATTGCCGTCCATGAAGCCGCGCAGGCCGTCGAGGCCGGTTTCCTGGCGCAAAAACGCTTTGACGGCCATCCAGAACAGCGGGAAATCAAATTGGCCGTCGAGCAGCTGGCGGCCGACGTAGGCTTTGATCGTCTGCTTGGCGCCGTCGCCTTCGCCGGTGAAGGTCTCGCCGACCATGTAGAAACGGATGCCGTCCACGGTGTCGATTTTGGCGTCGATCTCGGCGCGCAGGGTCTGGCTGAAATCGAGCACCATGTGTTTCACGGCGTCGAGGCGAAAACCGTCGATGCCCGTCTCGCGGATCAGCCAGACAGCGTGGTTCATCACCAGCTTCATCACCTCCAGGCTGCGGTAATCGAAATCCGGCAGGTAATCGGCGAACCAGCACTCGATGGGCCGCTCCCAGCCGCAAACGTAGCCCGTGCCCGGCGCGCCATCCCAGTTGAACCACGGCTCGGATTCGTTGATATGTTGCGTGTAGACGGGCGAATCGGAATGGACGTGATTGGCGACGAAATCGGCGATGACGCGGATGCCGCGCGCGTGCGCGGCCTCGACGAGCGCCTTGAACTCGTCCAGCGAGCCGAAATGCGGTTCGATCGGCTGAACGCCGGGGAGGGAAAACTCGTCGGCCCAGCCCGTCGAAATCGGCCAGTAGGAATGATAGCCCGTGTACTTGTGGCCGTCGGAGCCCCAGAACGCGCCCTGCGTATTCATCACCGGCGAGGAAATCCAGAGGACGTTTATCCCCATGTCCGTGAAATAGCCGTCCTCGATCTTATCGATCACCCCGGCGAAGTCGCCTCCCTGCCAGTTGGCCTTGTAGTCGAGCTGGCTGTCCTGCGTCGGGGCGTTGTTGCGTGAATCGCCGTCTTTGAAACGATCGGTGAGGACGAAGTACATCGCCCCGTCCCGCCAATCGAACGGCGCGGCTTCGATCCAAACCGGAACGGTGACCGGCTCGGCCTCGTTGCCCTGCACGTCGGCGATTTCAAAGCGATAGGTGTGCTTGCCGTTCGGCAGATCATCCTCATTAATAGTGAAGACCCCCGTCGCAGGATCGAAGGCATCGGACAGCGCCTCGCCATTGCGCACGGCGCGGGCCGTGGACGCATCCAGGGCGAAGCGGCTGCGGCCGTAAGAGGCGGCGACGGCGAAACGGATCGCGCCGCCTTCGACCTGCGGTTGCGAGTCCAGTTCCAACAGCGGCTTGTCGCAGTCTGGAATCATCAGCCGCGAATTCGGCGTGCCGTCCACGTATTTCGTATAGGGGTTGTTTGGATCGAGAAACCACTGATTCGACGACTGGTCGAAAAGCTTGTAGGCATAGTCGCCGACGGCAAGATCGTCGATCGTGAGTTCCCAGACGGCGCCGTTTTTCATCAGCGGATCGGAGAGAGCCCAGGAATTGAACTCGCCGCGAATGTAGATCGGGCCGGCGCCGGCCGACTGGTAGCGGACGGTCGCGCCGCAGACGCGTGTCGGAATCGAGGTCGCGTCCTCGACGCACTCGCCATCCCCGTTGTCCCGGTATCCCTCGTCGCAGAGGCAGCCGGATGCTCCGCCTACCGAAACGCAGACCGTCTTGTGAAGTTCGTCGCACGGATTCGGCTCGCAGGGGTCGCCCGCCTGTTCGGCGCAGGCCGCGCCGTCCCAGACGTAGCCTGGATCGCAGGCGCAGACGGCCACGCCGCCGTTGTCCAGACATTGCGTCTGGTGCGGCTCGCCGCAAGGATTGGGATCGCAGGGATCGCCGGGGATGGGCAAGCAGGCGAGGCCGTCCGGCCGATAGCCTTCGGCGCAGTCGGCGCAGGTTGCGCCGGCGTAACCCGGATCGCAATCGCAGGCCGCGCCGTTGGGCGTGTCGCGGCAACTGCCGTGGATGCAGGGATTCGGCGTGCAGGAGGCGACGCCCCCGTCGGAGACGCAAGCCAGATTTTCCGGGTGATAACCCTCGGCGCAACGGTCGCAGCGATCGCCCGCATAGCCGGCATCGCAGGTGCAGACCGTCTCCCCCTCCACCTTCGAGCAAAGGCCGAAGATACAGGGATCATCGTCGCAGGGATCGCCGGGCAGGCAGACGGCGCCGCTGGCGTGGTAACCGTCGGCGCAGCGGTCGCACAGCTCGCCGCCGTAGCCCTGATCGCACTGGCAGAAAACGCTCGCGCCGGAAATGCGGCAGATGCCATAAACGCAAGGGTCGGGGTCGCAGGGATCGGGAATGCAACTCAGTCCGTCGGCGATATAACCACTCGGGCAAAGACAGACGGCCTGGCCGCCCTGAACGGCGCATTGCCCCGGTCCGCAGTCGGCCGTCTCGCAGCCGCCCGCTGGAGATTCGGAGAACCCCTCGCCGCAGGCGGCGAACACAACGCCGCAAAGCATCGCCATCAACAAGAACGCGAAGGAGTCTCGTTGCATGAAAGCTTCCTTGTGCGGGCGCGACACGGATTCAGGACAGGCAAATGCTAACCCAATCCGCGCGGCTTGCCAAGGCGGAAACGAGAACGGAATCCAGCGGTTCGCCGCGCCCCGAGGCGAAAGTCCGCCGTTCGTCTCCGCTCGGCATTGACGGCGCTTTCGATCGCGGGTAATGGTGAGACAAAGCCAAAGGCGCAGAGGAGGGAATTCATGCTCAATTGGACGTGGTACGGCAACGCGACGGTCAAGATCGACGACGGCTCCCACTCGGTGCTGTTCGATCCTTTCTTCACGCGCAACCCCGCCCTCCCGCCGCTGACGCTGGACGACATCCGCCCCTGCTCCGCCATCGCCATCACGCACGGTCATTTCGACCATGCCGGCGATCTGCCGAAGATCGCCGCCGATTACGACGGGCCGATCTTCGTCCCGCTGGAAACCTTCGCCAATCTCTGCCGCCTTCTCCATCCCTACGAGGGCAAACTTCGACCCGTGACGCCGGGCGACAAAACGGCGCTCGGCGCTCTGATGCTCACTCCATACGCCGCCGAACACATCGTCATCGATAAACCGCTCATCGCCACGACGCTCGCCAAGGCGTTCGGCCGAAACCAGCGCGCCTATCTGAATCGGCTGCCGTCGCTGCTGAAGGAAAATGTACAATTCCCGGTGGGCCGGTGCCTGGGTTGGATGATCGAGCGCGAAAATTTGCGGGTCATCAATTTCGGCAGTCTGGCCATCGACCCGAAGGAAACTTACCCCGCCGATCTGAACGTCGCCAGCCTGCCGTTTCAGGGCAACAGCAAGATCGAGGAAAAGGCTCTTGAAGTCGTTGAAGCGCTGAAGCCGAAAAAGGTGCTTTTACACCATTACGACGATGCTTTTCCGCCGATCAGTTCGAGCGTCCCCACGGACCGATTTGCGGCTCTGATGGCCGAACGCTGGCCCAACGTGCCGGTCGTCGTCGGAGCCTATCGGCAGCCGGTGGTCATCGTCTGAAAGGCTTCTCCTCTCAATTCAAAACTTCCAGACAAGTCAGGAACTTCCATTGCTGGAAGGGGAAGGCGTTGCCGAAGCCGACCGAGAGGTTCGAGGAATAACTGCCGGGGACCGTAGTCAGAATGCCCGACACCGGGCCGGTCGTCATCAGATCGTAGCTTACGACGACCAGGTAATCGAGCGTCGAACGCAACACGATGTCGCCGCGCGAATAAGCGTTGGTCGAATCCGGCAGCGCCTGGCCGTTCTTCATCACCTGCACCACGAACGACGTGAACTCGACGTTGTATTGCAGTTCGGCGTTGTCGTTGAGTTGGTATTCCTTGACGATCGGATGCTCCTGGTAGGTGTCGCCCTTCACAAGCCGCAGGATCAGCGTGTAGGGTCCGACGGGGCGCTCCAACTGGAAGCGGCCGTTCACGATCTCCGTCGCGCCGGTGGTGCGGTTGCGCAACGTTTCATCAACAACGTGAATTTCAGCCGAATCGAAGGCGCCGTCGGCGATCAGATCGGAAAGGGTTTTCGACAGCCCGTCGGTGGTGATGGTCACGCCGAGAATCTTCGACTGGACGTTGAAGTTGAACGTCAGATTGCTCGGCGTCACGTTCATTTCAGGCGCAACGAGGAAATTCTGGAAGCGATCCAAAAGCGTCGATCCCGAATAGCGCACCTCGTAGATCGCCGGGAACAGCCGAGCCGCGTAATTCGGCGGCGTCCAGGAACCGAAATGAACCATGGGGATGTCCTCGGAAGCCGAGGCTCGACGGACGGTTATGTACTCTCCGTTCAAGTTTACGGTGACGTTCTGGCCGTTCTTCGTGACTTTTCCCGAAATCGCTTCTATCGGCAGATCGACGTTTTGCGTCGTGTCCGACTGAAGGCTCACGCCCGTCTGCCAGGTGATCTTGTGAGTGCTGGAGGGGTAAGACCGATCGATGAACCAGGCGTCGTCGATCAAGGGTCCCTCGAAACGGTAGGAGTAGGCCGCGGGACCGACAAGAACGTCGAAGGAAATCTGCCCCTCGCGACCGAGATCGGCCAGCGGGAAGCGCTCCTGCGTGGCTTCGTCTATGAGGTAAATGAATCCTCTGTTCAGGTGCTCGTTCTCGTAAAGCGATCCGCCCTTCACCCGGACGTTGCCCTTGTAACGCAAACGCGGGATGTCGATCTCCACGTTCGACTGATTTTCCAGCCAATCCCGCACGCCCGGCGCGCGCCACGCGTAGAGGTTGCCGTCCATGCCCGGCGGAACGAAAGCGACCGTGTACGAGCCCTTGGCCAGTTCGCGAGAGAAATTCACCGCGCCGGTTTTCCCGAGTTGCCAGAAGCGGAAACGGTCGCCCTTGATGGCGTTGATGAGCCATACCTCGCCCCGGCCCTGATCCGACGAGGTGTCCGCCGGCGTCGCGCCGTTGATGAGAATCTCCCCCGCCACGGCGACGGTCTGGAGATCGAAAGTGTAATCCTTGTTGGCCGAGATGCGGTCGTTGGCGATCAGCGTTTCGATCTGGTAGCTGTCCGGGTCGCTGGAGAGATAACCGGCGAAGATGACGTCGTAGTTGGAGGTGAAAACGTCGATGTTGTAGGCGTTGACGCCCGTGCCGGTCTTGCCGATCACATGCGTCCGGCGGCCGGTGCGGTCGTAAAGGCGCAGTTCGCCTTGATATTCGGCCGGCAGGCTCGGGAACGCCTGGCCGTTCTTGTTCAAGTGGACCGTAACCGTATAGAACGGGAATTGCACGTCGATCGTCTGATCGGAGAAAATCGAGACGTTGTCGGCCACCGTCTGCCGCTGGCCCAAGCGGTTTTTGGCGATCAGCGAGTAATTGCCGGTGATGAGTTCCGCCGGCGCGAGGCTTCCGCCGTCGGTGAACCGGTCGTGGGTGAGGAATTGGCTGCCCGATTCGTTGTCGCGGACGTAGATGCCGCTTTGGCCGGTCGGGTCCTGATAGACGCTCGACCCGCGCTTGGCGACGAACGTGACGTTCGCCGTTTCGAGATTGACGAGGTAGACGCCCCCGTAGGAGATCTGCGCGCAGGGGTTGGGCCCTTCGTCAACCTCAGGTTCGATGTCCACGGCCTCGTCGATGTCGTCGTCGCCGTCGGGCGGCGGCTCTTCATCGATGTCGCCGTCGGGGATGATGCCCGGCACGCAGCGGAACAACGCGTTGCAGGACAAGCTGGGATCGATGAGCAGGCAGTCGCTCGTTTGGTCGCACGGCGTGGCGCAGATTCCTTCCGGCGACGCCTGGTCGTGACAGACGTTCCCGTAGGAACAATCGGTGTCCTGCTCGCAACCCGGCTGGCTGGGGCGTTCGTCGCACAAGCCCGCCGAGTTGCACCACAACCGGCTGTCGTACACGCTGCATTCTTCGTTCGCCGTGCATAGCGGCAGGCAGCGGCCTTCGTCGTCATACATCGCCGGATGACAAACGTCTCCATACGCACAGTCGGCGTTCGTATCGCAGTCATCGCCCGTGCGCGGCGGAACGCAGCGCTGCTCCGCGTTGCAGAAGAAATCCTCGCCGTAGTTCTGGCACTCGAACGGCGTGACGCAAGGAGCAAGGCAGGCGCCGCCGTCCACCGCCAGATGACACACCTGATCGACCTTGCAATCGGCGTCCTCGTCGCAGGCGTCGCCCGTGCCCGGGTCCGGCACGCAGCGATTTTGCGCGTTGCAGATATATTGGATGCCGAACTGATCGCACTGGCCTTCCGTGGTGCAGAGCGGGTAGCAGATTCCGTCGTTGACTTGCGTATGGCAGACCTGACCGTAAGCGCAGACCACGTCCTCGGCGCAGACGCTCGGCACGGAGCCCGGGACGCAGCGTTGAGCCGTATTGCAATAGCTGCCGTCCAGCCACAGCAAGCATTGGGCCGCGCTGGTGCAGGCCGAGAGGCAGGAGCCGCCGTCCACCGCCAGATGGCACACCAATCCGACTTCGCAGTTGGCGTCGCTCGCGCATGGCTGCGCCGGTGTGTCGTCGCCGTCTATCGGCGGATCGCTATCGCCGTCGCCGTCGGTCGGAAGGTCGCCGTCTGTCGTCGGTCCGTCGCCGTCCGGCGACGGATCGACGTCCGCGCCGTCGATCGGCGCGCAGAAACCGTTGGCGTTCAACGCCCATCCCGGCGGGCAGGGATTGATGACGCCCGGCCCGTCGCCGTCCGCCGGATTTAGCGACGCCGGATCGACGCAATCGCCGGTGGCGTTTTTCACCCAGCCCACAGGGCAAAGATCCGCGCCGCAGCCGGCAGAAAAGAGCGCCGCCAGCAGGCCGACAACGCCGACTCGAACGACCGTCTTAAGAAGGTAAGACATTCGCCGCTCCGCGAGAAAAGCCGCCCGTTTGCTCGGTCGGCAAAACCGAATGGACACCGCTCCCGTGGCGAGTCGTCTTCGTCGAGGCGGGGAGGACGGTCCGTGACCTCGTATCTATGAGGATATCACGGATGACGGAAAAGACAATGCAGGAACGAGGCATCGTTTGGAACAAACTGGCCTGGCTCGCTGGAAACGAAAAGCCCTACGCTTTTTCCGGATGGCCTGGTCGCAAAAAAAGGGGGGGAGGCCCCTGCCCTCCGAAGTAGGCGTCAGTCAACAGAGGGCAGGGGCGGGAGTCAAGCTGATGCGCTTGAGGGAGGCCTTTTTTAAGGAAATTCGGTGTAACCGTTTTCGACGAGGTGGATCAGGCAAACGTGCGCTCTCATCTCGTGATGGCCCACGACCAGCACGGTGTTCTTCGCGGCCACCCATTCGCCGCAGCAAAGACAGAGCACAGGCTGTTCTTTCGCCACTTCCAGAGCTGTCTCGTCGGTATGTCTGATTCGCTCCAACTCTGGGGTCATCGCCCAACCTCCACCGCATCGAAACGAACTGTCTTAAAATAATAGCAATCAGCATGCCAAGATTTTGGCCCGCAACGATACTCAATAGAATTGTTGGAATTATCATTTAATATCAACGCACTACACAAAGCAAAAGACCGTCTCCCCCGTCTGTTACAAACCTCTCTGCACTCTTCTAAACGTCATCGATTCGTCATCGGACCTAAATAGTCAGAAATGCGCTTTGGGGCTAAATCTATTATTTACTAGTAATTTCAATGTATTATACGAAAATAATGGCCGCTGGAAAACTTTGGAAACGACGTTTTTTCGTCGAATGGGGGGTATGTAGGTTTTTCATGCTATGAACTTTTTGCATACCCCCTCGCCTTTCCGCCGTAAAACGTTCACAAATCGTTGACAAACTGACGCTTCCCGGCTTTAACGGAAGGCACGGTCTGCCGCCCCTGCGGCAATTTTCCCCCTCCCGGAAAGGAGACGCCATGCCAGCGCGCGCCGAGATCGCTTCGTTTATCGCCTCCCTCAACGCGCAATACGCCCGCCTGCACACCGCGAAAGAAGAGCTTTTCTGGCAGACGAAAATGGGCATGTCGGCGGATTACGACGCTTTCAACGCCGCCGAAGCCGTTTTGCAGAGCTTCCGTCAGAACGTCGCTCATCTTCATGAATGCCGCGACCTGCTGAAGTCCGACGCCATCGACGCGGCTCAAACAGAAACGCTCAACGGCTGGGTCCATTTTTTCGAAGCCAACGTGATCGAGTCGGAGCCGGCGCGCAAGCTGGCCCAGGAGATCGTCGAACGCGAAAGCGCGCTTCAGCAGTCGCGCGGCCGGATGGCGCTCGGCTACCGCGACCCCGACAGCGGCGGGCATCGCCCGGCGAGCAGCGTCGAATTGTCGTTGAAAATCGGCACGGCGGACCGGGAGGCGTTGCGCAAGGCATGCTTCCAAGGTCTGGAAAGCATCGAGCGGCATGTCCTGGCCAACGGCTTTCTGGACATCGTGCGCGAACGCAACCGTTTCGCGCGCCAGCTTGGCTTCGAGGATTACTACGACTGGAAAGTGAGTTCGACCGAGGGCTTCGGCAAGCGGAAGCTCTTCGAATTGCTCGACGACCTGGAGGCAAGGACGCGCGACGCCGGCCGGCGCTACGTCGATTCCATCGCCGCCCAGCACGGCCGGGACGCCCTCAAACCGTGGAATTTCCGGTTCACGACGCAAGGCTCGGCGATCCGCGACCTTGACCCTTATATGCAGTTCGACGACGCCTTGCTGCGCTGGGGGCGCGGCTTTACGGCGCTCGGCATTCGCTTCGAGACCGCGGAACTGCAGTTGGATCTGATCGTCCGCAAGGGCAAATACGAGAACGGCTTCTGC
Organism: Myxococcales bacterium; assembly: GCA_003598065.1. Taxonomy (GTDB): domain Bacteria; phylum Myxococcota_A; class SURF-8; order SURF-8; family SURF-8; genus SURF-8. The sequence continues at coordinate 9,481 of QZKR01000058.1, read as the reverse complement.
CACGCGCCGATCGTGCCCTATGAGGATTCGGCAGGCCGGGCGCGGGCGAAGGTGAATTTCACCTCGAACGCCGTGCCGGGTCAGCTCGGCTCCGGCAACCGCGCCGCCGAGACGCTTTTCCATGAAGGCGGCCACGCCGCGCATTTCAGCAACATTCTGATGGGCGCGCCCTGCTTCAGCCAGGAGTTCGCGCCCACTTCGGCTTCCTTCGCCGAAACGCAATCAATGTTCTGCGATTCCCTTCTGGAAGACGCCGACTGGCTCGTGCGTTACGCGAAAAGCCGCGCCGGAGAGACGATCCCCTGGGATGTCGTGGAGCGCTACACCCGCCTCACTCATCCGGCCAAGGTGGTGTTCATCCGCAATCTGCTCGTCATCTGCTACGCCGAGAAAGCGCTCTACGAGCTTTCCGAGGCGGAACTCACGCCCGAACGCGTGATGCAGGAGTTCATCGACATCGAGCGGCGCTTGTGTTTCCTCGACCGCTGCCCGCGCCCGACGCTCGCCGTACCGCATCTTCTCTCGGGCGAGGCGGCCTGCATTTATCAGGGCTATGTATTGGCTCAGGCCGGAGTGGCCCAGACCCGTCATTATTTCACCGACGCCTACGGCTATCTGACCGACAACCCCGCCATCGGACCGCGGTTGCGGGACGCGTATTGGCGGCCGGGAAATTCCCTTCCTTTTATGAAGTTCCTCGCGCGATTGACGGGCAAGCCGTTTTCGATGGACGCCCTGGCCAACGATGTGGCGGAGCCGGTCGAGGACGCCGTCGCCAGTCAGCGGAGAAAATACGAGGAAGGCCGCCAGCGGCCGGAATTCTCCGGGGCCGTCGAACTGGATGCGACCATCCGCATGGTCCACGGCGCGGAAACGATCGCCACGACGGCGACGGGTTCCTTTGAGCGGATGGCCGATGTCTACCGCGCCTGGGTCGCCGCTCTGCCGCCGGTCAGGTGAGATTTTTCTTGGTCTTTCCCGGAATAGTCCGAGCGGGGGGAGCTGTCTTCTATTGATGGGACGCGCCGCGATTGGGCGGTACGCCGACGACGGGGATGGGAACATCACAAGGGGTAGTCACATGGACCGAAAGCAAGTCGTGGAGCGAAGCCCTATGTCCAGCTTTTTCTGCCCCGCTTGCGGAAACGAGGTTTTGCTGCAGGCGAAAGGACGCGAAGAGTTCTGCGAGACATGCGGCGAGGAAGTGAGACGGGCCGACGAACCGATCATCCTGGACTGCTGCAGTTCGGACGACGAGTGCACCTGTTCGTGATCCGGAAACCATCAACCCTGTAATGGCCGGTCTGGCGCGTGGCATGCCGGCCGTTTCGCTTTATGATTTCACCATGTTTCTCCCCGGGCGGCTGCTCCCTTACTAAACTTCTCCGAATAACGCCATTCGTTTCGCCTTCGCTCTTGCCAGGGCCGGCGGCCTTGTGCTAGGAATGCGTTCGATTGTCAGAAGGCCGGGGGGCGCGCGGCAAAGGAGGAGGTCTGTGACCACGTTGCAGGCACGGCGGATGAAGCTTATCTTGGGAGACGGCTCCGTTTGGCGCGGATTCGGTTTCGGCGACGAGCGGACGGTGACCGGCGAAGTCGTCTTCAACACCGGCATGACCGGTTACGTCGAGTCGTTCACCGATCCGTCGTATAAAGGCCAGATTCTGGTCATGACCTACCCCTTGATCGGCAACTACGGCGTGCCGCTATTCCGCCGCGAGAAAAATGGTCTGGAAAGCGAGCCCTACGAATCGGACCGCGTGCAGCTTCTGGGACTGGTCGTATCGGAAGCTTCCCCCCATTGGAGCCACCACACCGCCCACCACGGCCTCGACGAATGGATGCAAGAGGCTGGCGTGCCCGTAATCGCCGGCGTTGACACGCGCGCCCTTACCCGAATCCTGCGCGAACACGGCACGATGGAGGGCAAGCTCTGCCCGGAAAACGAGGACGATACCCTCGGCGCGCCGACCATCGACATGAAATCCGCCGTCGATCAGGTTTCCTGCCGCGAGCCTGTCACCTACCAGGCCGGGGCGCGGAGCGTGCTGTTCGTCGATTGCGGCGGGAAGCGCAACATCATCCGCTCGCTCCTGCGGCGCGGCATCACCGTGCACCGCGTGCCCTGGAACGCCAATCTGTTGGCCAGCGAATTCGACTACGACGGCGTGATCCTCTCCAACGGCCCCGGCGATCCTAAGGACGTCGGCGCGCTGGTGATGCAGATTCGCGCTCTTTTGAGCCAGGAGAAGCCGATTTTCGGCATCTGCCTCGGCAATCAGGTGCTGGCGCTGGCCGCCGGAGCCGACACCTACAAACTGAAATACGGCCATCGCTCGCAGAACCAGCCCTGCCAGGACCTGCTCACGCGGCGCGGCGTCATCACCAGCCAGAACCACGGTTACGCCGTCGTCGAGGATTCGATTCCGCCCGACTGGGAAACGTGGTTCGTGAACATCAACGACGGCACGAACGAAGGCATCCGCCATCGGCACAAGCCGTTTTTCTCCGTGCAGTTCCATCCCGAGGCCGCGCCCGGACCGACGGATACGGATTACCTTTTCGACGAGTTCGCCCGCGTGCTCGCCAACCATCGGTAGATCGACATGTTTGGAAATTACCTGCCGCACAAACCGAAAAAAGTGCTGATCCTAGGCTCCGGCGCCCTGAAAATCGGCGAAGCCGGCGAGTTCGATTACTCCGGCTCGCAGGCGATCAAGGCGCTGCGCGAGGAAGGCATCCGCACCGTCCTGGTCAACCCCAACATCGCCACGATCCAGACCTCGGAGAACATGGCCGACCGCGTCTACTTCCTCCCGGTCGATCCGTATTTCGTGGGCAAGGTGATCGAGCGCGAGCGCGTGGACGCCATCCTGCTGAGCTTCGGCGGACAGACGGCCCTCAACTGCGGCGTTGAACTCTATCGCTCGGGCGCGCTCAAGGACAACCACGTCCGCGTGCTCGGCACGCCGGTCGAGACGATTCTCGACACGGAGGACCGGGCGCGGTTCATCGACGTGCTGTCGCGCATCGGCGTGAAAACGGCCCGCTCCGTGGCTTGCGCCAACGCCGAGCAGGCGCGGCGCGCCGTCCAACGGATCGGCCTGCCGGTGATCCTGCGCGGGGCGTTCGCCCTGGGCGGCAAAGGCTCGGCGATCGTCCGCACCGTGGAAGAACTGGACGAAGTCCTGCCGCGCGCTTTCGCCGGCATCCCGCAGGTGCTGGTCGAGGAATGTCTCTCCGGCTGGAAGGAAGTCGAATACGAGGTCGTGCGCGACGCGCGCGACAACTGCATCACCGTCTGCAACATGGAAAACATCGACCCGCTCGGCATCCATACCGGCGAGTCGATCGTCGTCGCGCCCAGCCAGACGCTCACCAATCACGACTACCACATGCTGCGCGCCATCTCCATCAAGGTGATCCGGACATTGGGGATCATCGGCGAATGCAACATCCAGTACGCCCTTTGCCCCGATACGGGCGACTACCGCGTCATCGAGGTCAACGCGCGGCTGTCGCGCTCCTCAGCCCTGGCGTCAAAGGCCACCGGCTACCCCCTCGCCTACGTCGCGGCGAAGCTTGCGCTCGGCTACACGCTCGTCGATCTCGCCAACGTCATCACCCGCCGCACGGCCGCCTTCTTCGAACCGGCCCTGGATTACCTTGTGCTCAAGATCCCCCGCTGGGATCTGGAAAAGTTCCAGCATGTGCGCCACGAACTCGGCCCGGAGATGAAATCGGTCGGCGAGGTGATGGCCATCGGCCGGCGCTTCGAGGAGGTCGTGCAGAAGGCATTGCGCATGCTGCACATCGGCGTCGATGGTCTCGCTTTCTCGCCCACCGAGCACGCCGGGATGGACGACGACGCCTTGCGCGACGCGATCGCCCGTCCCTCCCCCCGGCGCCTGTTCGCGATCGCCGAGGGATTCAGGCGCGGCTTCGCCGTCTCCGACGTCGCCGCCCTGACGCACATCGACGCCTATTTCCTCATGAAGCTCCGCGCCATCGTCGAGATGGAATCGCGCCTCAAGGCCGCAAGCTGGCCGCTCGATAAAGAGACGCTGCGCGAAGCGAAGCAGATGGGCTTTTCCGACCGCCAGATCGGCCGCGCCTTCAAACATTCGGAGGACGCCGTCCGCGCCTTGCGCCATTCGGCCGGTCTTACGCCGTGCGTGAAGCAGATCGACACGCTTGCCGCCGAGTACCCGGCCGAGACGAACTACCTCTACCTGACCTACAACGCCGATTTCGACGACGTCACGCCCACCCATCGCGACAAAATCCTCGTCTTGGGCTCGGGCGCCTACCGCATCGGCTCGTCGGTCGAATTCGACTGGTGCTGCGTCAACGCCGTCGAAACCTGCCGCCGGCTGGATTACGAATCGATTCTTCTGAACTACAACCCGGAGACGGTCTCCACCGACTACGACGTCTGCGATCGGCTTTACTTCGACGAGATCAGCGTCGAGACGGTCCGCGACCTGTGGGAGAAGGAGCAGCCGCAGGGCGTCGTCGTCTCCGTGGGCGGTCAGGTCCCGAACAATCTGGCGATGACGCTGGCCAAGGCCGGCGTGCGCCTTTTGGGCACGAGCGCCGAAAGCATCGACCGCGCCGAGGACCGCCACAAATTCAGCTCGCTGTGCGACCAGCTCAAAATCGATCAGCCGGACTGGGCCGAGGCGTCCTCCGCCGCGAAGCTCGCCGAGGCGGCGCAGAGACTCGGCTTTCCCATCCTCGTCCGGCCCTCCTACGTGCTTTCCGGCGCGGCGATGTGCGTGGCCTACAACGAGGATCAGCTCATCAACTATGTGAGCAAGGCGACGCGGATGAGTCCCGAGCATCCGATCGTGGTCTCGAAATACGAGGTGGATTCCAAGGAAATCGAAATCGACGCCGTGGCCGACAAGGGCGAACTCGTCGCCTACGCGCTCAGCGAGCATGTGGAGAAGGCGGGCGTCCATTCCGGCGACGCCACCCTGATGCTGCCGGCGCAGAAGGTGTATCTGCGCACCCTGCGCAAGATCAAGCAGATCACGCGCAAGATCTCCCGCGAACTGGCGATCACCGGACCTTTCAACATCCAGTTTCTGGCGCGCGACAACATGGTGAAGGTGATCGAATGCAATCTGCGCGCCTCGCGCAGCTTCCCGTTCGTCTCGAAAACGACGAAAGTGAACTTCATCCAGGTAGCCGTCGAGCGGATGCTCGGCCACGCGAGACCCGTTAGAGCCGACTCGATCGACCTCGACTACATCGCCATCAAGGCCCCGCAATTCTCCTTCTCCCGCCTGGGCGGCGCGGACCCGATGCTCGGCGTCGAAATGGCCTCGACGGGCGAAGTGGCCTGCTTCGGCAACGACGTGGAAGAAGCGCTGTTGAAGTCGCTTCTGTCCACGGGTTTCCACTACCCGAAAAAAGGCGTCATGCTGTGCATCGGCCGCGAGCGCGACAAGCAGGACTTCGTGGAATCGGCGCGCCAGCTTGCCTCGCTCGGGCTGCCGCTCTACGGCACGGCGGGGACGGCGGCCTATCTCACCGAGCAGGGGCTGTCGATCACGCCGCTGCACAAGGAGCGCGAGAAGAAATCGCCGAGCGTCGTGGAGTACCTGCACGCCGGCAAGATCGATCTCGTCGTCAACATTCACAAGGAATATTCGACGGAGGAGACGCAGGACGGCTACCTCATCCGCCGCGCCGCCGTCGATCTGGGCATCCCCCTGTTCACCAATTTCCAGCTGGCGCGACGGCTGGCCCGCGCCATGGTGGCGCTCACCATCGATCAGCTCGACATCCGCGCCTGGGACGAATACCAGCCTTGAGTCCGCCCCGGAATTTTCATCGCGTCATCGGATCGCAGGGCTGGTTTTTTTCGCTTTTCTGCTGTGTAACAAAATTATACGAAATCAACCCATCCTCCTCCGATTACGATTGACCTTCTTCTTTCCAAAGCCGTATTATAGGGCTGTAATAACGGGTTAAGGGCGACTATGCCTAAACTCAAGCTCACAATCAGTGTGTATGACTACAACGACTTCCAGGCCTTTCTGCAAGACGCCTACGCCGACCTCAACCGCCAGGACGGCAAATTCTCCTATCGTTTTTTGCAGCGGCTCGCCGGTTATTCGGCGCGCTCCAACCATTTCTGGCAGGTCGCCAAGGGAAAGGCCAAGCTCTCCGCCGAGGCGGCGGCGCGTTACGCCCGCGCCCTGGGGCTGACGCCGCGCCAGACGCAGTATTTCTCGCTTCTGGCGGCGATGAAGCAGGCCAAGCGCGACACCGATCGCGCCGCCTGCGTCGAGCAGTTGCGTTCGCTGCGTCCGCCGACCCTGCGGAAAAACGAAGCGCTGGTGCGTTACGAGTTCTATTCCGACTGGTATCTGCCCGCCTTGCGGGAACTCGTGGCCCTGCCGGCTTTCAAGGAAGATCCGGAGTGGATCGCCAAAACGCTCATTCCGTCGATTTCGCCGCGCCAGGCGAAGGAAGGAGTGGAGAAGCTCGTCGCGCTCGGCTTCCTCGTGCGCGATGGGAAAGGACGGTTGAAGCAGGCCGAGCCGATGATCGGCGGCTACGGCGACCGGCTCGACCGCGATCCGGTGGCCAAACTCGCCGTGCGGTCCTTCCATCGCCGGATGATCGAACTCGGCGAAAAGTCGATCGAAGCCCATCCGCAGGAGGATCGTCTGGTCGTCGGCGCGACCGTCGCCATCTCTCAGCGCCAGGCGCAGGCGTTGCGCGAACGCGTGCGCGAGTTCATGCAGGAGTTGGACGCGATCGTGGCCGAGGACGAGCCGATCGAAACGGTGTGCCGCCTCAACGTGCAGCTGTTCCCGTTCGTGCGGCGCGCCGCGGACGTCGAACGGGACGACGGAGACGAGCGGCGGTCGCGCGCAAGAAGGGGGGTGCGGTCATGAAACGCCTGACGCTCGGGTTCGTGGCGCTGTGCGTTTGCGCGGCGGCGCTGGCGGCTCTGCCCGGTTGCGAAGGAGAAAATAAGCCGTCCGAAAATGGCGCGGACAGCGACGAAGAGGACTCCGACGCCGATCCGCCTGACGTCGGGTTCGCCGATTTTCCCGTCGGCACGGGCTCGGGCGACGGCAACCCGGCGATCATCTACGTGGCCTTCGATGCGACGGGCGAAGTGGGCCGGCGGGCGCACTGGACGCACGGCGAACTGACCGTCTCCGGCGTTTTTTTCTCCATCTCCCCCTCCTGCGACACGACGCAGGGCGTCGCGCTGTCGTCCACCGACGGCGAGGTGACGTTTCCGCTGACGACGCCCGAAATGATGCGCTTGGCTATTTATCCGCCGGTCGATGCGGCCTTCTGCTCCTTCGACCTCACGCTGGCGGCAACAACGCCCTTCCGGCTTGAAGGAACGCTCGACGACGGAAGAGACATCGAGGTTGTTCTGGACCTCGGCGGACGCCTCCGCTTCCGGCCCGACTCCGACCACCTCTTCTATCGCAACGGCGAAATCTTTCATTGGCTGGCCGTGCTCGATCTCGGCGAGTTCGACATCAGCGACATCGGCGGCAAACTGGGCGTCGATTCCAACGACATTCGCCTCGACGTCATTCGCGTGGACGCCGAGCACAACACGGGCCTGGCCGGCCTCATCGCCGACCGGCTGCTGAACGCCTTCATTCTCGTCAACGACGCCGACGCCGACGGCCACGCCGATCCCGACGACTTCGAGGCGGAAAACCGCCTCGCGACCGGAGCGAACGTCAACGCCGGAAGCGCCGCCTCGCTGTGCATGGACCCGGAGGAAGTGGATTTCGGCGAAATCTCCGTCGTCCTGCGACGGGAACAGGAAATCACCTTCTGCCAGTGCGGCGTCCCCGAGCCGGTGCGGGTGCTGAGCATCGCGCTGCAATCGGAGACGCCCGACAAATTCAGCTTCGTCTGGTCGGAAACCCTGCCGGTCAGGCTGCTTCCGGGCGAGTGCTTCCGCGTCATGATCGCCTACGAACCATCGACCGCCGGTCCCGACGCGGCGCAGCTCGTCGTCATCACCGACGCCGTCATGAGCGGCGGCGGCGGGCTGTTCAGCGTGCCGATCGGCGCCCTGGTGCGCGCCGACATCGAACAGATGTCGCTGACCTGCGATCAGGCGGACGGCGGCGTCGCCGACGCCGAGCTTCATCCTTTCGGGCAGGTTCCGCTCGGCGGCATCGCCACCGCGACCTGCCGGGTGGGCAATTCGAACGCGGCGGCCGTATACGTCGAAACGATCTCTCTGGAAGAAAACGAAGGATACGAATTTTCGCTGCACGCCGACGCCGCGAGCGGCGCGTGGCTCTTCGGCTCCCAGGAGGCCGTCTTCGAAGTCGATTTCCGGCCGCGCGACCGCATCCGCCGCGAAAACGCCATCATCGCCCGGATCCGCACCGGCGACGACGAGCCAAAGGAACGCCGTTATTCTCTCCGCGGCATGGGCGTCGCGCCGGAACTGCGGCTCGACCCGTTTCCCAGCTATGCGTTCGGCAACGTTCCCGTGGGGGCCTGCGCGACGCAGTTGATCGAAATCGCCAACGTCGGAGCGCTTTTCCTGGAGGTGGCGAGCGCCGATCTTCAGGACGAAGCCGGCGGCGTTTTCGACCTGGACCTCGATCCCCCGCCGGATACGGACGACGTTGACAACCTCCCGGCGAGCCTCGGCAGCGAGGAAAGCGCGACGATCGCCCTTTCGTGCTGCCCCGGCGAACGCGGGTCCTACGCCGCCATGCTCGAAATCCGCTCCAATTCGCTTCTCGTCGATCCGACATACACCTATCTGCCCGTCACCTGCACGGGCGTCGATGGCGCGCGGCGAGGAGAAATTTCCCCCCAGCCTTCGCCCCCGACAGAAAGGGCCACCGGGGGCGAAGCTGGCGGCCGGCTATGACTTATGAAATTAGGTCACAAACCCGTGGAATCGAGGTGTGAAATGAAACACAATGATAAGAGCGTGATTGAAGCCTGCCTTCTCCTGGCGGCGATGATTCTCGCGGCGTGCGCGGGCGGAAATCCGGCGAACCCGTCGAATGGCGATGAAGACCTGCCAGGCCCCACTTACGACACGGGCGTTGACTGCATCGAGACCGCCGACTGCGGAGCCTTCGAGGAATGCAGCACGGAAGGGACCTGCCTCGCCTACGAGTGCCGGCAGACGAGCGAGTGTGAGGCTATCAGCCCGCTTTGCTACTGCCAGGGCGAGACTTACTGCGTCTGCCCGGAGCCGCCCGACGGCGACAAGCCCGACGGCGACGACGGCGAGGACGCGACGGACGGGGACGACGGCGGCGTCGTGGGCCTCTGCCCGCGGCCCAGCGTCGTCGATTTCGGCGCCGTGCAGTTCAACAGCCGCGCCGAAAAGACGCTCGAACTGGAAAACTGCGGCGAGCGGCCGATCGTGCTCAACGGCGTTCAGATCAATCCCGTCGATCAGGAAGGCCACCCTTCCGACGTCAGCGAATTCGACGCCATAGGGGACAAG
>QZKR01000004.1 GCA_003598065.1 Myxococcales bacterium | reverse complement strand
CTCGTCGCCCGCTTACTCGATCAGGGCGACACACTTCTGGCCAAGCCCTGCATCATCGACGCGCGCTTCGATGGCCAGCTTCTCCTCAGCAAAGTACCCGAAGTAGCACCTGATACATCGAAGGCCGATTCCACGGCCCTCCCGGTTGCCGAGCTGGTGCCGGTTACGTCAAAGGATTCAAAGACCATGCAGCCCAAGACTACGAAAGGACGCACATGAAAAGCGAGATCCCGGTTTATGCCGCTATGGACATCGGCCATGCCGAAGTCACCGCGATTATCGCTGAGATGATCGATGGCGAGAATGTGAAGATCGTTGGCGTCGGACGGTCCCCGTCTTCGCCCGCCGTCACGCACGCGCCGTCGCGGCATTCCAGCGCGCCGCAACTCTCCACCCTCACCCAGCCGCTCCCGTCGTCGAGGCAGCGGACCACGACGTTCCCTTCGCAGCGCCGCGCTCCCGCCACGCAGACGGCGTCGTCGCCATCGATCGGGACGTCGCCATCGGACGCCGCATCCTCGTCCCCGTCGGCGTTATCGCCGTCGGGCGACGGGCACATCCAATCGCAGATCTTGTCCTCGCAGATGTAATAGCCGCCGGGGCAGTCGTCGTAAGCGGGCTTGTCGCGGCAATCCTCGTCGGTCTGGCATTCCGGCTGCGACGGGCAGACCCATTGACAGATCCGCTGCGGCGGGCATTCCCAATGGCCGTCCTCGCAAGGATCCGGCGGCGGGCGCGTGCAGTCCTCGGCGCTCTCACAGCTCTGCCCCGGATCGCAGACCCAGGCGCATTCGAAGTGATTGCACTTCCAACTTCCCTCGCACGACCCTCCCGGCGGGCCCGCGCAGTCGGCGTCCTCGGTGCATGCCGGCGGCGTGCCGATTTCGAAGCTGTCGATTTCGTTGCCGTCGATGTCCTTGGCGATGAAGGTCATCAGCGATCCGGCGACCTCGACCAGGACGTAATGATAGACCATCCGGCTGAAATCGACGCTGTGCGGATACAACCAGGTGTTGGGGGAATTGCAGTCGTACAGCCCCGCCCCGCCTCCGCCCGACACCATGTAGCGAATGCCGTTTCCCGACACGCCGCGCTCGTAATAATGATCGTGCCCGGAAAGCACCAGGTCCACGCCGTACTGCTGGAAGAGCGGCATCAGGTTCCGCATCGCCCCCCAGCCGTTGCGCCCTTCCTTGGAACTGTACGGCCCCATGTGCGTCATGACGATGATGTGATCGATGGCGGCGTTGGCCTGGGCCGCCGCCAGATCGGCTTCGAGCCAGGCCTGCTGCTCGCCGTTCAGGCACTCCTCCAGAAACAGCAGATCCGGGCACAGCCAGTTGGAATTGACATGGACGAATCCATCAACAACGGTGAAATGGACGTTGCCGTAGTCGAATGAATAATACTCCTCCACGCCGGACGAGGCGGGGGAGACTTCGAAACTGGCGACATAGTTGCCCGCCGTGCCGTCCTCTTCCTCGTCGTGGTTTCCGATGGTGGGGAAAAAGGCGTGCTGCCTGAGCAGCGCGGCTTCGATCTCGAAAAAAACGTCCCACAGGTCGCTGGTCTCGCCATCCGAAACCAGATCGCCCGAGTTGAGGTAGAAATCGAATTCCTCGCGCGCCATCAGGTCAACCAGCGTCTGGTGCTGCACATGCCCCGAGCGCGTGTCGCCGAGAATGGCGAAACGAAACCCCTCTCCCGGGTTGGGAGCGGTCCGGAAAGAAAACACCTCGCTTTTGGCTTCGCCGCCGGAATAAACCTGATACTGATAATCGCCTCCCGGCGCGAGGCCGGTGAGTTGAACCCGGTGATTCACGGCGGAGGGGGACGCGGCGCTTTTGTCCAGCGCTCCCCCCAGCGACCCGTAGCGCACCTCGCCGGCCGCCTCCGCGTCGAAACGCCACGCCACCATCATCCCGGTGGGGGAAGGCTGTTGCAGAAACGGTCCGCGGGCGATCTCCGCCGCCCAGGCCGGCGACGCGAAAAGCAACGCCAGCGCGGCGGCCAGCAGCATTCCTCTCCCCATCTCTCGCAGCATGACTCCTCCTCCGGGGCGATTTTCAGCAGCTCTTGGATTTACTCCGCGATGGAGCACCGTTGTACCGTACTCCATACGTTAAATCTGCGGCGGGCCGCGCTTCGCTTGGCGTCGCCGCTACGACCCTCGACAAGCATGTCAACGGAATCTTACGGCGGGTGGCATAGCTTCACGCCATCGAAGACGGCGGGAAACTGTGCCGTTGTGCAAACACACACAGCCTCCCGACCTTCGGTCGTGAGACTATGCCACACCCTATCGCCGCAGTGAATCACGACCCTCAAATATGTTGAGCACGGCGCAACCATGCGCCATCGGCGCACCCGCCGTGGCGCTTACAATTTGAATATCGCCTGTTCGCCGCCATTTGACAATGCAAATCGACTGGCCCCCGTCCGAAACAAAAACGGCCCGCCGTTGCGGGCGGGCCGTTCGATGATCTTTTCGAAAGCGATCAGGCGTTGTCCTGCTTTTCCTTTTCCGGTTTCTCTTCCTTTTCCGCTTCCGGCGTCGGCGTCTCGCCATCGCCAGGAGCCGGCTCGGCGTCTCTCAGTTTCAGCTTTTCCTTGATCGCTTCGCCGAGGTTGGTGGTGCTGCTCTGGCCGACGTTCATGAACTCGGACATATGCAGCTTTTCCTGGTTGTTCAACAGCGAACGGATGGAAAGCGCGATCTTGCGATCGACCGGGTCGATGTGCTTGATCTCGGCCTTCACTTCCTGGCCTTCCTTCACCACCGTCGAGGGATCCTCGATGCGCTCGTTGGCCAGCTCGGAAACGTGGATCAGGCCCTCGACGCCGTCCTCGATCTCCATGAACGCGCCGAAGTCCGTGACCTTGGAGATGTGGCCGGACACCACCATGCCCGGATAGTATTTGTCGGGGATGCGCTTCCAGGGATCGGGCACCAACTGCTTGATGCCGAGCGAGAAGCGTTCCTTCTCCGGGTCGATGTTGAGCACCACCGCCTCCACTTCCTGGCCCTTCTTGTAGAGTTCGGAGGGGTGCTTGACCTTCTGCGTCCAGGAGATGTCGGAGATGTGCACCAGGCCGTCGATGCCTTCCTCGACGCCGATGAAGACGCCGAAGTCGGTGATGTTGCGGATCTTGCCCTGGATGACGGTGCCCTTCGGGTATTTCTCGATCAGCATCGTCCACGGATTCGGCTCCACCTGCTTCATGCCGAGGCTGATGCGGCGGTTGGCGATGTCGATGTCGAGGATGATCACTTCCACTTCGTCGCCCACGGAAACCAGCTTCGAGGGATGCTTGACGCGCTTGGTCCAGCTCATCTCGGAAACGTGGATCAGGCCTTCGATGCCCTGCTCCAATTCCACGAATGCGCCGTAGTCGGTGAGGCTCACCACCTTGCCGGACACCTTCTGGTTGACGGGGTATCTTTCCGTCGCCTGCTCCCACGGATCGGGCGTCATCTGCTTGAGGCCCAGGCTGACGCGCTCGTTGCCCTGGTCGAACTTGAGCACCTTCACCTTGACTTCGTCGCCGATGGAGAACATCTCCGACGGATGGTTGACGCGGCCCCAGGACATGTCGGTGATGTGCAGCAGGCCGTCGATGCCGCCCAGGTCCACGAACGCGCCGTAGTTGGTGATGTTCTTGATGATGCCGGTGACGACCATCCCTTCCTGCAGGTTCTCCAGCGTCTTGCTCTTGAGCGCTTCGCGCTCTTTTTCCAGCAGCGCCCGGCGGGAAAGGACGATGTTGCCGCGTTTTTTGTTGAACTTGATGACCTTGAACTGGAATTTCTGGCCGATCAGCTTGTCCAGGTTGCGCACGGGGCGCAGGTCCACCTGGCTGCCGGGCAGAAACGCCTTCACGCCGATGTCCACGGCCAGACCGCCCTTGATGCGGGCGACGATCGTGCCTTCGACAAGCTCGTCCCGCTCGCATTTCTCGCAGATCTCGTCCCACACCTTCTGACGGTCGGCTTTCTCCTTGGAAAGCACGATCTGGCCGTGATCGTCCTCGATCTCTTCGAGGATCACGTCCACCTCGTCGCCGACGTTGACGATCAGCGCGCCGGCCGCGTCGCGGAATTCTTGAAGATCGACGAGACCTTCGGATTTGTAGCCGATGTCGATGAGCGCGGTGTCCTTGCCGATGTAGAGCACGCGCCCCCGGACCATGTCGCCTTCCTTGAGGTCGCGGGTCTGGAGGGAGGCCTCGAACATGGAGGCAAAGTCTTCACTGTCGGCTACGGGTTTCTGGAGAGTGGTTTCTGGAGTCATATTGATTGCAGTCCATTACTTGCCCACGGTGTTAATGCCTCCCGTCCGAAGGGCATGCCGAAAGGGAGGGTCCCGAAACGGGGCGTCAATCTAGCGTTTTTCGCGAGCGATGTCAAAAGTTTTTATGCTTTGGAGGAATTAAAACTGGCGATTCCGGCGGCCTAGCGGTGTGCCATGCTTGGAGCTTGCGACAAGCATGTTGGCACGACGCATGCCTGTCGCGGGGCTCCAGGCATGGCACACCCTGTTTTCAAAGCCCGTAGGTACCATAACGGGCAATCGGATCGAAGAAAACTTATTCGTACCTTAGCGCCTCGATCGGGTCGAGCCGGGAGGCCTTGCGGGCCGGGTAGAGGCCGAAGACCACGCCCACCAGGCCGCTGAACACGACCGACAGCACGATGATGTCCGGCCGGATCAAGAACGGCCAGGAAAACCGCGACGAGACCCACTGCGCCATCAGCAGGCCGAGCACGATGCCGATCGCGCCGCCGGCCACGGCGAGGGTGAGCGCCTCGACGAGAAACTGCGCCAGGATGTGGCGCGGCTTCGCCCCCACCGCCATGCGCAGGCCGATCTCCCGCGTCCGCTCGGTGACGCTGACCAGCATGATGTTCATGATGCCGATGCCGCCGACCAAAAGCGACACGGCGGCGATGCAGGCTAGCAGCGTTGTCAGGGTCTGGGTGCCCGCCTGGGAGGCGTTGGCCATTTCGGTGAGATTGCGGATCGAGAAATCGTCGTCCTCGCCCTCGCGGAGCTGATGCTGGTCGCGCAAAAGCTCCGTGACCTGCTTTTCGGCCCGCCGCGTCGCCTCCGCCGAAACCGCGCCGATGAAGATGACGCCGCCGACGTACTGCTCCATCCCTCCCTGGATTTTGGACTGAAACGTCGTGTAGGGCATCATCACGGTGTCGTCGAAATCCTGACCCACCGGCGACTGGCCTTTTTTCTCCAACAGCCCGATCACCTGGAAGGGGATTTTCTTGATGCGCACCGTCTGTCCCACGGGATCGGCGCTCGGACCGAACAGGCGCTCGGAGACCGTCTGCCCGAGGACGACCACCTTGCGGCCCGAATCGACGTCGGAGTCGCTGAACAGCTCTCCCTTGGACGTCCCCCAGTCGCGGATGGCGAAATATTCCGGCGCGACGCCGTTGATGCCGGTGCTCCAGTTCTGATCCTCGGCGATGACCTGGGCGGCGTCACGCAGGGACGGCGACACGTAGCGCACGGCCGGCGCTTCCTTTCCGATGGCCTCCAGATCCTCCCAGGTCAGGGTCGGCAGGGAGCCGAAGCCGCCGTGGGAGCCGCCGGCCGTCGTCGTGCCGGGCATGATGATGAGCATGTTCGAGCCCATCGAATCGAACGCCTTCTCCACCATCGCCTTGGCCCCTTCGCCGATGGCCACCATGGCGATGACCGCCGAAACGCCGATGATGACGCCGAGCATGGTGAGAAAGGAGCGCATCGGATTGCGCCGCAGGGCGCGCAGGGCGATGCGGAAAGTTTGCAGCAGGTTCATGGCGACGCCCCTTCCATGACGCTTGCCGCCGGCCGGGCGACCCTGGGGGTCTGCTCATGATCGGAGAGAATCCGCCCGTCCTTCATCACCACCACGCGCGAGGCGTGCTCGGCGATGTCCGCTTCGTGCGTGACCAGGATGATCGTCATCCCCATGCGCCCCAGATCCTGGAAGAGGGCCATGATTTCCAGGCTGGTGCGCGAATCCAGGTTGCCGGTGGGCTCGTCGGCGAGGATGAGGCGCGGCCGGGCGGCCAGGGCGCGGGCGATGGCGACGCGCTGCTGCTGGCCGCCGGAAAGCTGGTTCGAATAATGGTGCATGCGGTCGGCCAGACCCACCTGACGAAGCGCCTCCTCCGCCCGGCGGCGACGCTCGCGGCCTGACACCCCCGCATAGAGAAGCGGCAACTCCACGTTCTCCAGGCCGCTGGTTCGGGGCAGGAGATTGAAGCTTTGAAACACGAACCCCAGCGAGCGGTTCCGCACGTCCGCCAGTTCGCCGGGGGAAAGCGTCGAAACCTCCCTCCCCTCCAGGAAATACCTTCCGGAGGTCGGACGATCCAGACAGCCGAGGATGTTCATCAGGGTGGATTTGCCGGACCCCGACGCGCCCATGATCGCCACGAACTCGCTCGGCTGAATGGCGAGGCTGACCGACTGCAAGGCGAGCACATCCACATCGCCCGCCCGGTAGATTTTGGTGACGTCCCTGACTTCAACCAATGGTTGAGTATTTGACATCAAACTCTCAGAAAGCACGGCGCATTCCACGCGGCCTCGGACCTGGCATCAACCCCCTGGGGGCGGCGTCGTCTTCCCCGCCCGTGGCGTCGATGACGACTTCGTCGTTTTCCTTGAGGTCGCCCTCCACCAGCTCGGTCCGGCTGCCGTCGGAAATGCCGATGCGAATCGAAAATTCCTGCGCCTGTCCGTCCCGCAACACCCACACCGATTTCCGATCCGGCGCCGGCGGGCCGCTCTTTTCCGGACCGCGCTGGCGTTTCGTATCCGCCAGCGCCGCGCCTTCGGCGCTCTCCTCCTCGGCCGGTTCCGGATTCAGCATTTCCGGGATCGCCCGGAAGCGCAGCGCCGTATTCGGGATCAGCAAAACGTCGTCTCGCTCGGCGTAGACGAAGGCGACGCTGGCGGTCATGCCCGGCTTCAGCTTGAGGTCGGGGTTTTCGACGTCGATCACGGCGTCGTAGGTTACGACGTTCTGGAGGGTCTGCGGGGCGTTGCGGATCTGGCGCACCGCGCCGTTGAAAACGTCATGAGGATAGGCGTCCACTGTGAACGCCGCCGTCATGCCGGCCGACAGCTTCCCCACGTCCGCCTCGGAGACGTTGGTGTCCACCTGCATCCGCCGCAGGTCCTCGGCGATCGTAAACAGCGTCGGCGCCTGAAACGACGCGGCGACGGTCTGGCCCACATCGACGTTGCGCGAAACGACGACGCCGTTGATCGGCGAGGAAATCGTCGTATAGCCGAGGTTGACGTCCGCCTGCTTCAAAGCGGCCCTGGCCTGGGCCAGCGACCCCTTGGCGGCCTTGAGCTGCGCCTTGGCCAGATCCAGATTGGACTCGGCCGCGTCCACGTCGGCTTGCGAGACGTGGCTCTCGGCCGCCAGCGCCTTCAGCCTGTTCAGTTGCCGCTGGGCGTCGGCGACCTGGACTTCCGCTTTTTCCGCGTTGGCCTCGGCGAACTGCAGATTCGCCTTCGCCTGCGCCACGGCGGCGGAGAAGAACTGCGGATCGATCCGGGCCAGCACGTCCCCTTTCTTCACCTCGGAGTTGAAATCGACCAGAATTTCCTGGAGGCGGCCGGAAACCTGAGTTCCCACCAGCACCGTCACCAGCGCCGAGAGCGTGCCCGTAGCGGTGACCTTGGCCTTGATCGCCCCGCGCTCGACAAGGGCCGTCTCGTACTGGATCTGGGGTTTTCCGGACGAAAACCAGTCCCGGCCGAAATATCCCCCCACGCCCAGCACCAAAACCACCCCGATGATCCACCACTTCATTTTTCGCCAAAAGCCGGTCATCTATCCTACCTCTGCCAACCTCTAACGAGAAGGAGCCGACGGTTTTCTAGCATACGCCATTTCCCCTCCGCTCACCCACTCAGAAGACAACTTCAATGCCTTTATGTAACAGGGGCGGCGATGCATCTTTCGCGGCGCGGGAGAACGCTGCTGTGTTATGATGGCGACGAACTGCTGAACGAAAGGCATGGCGATGAAAGACTGGCGCGACGTGTTGTCGCTGATCGGCGCGGGGGCGGCCAAAACGGCGATGACGGCCGGCCGCAAGGTGGCGGAGGGCTATCACGCCATCGATCCGGACGTGACGCGCCACCTGGCGCACGTCCCCCTCTTGAGCTTTTCGCTGTTCGTCTCCCGGCGCGAGCCGATTGCCCCGGGCGAGCCCGACGGGCACCCGCCGCTGATTTTCGTCCACGGTCTCGGCGGGAACCGAGGCAATTTTCTGCTGATGGCGCTCTACCTGCGGCTCTATGGCCGCAAGCGCAGCTACAAAATCCATTTCGACCCCGGCCAGACGATCGAGCAGATGGCCGTGGCCCTGGCGCATTTCATCCAAGACGTGCGGCAGGCGACCGGCTCGGAGTCGGTGGACCTGATCGCCCACAGCATGGGCGGCCTCGTCGCCCGCTTGGCCCTGAGCGAACCCGGTCTGGACGGCGCGGCGCGGACCCTGATTACAATGGGCGCGCCGCATAAGGGCACCTACTCCGCGCGCTTCGCCAACACCGAGGTCACCCGCGCCCTGCGGCCCGACAGCGAGCTGATGCGCCGGCTCGCCGCCATGGGCTGGCCGAAAGGCGTCCGGGGCGCGACGTTCTTCAGCCGCAACGATCTGTTCGTCTTGCCGGCGGAGTCCGCCACCGCAGAGGGCGCGGAGGCCGTGGACGCCACGCCGTTCACGCATTACAGCTACCTGATCGATCCGCGCTGTTTCGTGAAAGTGGCCCAGGCGCTGGAGGGGAAAACAACATAAAAAGCACACGCCTTTTACGGCAGAAGTCGGCAACCGGCGAAATACAGCAGGCTGTTCAGAAAGAGCTTGAACTGTGGGCATTGCCGGGCGCTCACAAGCAGGTCTTTGCCGGTCAGGATGGCTTTCCCGTCGATGGGCTTGTTATATTTCTTGCCCGCCAGTCGATGCAATTTCTCCAAGTGCCAGGAAGGCGGATGGTTGTGGTTCACATTCTCCGGGTTGGCTCCAGGGGCTCCTTGTCGCCTGCCGACCCTTTTGCAGATTTCGTCCCAATACGGCAGCAACCAAGCTTCGAAGTCGTACTGCGCCGCATGTGGGTGGTAGCGGTCTTCATTCGGAGCTATGCCGCCCAGAAATGCGATTGCTTCCGCCGCATTCTTGAACTGCTGGGGTCGCCCGGAACAGACCACATCAATCAACGCCACCACGCCCTTTACACCGGAGCGCCCGAGGTTCATGGCCAATTGATCTTTGACAGTTTCTTCGTTGAGAAGACCCGAGCCAAGCGGTTTGGTAGTCAGGCGGACTTTCGGTTTGTTTTCGGCATCGCAACGCGCATCCAAAAACTGCTTGAAGATGGATTTGACGGCTGTCTCCGTCTCCCCTTCTATCAGCAGAACGATTTCGTGGCCTCTGCCGCTCACGGCCGCCCCCCAAGCTCGCCCATCAGCCAGAGTTGGTCCAATGTATACTTTTGAAGCCAATCCTTGAGATTAAGTTCGGCGGAATCGGCGCGCACAAGCCGGGCAAAACCGTCTTCCTTGTTGCATATGACGACGTGTTTGGGTTCCAACCAGCGGATCAGGCGCTCCGAGTGCGTGGCAACCAAGATCTGGCTGCGCAGAGAGGCTTCCTTCAGCAGCCCAGCCAGGATCATCAACATCTCTGGGTGCATGGACACTTCTGGCTCATCGATGACGACTAAGGGCGGCAACGCCGGCGAGAGCAACATCGTCACGAGACACAGGAAGCGTAACGTACCTTCCGAAAGTTGGCTGTGGAAGAATCCCCTTTCGTTGTTCTCCCACCACCGCAACAAAGCCTGACCGAACGAAACAGGTGGAAATGTCAGATCCTTGAGATCAGGGAATGCCACTTGTAGTGTCTCAAAAATGCGTTGGTATGCATCCGGATAGCTGCTTTTGATGTTGTTGAGGGCAGGAACTAGTTTCGATCCATCGATACCCGGCATGAGCCAACCAGGTTCCAGTATTTGAGGCAAACGAACATTTGCTGCGAAGCCCGCATAGAAGGTGATGAATTCTGCAAACGACCCGATCAGAAATCGGAACTCGTCCAGCTCCTTCTCGTTCCATGTCGGCACTTGGGCCAATAACAATTCGGCTTCGTCGAAGCCTTCCGTACCTTTTGCCGCTCCCGCCTTCTTCTGGTCTTTCTGCGCGCCCACCAGCTTGTTGCCCTTGCGATACAATGCTTTCGTGGCCGTTCTATCCAGCAGAATTTTCTTCTTCACCGTCAGCAATTCGCGGTCGATGACGTAGCCTTGGCCCAATGTTTTAAGTTCTATCGCGTAATTATACGCTCCCACCGAAAGCTCGATGGACAGCGGATCGTTTGGCTTGCCGCCGACGGAGCGCAAGCCAAGCAAACCTCCCTGGTTGGAAATGCTATCTTTCAGTTGTTTCCTAACACCGCGTGCGAGCAAACCGAACACTTCGAGCAAAGTCGTTTTGCCCGACCCGTTCGGCCCGATAAATACGTTCAAAGAGCCAAGGTCCAGCGCAACATCTTTCAATACCCGGTAGTTTCGAATCGTCAATCTGTTCACAAGCATTTTGGAACTCCTGAAAAGAGCATCCCGCGCCTCAGCGCAGTATGATCCATCCTGCTAGCAGGTGTAGGCGTAGGATGGGTAAATTCTTTACCCATCATTTCCGAATCATGAATTTGATGGGTAACAAGTTACCCATCCTACAGGTATCTCGCCATGCGCGGCATGACGGATTTGGCCGCTTCGGCGACGATCGGGTTGCCATCCTTCGTAGCGGCTTTGATCGCCTTCGCCACTTCCTCCGAAGGATAGGGGGCCAGCGCGAAGCAAGCGCGGGCGCGGATCTGCGGCGACTTGGTGCGCGTTCCGGAAAACAAACCTTCCTTCTTGAGCGCCGTGAGCAGGTACGGCACTACCGAGGGATCGTTCATTTTGGCCATGGCGGTGATCGCGTCGAGCTGAAGCTGCTCCTCCTCTTCCACCTGCATTTTGGTGCGCTTGCCGATCAGCTCGGCGATCTGCGGGATCGAGGGCGTGTCGCGCAGGGCGCCGAGCGTGGAAATCGTGTAGCCGCGAACGCTGATGTCGCTGTCCTGCAACGCCATGCGGATAAACTCAACGGATCCCTGCGGGTCCAGTTGCGCCAACGCCTTGACCGCTTCGCGACGCACCCGCGGTTCGCCGTGCGACAGAAGCGGTTGCAGCCACTCGGCATGTTCCGTTCCGCCCATCTCCGACATCATAATGACGAGATTGCGGACCACGTACCAGGCGTTCTCGGCGTTGGTCAACTCCAGGCGGATCGCCTCGATCACCGGCTGGCCCATCTGTTTGAGCAGATTGATGATGTGCCGCCGCATGCTGCGGTCCTCGCTGGATTTCAGCAATTCGAGAAGCGCGGTCAACATCCGCTGGCCGAGCTTGACGATCAGCGCACCCACTTCCTGCCGGGCTTCCTCCTCGCCGTGCTGATAGACCGTCAGCAGCATTCGGGTCACTTCCTCGGAAGCGATGGAGTCGATGACTCGGAAGGCATGCTTCTTCTGATCGTAATGCCGGTCGATTTTGGGGTCGGCGTGCTCGTGGAAGAGGCCGACAATTTTCTTTGCCGCATCGTACTTTTCATTGAAAATCAATTCTTTACAAAGTTTTTCGAGGAACTCGGCGCAGGCCGTGTAGATCGTCGAGTACTCCTTCTCCTCGACCATGCGCTGGATCATGCCATCGACAAGGTCGCCGACATGCTCATGGAAGACGACTTCAGCGATAATGTCCGACAGCCCCTCAACAACCCCGGGAACCTGCGGTTTGGGAATGCGGGTGAAGTTCCTCATCACCTTGAAGAGGATTTCATCATCCACCGACCCGTCGCTCTCCACGAATTGAATCTGGACCGGCTTGGCGGCGGAAGCGGTTTCGGCGGCGGGAGCGGCCTCAGTCTGAGCGGCTTGAGCCGCCTGAGCCGCCTGAGCTTTCATTTTTTCAAGCGCCTCGCCTTTGACCAGTCCCGCCTTCATCAGCAACTCGGCGATCTGGGGCAGGTGCTCCTTTCCCTGCGCGCCCTGCATCACATTTCCCAGCATCTTTTTGAGCGCCTCAAGGCGGGACTTGAGCTGTTCCGCGGGCACTTGTCCGACCAGAGAACGGGTTTTTTCTATCTGCCCGATAATCTCGCCGGTGAGCCGAATAGATTTCTCCGCCCCCAACTTCTGAAAAATCATTGGCTGGAGATCCAGCTGACCGATGGCCGTCGGGTTTTGCTGTTCTTCGAGGAAATCCTTGACGAGAATTTCCGGGTCCAGGTCGGCCATCATTTCCGCCAGACCCTCACGGAAGGTGCTGCGCTGTTGCTCATCCTGGATGGATTGCACAATAGCGCTCGTGCGCTGCACCATTTCCTTGACTTGCCGGGTCCTTCCCTGAATGTAAGTCGCACGCTCGACGGGGTCTTCGCCGATTTCTTCTTTCCTGTCCGCGCCAGCCAGCGCCTTCAAAGCGGCCTGGAAGGCGTCCTTGTCGGAGAGCAGATCGTCGATATCCTTGCGGTTGAGGTCGATGGCCTCCGCGGCGAGCATGCGCTTCAGCATGCCTTCGCGCTTTTTGGCCTCTTCCTGCTCCTCGACGGAGGTGGCGACGTAGATCCGCTCGTTAAGCTGGATGTTCTTGATGCCTTTCGACGTCAACTGCTCGGGCACCGGCCCAAATTGCTTGAGGTCTTCGGGTTTCCTGGAGAGGATGACGAGAAAATCGATAAGTTCCTTGGTGCTCGTGTTGGTTTTGAACGTGATGCTCTGAATCTTGCGCTCGATCATCGAGGTGAGAAAATCCACCACCGGCGCTTTTTTCTGGTCGCGGCTGTCCAACTGGCGATCATCGACCATCAGTCGGCCGCTCACCTCGGACAGCGTCGTCGTCGGCTGCGCTTCCAGCACCTTGCGCAACTGTTCCGCCACTTTTTCCACGGCGTTGGCGATCGTCGCCGAACCCGGCGGGTAGATGCCCAGGCTGACCACCGTGGCGCGCATGGAAGTGATGAAATCGACCACCAGGCGGTTCTGCTTCGCCTGTTCGACCACGGACGGAAGCGCCGACTCTTCGGCTTCCGTGGGGCTGAGGAATAGAATCATGGCAGCCTCTATCCTATGTTGACAGTTTGGCTTGTGGCGCCCCGTAAATATGACGTCTGATCGGGCGGCATTCTAGCAAAGCCGTCAGGAGGAATCAACACCGCTGTCCGACCGATCGACTGACCCGCGGGAAACGTACCATATATCGGCGAACACGGGAAACAAATGGTTGCTTTCCTATGGAAGCCCGGGATGAATTGTGATAGAGGTATCGGCATCCATACGTCCCCCATAGTCCGGCGGGAATAAGGGCGCGGAATGCGGATCACCAAGCGCAGCGAAGAATTCGTCGATTTTCTCAAAGGAGCCTTGCGCCCCGGCATGCGCGCCCTGGTTGCGCTTCACGACAATCCCGATCCGGACTGCATCGCCGCCGGCCTTTGCATGAGCAAAATCCTCACCGCCGCCTACGGCGTACCCTGCGTCATCGCCTACGGCGGCATCCTTGGCCGCGCCGAAAACCGCCAGATGGCCGCCAGTTGCGGCATCCCGCTGGTCCGGGCCGGAACGATCAAAAAAGAGGAATTCGATTTCATCGTCACCGTCGATAGCCAGCCGGGCGCCGGCAACACCTTTGTGGACGGGCGGCGGACCGTCAATGCCGTCATCGATCACCACCGCCGCCTGCCGACGACGCGGGCTATTCCCTGGGTGGACATCCGGCTGAAATACGGCGCAACCGGAACGATCACGCTCGAATATGTGCTGGCGCACAAGTTGGACCTCACGGCGAAAGAAGCGACGGCTCTGTTCTACGCGCTCAAAAGCGAAACGCAGGATCTGGGCCGCGAATCGGGCGCGGCCGATCGCCGCGCCTATTTTTTCCTTTTCTCTCAGGTTGATTTCAAGCTGCTCTACGAAATCGTCTACGCCGAATTGTCGCGCGATTATTTCCGCGCCCTTCATCACGGTTTGCAGCACGCCCGCATCTACAACGACGCGCTCGTCACCTCTCTGGACGAGATTGACACGCCGGACAGCGTCGCCGAAGCGGCCGATCGTCTCCTGCGTCTCAAGGGCATCAAGTGGACCTTCGTCACCGGTCGCCACAACGACCGGGCCTATTTCTCCATCCGCACCAGCTACCGCGACGCCAACGCCGGCGAGCTGATCCAGCAGGTCGCCGCCGATCTCGGCAAGGGCGGCGGCCACGAGATGATAGCCGGCGGCCGGGTGGACCTGACCAAGATCAAGCTGGATTATCCGCAGCTTGCCGAAGAACTGGCCGCGCGCTTTCTTCGCGCCTTGCGCAAGCGGAGCGCCGGCGCGGAATTGCTGGAACCGGAAAAATAGCGAGCATGACGACTATGATCGGAAAATCGGCGGCAATGTTGCCGATCGCCATCGTTCTTGTCTTATGTTCCGCAGTTTGCGAAGCCAAGGTTCAGCCTCCGAATCCGGCCTTCGCCACGGCGACGCTGCCGCTGCTCGAAGCCGAACCGGAAGCGCTTTCCGAGAGCGAGCGGCTGGCCGCTTCCGATGCGTTGTTCGATGCCGGTTTTCCCGCCACGGCCGCCTGGGCGCTAGGCCCGTCGCTGGATACGGGGCAGACGGCGGAGCTTCTTTTCCGACGGCTCCGCCTTGCCCAGAGCATGGGCGATCTGCCCCAGATTCTCCGATTGACGGAGCAATTGGCGAAAGCCGTGGATCTGCCTACGTCATGGGACAAAGACCCCTGGGATGCCCGGTTGGCCGAGATCGCACGGGCCTTGCGCGGTTACAACCTTTTCGACCTCGGCGGCGAATGGATCGATGCGTGGCGCGCCAGTCATCCCGACTGGCCTGCCCTCGCCGCCGAAGCGGCCGTCTGGCAGCAACGCTTCGGCGCAAAAGGCGCCAGGGTCGATATCGAGGCGCACGTCGAATCGTGCCCGGCCTTCGACGCCTGCCTCGCCTGGGCCGACGCCGCAAAAGCGCTCGATCGGCCGGTCCTGACAGGCCTGGCCCTCATCCGCGCCTGGAGGCAGGCCGAAAACGGCGAGGCGGTCCAAAGCGCCTTCGAGCGCGCCTTGGCCTACGGATTGAAAGGCCTTGCCTTGCGCCTGCTGCCGGATGCGCTGGCCGAACAGCCCGAGCCGGCGCGTCTGGAAAAATGGATCGCCGCTTTGCCCGACGGCAAGGAAACCTTCGTCGGTTACCTGAATCTGCTCGCGCCGGCGAACGACGCCGAGCGTTGGGAATCGCTTCGCCTCCTCTGGAAAGCCGGACAACCGACAACGCCCATCGAAGCGCTGCGGAAACCGGGCGGCGGCAGCGAGGATCCGGCCGCCATGCTGGCCGAACTGCGCCTGCTGGCGACGGTCATCGGCGAGACGTCGTCCGGCGGCCAGCGCAATGAATGGATCGAGCGCGCCGCCGAAATCTGGAAGACGATCCCCAGGGAAAAGCTGGAACCGCTGGACCGGCTGTCTCTGATCCGTTCCGCCGCCGTTCTCGCTCAGCCGGCGACGCGCGGCGAATTGACTTCGCTGCTTCAATCCACGCTGGCTTCCGGCGCGACGTTTTCGCAACTCGCCGAAATCGACCTTTTGCTCGCGATGGGAGATTTTCCCAGCGCCGTTACAAAAGTCGAGCTGCTCAATCAACAAGCGACGCCGGAGGCGAAATCCGTCCTCTGGGAATGGACGGGCCATTGGCAGGAAAGAGCCCTCTTCCACACCGACCGCCGCGCCTTCAGCCTCGTCATCGAGTCCATGAAGGAACTGGACACGGCCTCGGCCCCGTTGGCGATGCTGGCGCAGGCCGTCCGCTTTTTGCAGAAAACCAACAAACCGAACGAAGCGCTGTCGCTGATCCGACGAACGACGCAGGAGCCGCAGACCTGGCCGCGCCAATTCCTGCTGGCGGGGCTGGCCCTGGAATCGCGCGGCAACCGCGAGGCGATCGCCCATCTGGACGCCGTGACGGACGAGATGCCGGCGAGCGCCCGACTCTGGCGGATCGATCTGAATTTCCGCTTAAGCCGCCACGAGCGCGCGTTGGAGGAGCAGTACGCCCTCCGATCGGCGATGCCTTCTTCCGAATCCTTGACTCTCGCATTGCGAATGGCCGCCTTTTTCCACCGCTACAAAACGGATCTGCGTACGCCGCGCAAAAACGAGCAGGCTTCTCCGGACCTTTATCTGCATAGCCTTCTTTCGTCGATCTTCCTCCATATCGACGATCGGCAGGCGGCGGCCGACTGGGAAACGGCGTTCGCGCTTCTCGGCCGCCTGCGGGGCGACCCGCGGACCGGCGACTACCTGGCATCGTTGCGCCTGCGCGAACTGCTCTGGAGAATGGAAAACGATCTCGACAACGCCGTCTTCGACGCGTTCCAGCGCTTCGACGCCTTCGGCCCCCAACCCGTGGAACGCCTGTTCGCCGCCGCCCGCGCCCTCGCCGGCAACGCCAATTCCGATTATTTCGAGTCGGCGCTCAGCGCCTTGTCCGCCGTCGAGGCGCCGGCTGGCGAATGGCGAAAGCTGCTCTGGGCCGCCTCCGAATCGTCGCGGCAGAACATCGCCGCGCGCCTGGAGAAAATCGAATCGGCCTGGAAGGCCGCACTCGAAGCGAACGACAAAGGCGCGGCGTTCGAGCGGCAGGGCGAATTGGCGCTGTCGCTTGCCGCCTGGCGGGTGCAGGAGGCCGAACTCGCCACGCGCGCCCTTGCCAGTACGCGCACCCAGACGGACAAACTGAGCGCGACGTTGACGCAGCTGCGCAACCGCTTCCGCGCCAATCCGGACACCGGCGCTCCGCCGTTGCGCCGGCTGTCGATCGCGATCGTTCCCGATCCCCAGACGCACAGCTTTTCTTCCAAGATCATCGCCGCCCAGCTTGCCGAGCTCGACTGGCTCATCGGCGACTGTCTCGAAGCAGACGCCTCCGCCAACGAGGCTTTCCGGTTCCCTATCGAAACGACCACCGACGAAAACGGACTGGTGCAGATGGCCGCCGTGTTCGAACTGCCGAAAACGCAGGATTCCGCGCGCGAATGCCTGCGATCGCGACTGACCGGCTGCCCGCTCGAAGGCGTCGAACCGCCCTTCGGCCATGGGCGCGTGATCGTCGAGGCGACGCCCGGCGAACCGCGCGGTTGGACGATGGAGGAGCAGAATCGCGCCGAGGCGACGCTGATGAAGCTGATCGAACGGCTGGCTGAAACGCACGACCGGACCACGGGCGAAATCGAGGAAATCGGCCGCCGCACGGCGGCGCTCGCCAATGCCGATGAACGGTGGATGAATCTGGCCTATCGGGCCAGCTACGAGCCGGAAGTCTATCGCGACGTGGCCTGGTGGCAGACCCATGTCAAGCGCGACCTGCAAACCGCCGCCCGCATTCGGCGCGAGGCGCGTTGGATCAGCCTGATGAAGCCGGCCGGCGTTCTGCTGGGCGTGATCGCCATCCTTCTCGTCATGGGCTGGCTGCGAGGCCTGGGACGAAAGCTGGAGAAGATCGAATAATACGAATTTCCAAAATCTGGCGCGAGCCGCTGGAGGAAGCCGTGTACGAGATCCGCTGGCCGAAGGCGCTCAAGGCGTGCGTTTCTCTGGAGGGTGACGAGACGGACGAGGGCGGGTGCCCTGCTTGAGAAAATCGAGCCTGACGGGTTGGTGTGGCATGCTTGGAGCTTGTGACAAGCATGTGGCCGGCCCTGAGCGAGGATTGGGGTGGTAATTACAGATGCCCTTGTCTTGATTCGTCAGACATTCACACCTATCGATTTCAGGTTGTATTGGGTAAAGAGGTCTTCAGTTTTCTCGTTTCTGTCTGATCCGATGCAAGAGATGCCTGCAACCCGCGCTCCTAATTCCTCGATCATTGAAATGACGGCTCTGACTTGAGAGCCCGCCTCCACCCAATCGTCCACGATGAGCAGGTTTTCATTTTCCAGAATCAGACGCCGATTGAGTTCCAGTTTCTTTTCCGCCCCTGTGTAGTCAACGAAGGATCTTTGAATCTTCAAAGAATTGCTGATAGGGATTCCACCTTCTTTTCGGGCCAGGATTATTCCCTTTTTAAGTCTCAGCGCAACCGCTGTGCCTAGTACGAATCCGAGCGAGTCTATTGCGACCACTTTGTCTATTTTCTGTTGAACAAAGGGTGCTGCAAGATCCTCGACGAGGTGCGTGAACAAGTGAATGTCAGCATACACCGGTGCAATATCGTACCGTCCGATCGCCTCCTGGCTAAATGCCCGCTTGTAATCTTCAAATCTCATAGACATATCCTTTGGGGCGGTTGGCTTGCTTGAAGCGTACCATGCCCGGCGCTTGTGGCAAGCATGTTTTCAAAGCACATGCCTGTCGCCGGGCTCCAGGCATGGCACACGCCTCATTGGCCTGCCGCCTCGTTTTGCGCTATACTTACTTGCAGGGGTCGGGATAACGAGCGTTAAGGCGTGACCATGACTGTGCGGGAACGAATCCGGAGCAAGCGGAGGGAGATCGACACCATCGCCAAGCGTTACGGCGTCACGTCCATCCGTTTGTTCGGCTCCGTCGCGCGGGGAGATGACCGGCCGGAGAGCGACATCGACCTGCTCATCGAAGTGGAACCGGGACGCGGCCTGCTTGACCATGCCGGGTTCACGATCGAGATGCAGAAGCTGCTCGGCGTCCACGTGGACGTGGTGACCAAGGGCGGCTTGAAAGACCGGCTGCGGGATCATGTGCTGAGCGAGGCGGTGTCCTTATGAGGCGGGACGAAGAGCGGCTAAGAATAGTTTGAGCGAAGACCTGCCTGTGCCGGCCAAAAAAAATCCGGGGAATCCTCTCATAACCCATCAAACACCTTCCGAGTTGGCGGGTGACCGGCTTGGGGGGCGTTTCCAAGGCGCCAATTCAAAATCTGGCGCTCCAGTTCCCCTTGTGTTAAATTGCAGGCATGCCTCGCCCTTCCCTGCCGGTTTTACTTTTCGCGCTGGCCGTCTGCGGGCTGCTCATCGCCTGCGGCGACGGTTCGTCCGGCGCTGTCCCCGACGAGCAGAGCGACGACGACGACGATGCGTGGACGCTGGAAAACGACGACGATTTCCCCTCCGAAGCGCCGCCGGACGGCGATCTCGACAAGCCGGACCATCCCGACATGGAAGAATCGGACCCGCCCGAACTGGACGGCGACGACGAAAGCGAACCCGCCAGCGACGAGGCCATGCCGGACGGAGATGAGGATTCGCCCGCCGAGATAGAACCAGCCGAAGAGTTCGCCGAGGAGGAGCCCGAGCCGCTCCCCTGCATCGATCTGATGCGTCGCTGGCAAACGGTCGCCGAAGGCGAGTTCGGGCCGACCGACTGGGTTTACGAGGGCAATCTCGCCGATCGCTGCCAGGCCGACGGGCTGCTCATCGCCGGCGCGAAGGGAATGACGGTCAGCGTCACCCTCATGCCCAAGGGACTTGCGCAGCCGCTCGTCGGCCGGATGTTCATGGCCGAAGCGGCGGCGGCGTCCGGACGGCGCGAGGCCGCCGTCTACTACGACGCCTCCGACACTTTCCCCTTGCACGGCTTGAGCCATACGTTCACCCTGCCCTATTCCGGCGAATACCTGATCGTCGTTTCCGGCGCGGGGGAGATGGGCCGCGCGGGCGATTACACGCTCACCGCCCATTGCTCGGACGGCTGCGACAAACTTTTCACCCGCTTCCCCATCGCCATGCTGCATGGCATGGCCGGCTGGGATTCCGTGTTGGAGATCTACGATTATTTCCGCGGCGTCAAAGACGACCTGATCGGCCGGGGCTACGATGTCCACGTCACGGAAGTGGCGATGTTCAACAACACCGACTACCGCGCCGCCGAGATCGAAAGCCAGTTGCTCGACATTCTGTGGAACACGGGGGCGCGCAAGCTGGACCTCGTCGCCCACAGCCAGGGCGGCATCGACGCGCGGCATTTCATCAGCGGCATGGGTCACGAAAACGACGTGGCCCTGCTGGCGATGCTGTCCACGCCCAACCGGGGCGTGATTCTGGGCGACATGATCTTGGGCAACGTCACCGGCGTCAGCCAGGAAATTCTGGCAGGTCTGTTCGATTTCTTCGGCAATCTGATCGACGGCTCGGAATCCGACATCCGCGCCGCCCTGGCGCAGATCGCCGTAAAAAACATGACGGAGGTCTTCAACCCCGCCCACCCCGACGCGCCGGGCGTCCTCTACTGGAGTTGGGCCGGGACCACCTGCCTCGACCTCGATTTCTCCTGCCAGGACGCCCACGGCGGCGAATGGGTGAATCCGGTCTTCGCCCTGCCCTATCGGCTGGTCGCCGCCTATGCGCCGTCGCCCGAGTTCGCCGAGTGCGACGGCCTGGTGCCGGTGGAGAGCGCGAAATGGGGCGAGTTCTTCGGCACGGTCAACGCCGACCACCCCGACGAAATCGGCCAACTCAAGACGGGCGGCTTCGACCACATCGCCCTTTATGCCGACATCGCCTCGCGCATCCACGCGGCGGGACGGTAGAGGTTGACGCCGCCCGACGGATCGGCTTAAGGTGGGGCGGCGCCCGTTGGAGCAGGATTGCATCCTGCTCCAGACATTTTCCTTTTTAGCAGAGAAAGAAAATGCTTGGAGCAGGTTGGAAAACCCGCTTCAACATCAGACGGTAGCCAAGGAGGTCCGCTTGAATCGTCGCGCATTCGTTCTTGCCGTTCTGCTTTCTTTCACGGCCGCTGTTTCTCTGCTCGCCCTGGCCGCCTGCGATGGGGATGACTGCAATTGCCCGGACGGCGATAGCGACGCCGCGGGCTGCGACGAAAACGAGCTGGACGGCGATGGCGCGGACGGCGACGGCGAGCCCTCCGACGGAGACGCCGAGAAAATGCCTCGTCCCGGCGAAGTGATCTTCACCGAAATCATGTACGACGCCGACGCCCTCGACGACGACGTCGGCGAATGGCTGGAAGTGCTCAACGTCGGCGAACGCGATCTGGATCTCAGGAACTGTATTTTCTCCGACGACAACCCTTCTCATAAAGCCGTCATCGATCAGTCGCTGCCGGTCGCTCCCGGCGGGCGGCTGGTTTTCGGCATCCGCCGCCCGATAGAGATTCCCGGCGACGTGGAACTCGATTGGATGTGGGAAGGTTTCAACCTCGGCAACAACGGCGACATGACGATCCTCACTTGCGCCGACAAGCTGGTGGACGAAGTCGTCTTCGATGTAGCGACGATGCCTTACGACGCCGTCAAGGGAGCCAGCCTGTCGCTCTGCCCCGGCTTCGAAAGCGCGACGGACAACGACTCGCTGGCGCATTGGCGATTTTCGGTGAGTCAAATGACGATCGGCGACTTCGGCACCCCAGGCGCCGCCAACGATCCTTGCCCCTGATGCTCTTCTAGCCAACAAGCGCAGGCGTAAATGGGCAATTGTTTTGCCCATCATTCAATGAGGTTAAGGGCAGGAGCAGGTTGGAAAACCTGCTCCAACACCGGGGTTCAATCGGAATGGATAAAATTAGCCGCCCGCCCTGCGGCATTGTCCGAGAATGACCTCCCGGCTGTCGCTCAAAACCTTGAACGCCGCGAGACGATCGGCAATCAGGCGGAAACGCAGGCGGCCCCCTCCGGCGAAGGAGCGGCCGCACACGGCCAGGGCCGCTTGATTGGCGAAGTTTTCGGGGGCGGCGGTCCCTTCCAGGGCCGGCAGTATAACCCAGCCGATCGCTTTGGCCGGCAAGGGCGGCAAAGCGGCTTCGTAGACCGCCGTGCGGGCGTCGTCGGCGACGGTCAACGGCACGGCCGTCTTGCGCCGCAGCAGCCGCCATTGTCCCGACGGTAAAAAAACAAGCCCGCCCTTGGCGCGCAGCCCTTCCATGTCCGAGACTTGCGCCTCGGAGGCAAACGGGGCAAGCACGAACCCCAAGCCCGGCAGAAACGGAAAATTGTGCGAACGCCAGTAGGTCAAGGCCCTCTGCCAATATTCTCCAAGCTCGCCCTCGGGGGCGGCCATCGCCTCCGGATCGCCGGCCAGATCGTCGAGATCGCCGTAAATCGCAAACAGCCGATTCAACGACGGCGAAAACAGGCGCGCCCAGCGCAGGTCCCGGCCGTGCCGGGCGAGCAGCCGCAGGTTTTCCAACTGCTCCTCGCGGCTCCCTTCGCCTCGCTCGATCGCGCGCAGATTCGGACGCGGCATCCGCCAGACGCGCCCGAAAGAAAGCTTTACATGCCGCGGCGAAACATCGGCCAGGACATTTTGGATGCGTTCCGCGTCCTCGGCGCGGGAGTACCAGAATTCGAAAGTCGTCATTTCGTCGGCGCGGGCGGCGGCGATGGCGTAACGCCGCTCCTGTTCGCGCACGTAGTCCGGCTGAAGGCTGGCGACGGCGTAGTCCGTCGGCCAGACCATCGACAGAACGAGCGGCGACTCCGGAAAAGCGGCGCGCAGAAGACGCAAATCGTTCGGGGTCGGAGGCGTGCAGAGATACAAACCCACGCTGTTGGTGAACCATCGCGGCCGCGCTGCCAGCGCCTCCAGATAGGCGCGGAACACACTGGCCGGGAGATAGCCGAAATACATCTGCAGGCTTTTTCCTCCTAGAGCCTGCTGTCGCGAGACCATTTCGACCAGTCCGCCGGGCGAGCGCCGCAGCGCGCCCGATCCGAACGCGCCGGCCCAGGAACCGTGACAGACCTCGCAGCGATGGCCGCAGCCGCGTTGCGCGAAAATCCAGCGGCTGGGAGAAAAGGCCATGCTGTCCTGCGCGTCGAGGCGGCCGAAGGAAGGAAACCAGTCGGCGCTGACGCTGTCGGTCCGATCGAATTCGCCCGGCGAGAGGCGCCGCAGCTTCGGCGGCGGTTTGCCCGGCCTCCAGACGTTGGCCATTGCGCCCGGTTCGCGGCCCGCCAGCAATTTCGACACCAGACCGGCGATGCTCGCTTCCGCGTCCCCTTGAATGAGGAAATCCGCGCCGGTTTCGTCGAGCGTAAATTCGGGGAACGCCGAGGCGGTGATGCCGCCGACGATCACGCGGGCCTCGGGGTGATGACGACGAACGGCGAGCACAAGCTGCTTGAGGCCGTGGAGGCCGACGCCCCAATGCAGGTCGGCGAGAATGACCTTGGCCTGCTGCAAATCGGTGGGGGTGAGTTCGAAGCTGTAAAGACCGTACTTGGGAACGGCGATGGCGTTCATTGTCGAAAGCGCCCCCGCCGGCACGATCAGATCGTTCAAATGGCCGTAAGGATGAACGTAGAGGACACGGGGGAGACCCGTCATCGAGGGATCACGTTCGCTGGCGTCGCGAGACAGATTCATGCTTATCCACTACAGAAGTCGTTCACGTATTTTAGGCAACGATCATAATGAAGGAAAAGCCCTGACGCAATGAATGAAGTTTAACAGACAATTAATATAATTGCCAGGTTATCGGCGTTGACAAGTCTTCCGGCGGGCGGGTATCATCCGTTCGGTTCCTATCCAACTATCGTCCCTCCCAAGGATGGAGCGTCCATCATGCACGCCATTTTTTCCCATCGTTTTACCTGGTCGGTCATTCTGTTTCTGTCCTTGGCGCTGCTGGCCGCTTGCTCGAAAAACGAAGCGGATGCGGGATTGGTTGGCGATGGCGACGCCACGGATGGCGACCAGGAGGCCGACGCCGTCAAAACCTGCCCGATCGACATGGTTTCCGAAACGGCCGGCCAACCCACGGAAATCAAATGGAAAAACGACAAGGAAGTCGAATACGCCAAGCTGCACCTGGGCCGCTTCGTGACCCCGGCGGGGGTCTACATCGACAGGGTGGGAACGATGCCCACCGGCTCGGCGCTCTCGCCCGACGGCAAGACGCTGGCCGTCGTCTGCACCGGCGGCAAGGACTGGACGCTGGAGGACCGCAATAATCAGACAATCCGCATCATCAATACGACCACGCAGAGCATCGCCAAGATCATCGAGGAGGAGGAATTATTTCTAAGCCCGGTCTTCTCCTCCGACGGCAAGCGGCTTTACGCCGGCGGCAGCATCGGCGACACGGTGTTTGTCTACGACGCGGAAAACGATTACGCCAAGCTCAAGACGCTGAAGATTCCCGGCGTCATCTACGGCATCGCGCTCACCCACGACGGCAAATATCTGCTCGTCGCCGTGTCGCACAAGGCGCAGGTGTACCAGATCGACACCGCCAGCTTCGAGATCGTCCACAAGTACAAAACGCTCTCCTATCCCTACATGATCGCCGTCGCTCCCGACGACACGAAGGCTTACGTGACCAACGTCGCCAATGCGGCGGTGAGCGTGCTGGATCTCCGCAACCGCCAGACCCTCGGACACGTCGCCGTGGGCAAGAACCCGGAGGGGTTGGCGCTCTACGACAACCTGCTGTTCGTCGCCGACAACGACGATGACACGATTTCCGTGATCGACACCGCCACGCGGCAGGTGACGCGGAAAATCAACCTGCGCGAGGACGAAACCGACCCGCCGGGCCGCCTTCCCGTCGATCTGAAAATCTCGCCGTCCGACAAACGGCTGTACGTGACGCTCGCCGGCGACAACTCCGTGATGGCGATCGACCTCGAAAACTACCGCATCCTGGGCGAGATCCCCACGGCGTTCTATCCGACGGACGTCGAGGTCGGCGGCGGCAAGCTGTATATCGCCAATTCCAAGGGCCTGGGCACCGGGCCGAACTTCAACGCCGAGCACCCGGAGGAGACGGAAGACGCCTCCGTCGGCATCTTCTTCGGCGGCGTCAACATCCTCGACGTTCCCGACCAGGCCGCGCTCGACGACTACACGGAGCAGGTTCACAAGAACAACCGCGAGGCGCTCACCTACTTCTCGGCCGACTGCGACGCCTGGGACAGCCCCATCCCGACCAAGATCGGCGAGCGCTCGACGAAGATCCGCCACGTCGTGTTCATCATCAAGGAGAACAAGACTTACGACGTTCTGCTCGGCGACCTGAAAGGCGAGCAAGGCGACAAGTGGCACGACGCCAACCTCGCCTTTTTCGGCGAAAACACGAAAATCGCCGTGCAGTACGCCGGCTATCCGGCGGACACACGCTTCAACATCACGCCCAACACGCACGAACTGGCGCGGCATTACGTGGACATGGTCAACTTCTACGACAACTCGACGAAATCCACCGAGGGCCATATGTGGCTCACGGCCGGCTGGCTCAACGACTACGGCGAGAAATTCTCGCTGATCTGGCAGACGCGCGGCGAGCGGACCTTCATGCTGCCCAACATCGACCACCTTTCGACGCCGTCCACCGGGCAGATTTTCGGCTACCTACTCGACCACGGCCGCTCCGTGCGCGTTTACGGCGAGTACCCCGGCACGGCCAACGAACTTTTCGGACGCGGCTGGGACTTCGCCTGCCACGAGTACGCGGTCGGCATCTCGCCGTACGACGATACCGAGAAGATCAAGGTCTTTCAGAAGGAATTCGAGCAGGGCGTCTTCCGCGACTTCACCTACATCTGGATTCCCAACGACCACACCCTCGGCATGGACGCCGACAAGCCGCACCCGGCCTACATGGTCTCGGATAACGACGAGGCGCTCGGGCGGCTGGTGGACATGATTTCCAAATCGCCGCATTGGAAGGAGACGGTGATCTTCGCCTTGCAGGACGACCCGCAGAACACGCCCGACCATATCGACACGCACCGCTCCATCCTGCTGGCCGCCGGGCCCTACGTGAAGCGCGGCTACACCTCCGAGTTGGCCTACGACATGACCTCGCTGATCCGCACGATGACGCAGATCCTCGGCGTGCCGCCGATCAGCCGTTACGAGGCGCTGGCCCAGCCGATGTACGACATCTTCACCAGCGAGCCCGACTTCTCGCCTTACGATTTCATCCCGCAGGACGAAAAGCTCGACGACAAGGCGCGCTGGACCAATCCGCCGGAAACGGAGTTGGCCCGCCGGACAGCGCGCATGAACTTCGAGTCCGTCGATCGGCAGGGCGGCCTCGGCCGCATTCTCTGGGAGGTGATGAAGGGTCCGGACGTCCCCTTCCCGGCGCATCTGATCGCCGACGGCGTGGAGCCGGATGACGAAGAAGAGGAAGAACGGCGGTCGCCGGCTACGCCCCAACTGGATGAAGCCGTCGCCCCGACAGGCAAGGGAGGGAACTGAGATGAGACGCACGATTCTCTTCCTGTTGGCGTTTCTGGCGGTCGGCGTTTTCGCGCTGGCTTTGCAGGGCTGCGGCTCCTCCGGCGATGACTCGACGGCCACGGATGGCGACAATGCGGACGGCGACGGCGAAGGCGAGTCCGACGGCGATGTCGAGGAAGATCCCTTCGCCGATCTGAGCGACGCAGATCTGATCGAGCGCGGCAAGGAGGGCCTCGCCACCTTCACCTACGGCGCGGCCGAGGATTACTTCAACGAGCTTCTGCGCCGCGACCCCGACAGCTCCGACGCCCTCTTCGGCCTCTGCCTCGCCGACGTCCAGCACTGGGTGGCGCTCGTCAATACGCTGGTCGGCCTGATCGGCCCCACCGCCCCGCCTTTCCCCGAGGACGAGGCAGCGGCGGAAGCCAGGCGTCTGGCGCGCCGCGTCGGCCGCATCATGGCCGAGGACGACCCGACCTTGACGGACCCGCTCGCCATGCTCCTCGACTTGATCCTCACCGACCTGCCCAAGCTCAACGAGGAGCAGCAGGCGCGGCTGGCGAAGCTCAAAACCATGCCCGAGGCGACCTTCGCGCTTACCGACTTCCCGGTCTACTTCAAAAACATCAAGATGTTCTCGATCCGCGGCGAGTGGGATCTGGCGGACGTCTACATGCTCGATGGCGTCACGCAGGCGCTTTATGCCGTCCTCAAACTCATCGGCAGTCAGGACCTGGCGCGGGCCGGGCTCGTGCACATCTACCCCGAACTGATCGACGGCCTCGACATCACCAAGCTGCCGGCCTTCGTCGCCACCCTGTTGAACAACTACGAGACGTTTTTGGCCCTTGCGCCGGATGGCGCGGCGAGCACGATGGCGGCGCGCGACGCGCTGGCCGCGTCCGCCGAGGACGTTCTGGAAGGCTATGCCGCCATCGAAGCGGAAACGGACGATCAGGGCGACGACGTGTTCGTCATCGGGCCGACACAGTTTCAAGTGAAACAATTGCTTCTGAAGGGCGCGTTCTACGAATACGGCGGCGAGACCTATCCGGAGATCAAGGTGCTGTGGGAAGGCGCGGACTACGGCCTCAAGCAGTCGGCGGAGCAGTTGCGCGCCGATCTCGCCGGCGAGGCCGGCCGCCGCTTCCGGCTGCAAAACGATCTGCTCGTTCCCGTGGCGATGCTGCTCGATCTGATCCGTCAGACGATCACGCTGGAGCAGCTGCTCGCCTCGCTCGGCATCGATCTGGACCCGGAAATCCTGCAACTCGTGGACGGCATCAGCGCCAAGACGGCCGAGGACATGCCGAAGAACATCATTTCCTTCATCAAGCTGTTGCTCTTCGATCCGAGCGCCATAGAGTTGGACCTCGACGCTTATTTCACCCGGCCCGCCGGCCTGCGCGACGCGCTGCCCAACTGGGAGATGGATCCGAACAAGGACGACGCCGGCTTCCTCACGGAGTACGAATGCGCCCGGTTTGGCTTTGGCGTGGATGAGCTTTCCAAGGCCGTCAGCAAGGGCGAAATCGAATTGACGCTCGACGATCCCTTCGGACCGGAAGGCGAGATCCAGGTGACGCTTTCGGCTTTTGCGTCCGACAGCGAAACACCTTACGACGCGGAGACCATAACCCTCACCGCTGTCGAGGGAAAGGTGTTCCGCTTCGCGGCGAGCCTGCCGGTGGCGACGGCGGCGGAAGACGCCGAAGCGCCGGCTTCCGGCGACGGAACGCTCACCCTGCCGGCCGGCGGCGTCGCCAAGCTCACGGCCGCCTACATCGAAGCCAGCGATCCGGAAGCGCCGCTGACCCTGGAGTCGGAATACGACGAGGAAGGCAAGACCGAGCGCGTCTGGTCGGAGGGTCTGGCCTGCCAGGAAGACACCTCGCGCGACGGAGCGCATTTCGCCGCCGCCTCGCCCTATTTGTTCACCCTGCCCGACGACGGCCCGGCAGAGCTGCAGGCGAGCTTCGCGCCGCTCGCCGCCGACGGCTACCCCGGGCCGCAGCCGTATCTCGCCTGGCGCAGCGGCTCGCTCAACAACCTCCTGTGGGTGGATCTGGACAAGGCGGACCTGCCGGACTACGACCCCGCCGACTACGGCTTCCCCTCCGGGCCGGCGAAGACGGACGCGCGCTCGATGAGCCTGTTCCTCCAGTTCCTCCTGGACAAGCTCGGCAATCTGTCGCTGTAGCAGCCGGCCTTCCACTTACCTACGAGGAAGGTTGACAGACCGGGGCTGTCGGATCATATTCAATTCAAGGAGGTCTCCCATGAAAGGGGAACTGACCGCTGTTTTCGAAAAGCGTGGCCGCCGCTGGATCGGGTATGTAGAGGAACTTCCCGGCGCCAACACGCAGGGTCGGACCTTGAATGAAGCCAGGGAAAACCTCAAGGAAGCGATCGAACTGGTCGTCGCCGCCAACCGCGAGCAAGCAACCGCGGACGAGCACGAAGGCAGCCGGTTACTGAAAGAACCCATCAAAGTCGTTGCATGAAGCGGACGGCGCTGCTGCGGCATCTCAGAAAACAAGGC
The DNA here is from genome assembly GCA_003598065.1 of Myxococcales bacterium. GTDB lineage: Bacteria > Myxococcota_A > SURF-8 > SURF-8 > SURF-8 > SURF-8. The sequence continues at coordinate 37,483 of QZKR01000004.1, read as the reverse complement.
TGTCGCCTTGCGCGAGAAGGGGCGAAACATTCGCTCTATTTCAACCCAGCCCAGAAGCGATATTCCACTATTCCCCGGCATGCGGAGATCGATGATAAGCTGGCGAAGAAGATTTGCCGGGATCTTGGCGCGCCGGAGATTGGGAAAAGCTGATCTTAGGATAGAGCAGGTTTGAAAACCTGCTCCAACGTGAAAAAAGCCGCGCCCGAGTGAAGGAGATTCCCATGCGCTTGCCAATGCGCTCGACCGTGTTGACCCTCGCCGCCCTGCTCTGCTTCGCCGGCATCGCCGTTTTCGCCGCCGGCTGCACTGACGATCCGGCCGACGACGGCGACGGGGACAGCAGCAGCGACGGCGATAGCAGTTCCACGGACGGCGACAGCCACGCCGGCGACGACCCCTTCGAGATGGTGGACAAGGCGGATTTCGGCCCGCCGAAGCGCATCGCCGTCTTCTACGAATACGAATCGAGCGACAACTGGAGCCAGGGCAAACTTTACGCCATCCTCATCCGCAACCTGCTCGGCCACTTCAACACCGAAGTGGAGATCATCGACGTCGATGACTATTCGGCCGGCGACCTCAACGACTACCACGGCGGGATCTACCTCGGCTCGCAGTACGACTATTCGCTCCCGACCGAATTTCTGCGCGACGTCTACAACACCGATCATCCTTTCATCTGGCTCAACTACAACATCTGGAACTACTTCTCCAACCCGACCTACAACGGCGAGGAACGCTTCGGCTTCAAGTATCTCGGCATCGCCGAGGAGGAGCCCTACAACCGCATCGCTTACAAGGACAAAGAGCTGCGCCGCAGCGACGACGACCAGTATTGCGTGCAGGTGGAGACCGTCAACGACCGCTGCGAGGCGCTGGCGACCATCGCCAAAGCCGGCGACGACTCCACCGCCCTGCCCTACGCGCTGCGCTGCGGCGACTTCTACTACATCGCCGACAACCCCTTCGCCTATCTCTTCACCGGTTACCTCGTCTTCGCCGACATCCTCCACGATTTTCTCGGCACGGAGGTCGAGACGAGCCATCGCGCCCTCGTGCGCTTCGAGGATCTCGCGCCGGGCAACGTCGATCACGCCAAGCTGCGCGCGCAGGCCGACCAGCTTCACGCACGGAACGTTCCCTTCACGCTTGGCGTCATCCCGGTCTGGACGGACCCCGAAGGCGTGTGGGGCTCGCCCGGCAAAACGGTGCGCATGCGCGACGATCCGGATTTCACAGCCACGATTCAGTACATGATGTCCAAGGGCGGCACGCCAGTCCTGCACGGCTACACCCACCAGAACGAAGGGCTCTCGGGCATCGATTACGAATTCTGGGATGAGACCAGCGACGATCCGCTGCCGGAGGATACTTTCGACTGGGCGGGCGAGCGCGCCGACAACGGCATCGACGAGTTCTCCAAGGCTCTCAACGTCTGGCCCTACGTCTGGGAGACGCCGCATTACTCCGCCTCGCCGCTCGATTACTTCGCCTTCGCGGAGCGCTTCCCGCTGACCTACGAGCGCGTGATGTTCTTCGATGCGCTGGACAGCCACAGCGCCGGCGACACGACGAGTTACGCCGGCGTGGAATACATCATCCAGCCCTTCCCTTACATGCTCTTCGATTCCTTCTACGGCTTCCGCGTCGTGCCGGAGAACGCCGGCTATCTCGAAGAAGGCGGAGCCCCCGAACTCGGCCTGGCGCCCTCGCCGGAAAACAAAGGGCTCTATGCCGGCATGTACTCCGTGGTGCGCGACTCGGTGGCGTCGTTCTACTACCACCACTGGGTGCCCTTCGACATGCTGCTGGACGCCATCGACGCCGTTGAGGCGGAAGGCTATGAGTTTGTCGATATCCGCGACATCGTCGATGATCCGCCGCCCGCGTATAGCGACGAACCGACGCCCGCTGACGGCGATACGCCCGACGGAGACGTCCCCGACGGCGACGACGACCTCCCCGCCGACGGCGACAGCGAGGAAACGCCTCCGGACGAAATCTTGTCTCTATATCTCGGCAAGGCCGGCGAGTCGTGCCCGACGGGGCCTTACGACTGCTGGTGGGGCCTTGGCTGCACGGGCGGCGTCTGCGGCGCGTGCGTCACCGGCGAGCAGTGCCGCGAACTGGACGGCTGCCTCCCCGACGGCTCCTGCGGGCGCTGCTCGGCCAGCAACCAGTGCCGCCCCGGCGCGACCTGCCGCGAGGGTTTCTGCGCCCAGAGCGCCATCTCGCGTTGGGACGTGACGATCGACCCGGCCGACTGGGAGCAATTGCTGGGCGACATCTGGGAAAACACGATGTTCGACATCACGCTCGCCGTGGACGGCAAGACCTACGGCGCGGGCGAGCAGATCCGCGCCTACGGCAATTCGGCGCGCATCTATCCGAAAAAATCGTTCCGCATCGAGTTTCCCGAAAACGCCGACAACCCCGGCTTCGCGCGCAAGATCAACCTGCGCGCCGACTACAACGACCCGACGCTGATGCGCAACGCGATGGCCTACGAAACCTTCCGCCGCCTGACGGCCATCCCCGCGCCGCGCACGCGCTACCTCAAGCTGTACATCAACGGCGAGTATTACGGCCTGATGCTGGAAACGGAACGCCTCGGCCCGAAGTTTCTGGAGCTGCACGGCCGCGCCCGCGACAATTCGATGTATGAAGTGGAGGATATCTATCCGCCCGGCGCGTTCCTGCCGCTTTCGGCGGAAGATTATCCCGTCTACTACAACAAGAAAGCCGGCGTCGATGACGTATACGCCGACGTGATTTCGCTCGTCGAAGACACGATCTGGGAGGACTATCTCGATTCCGATCAATCCTCCGAACTGACGACCACGACGCGCGTCCGGCAGGCCGTGGACGTCAACCTGAAGATCGACTACCTCGCCGCGATGGCGGTCATCCAGAACATCGACCACGTCTCGGCAGGCTTCCACTTCTCCTGGCAGCAGGGACCGCGCGGCGACATGCGCTGGGAGTTCTACCCGCACGACCTCGACATCAGCTTCGGCTGCAACTACGACGAGGAAGAGCAGAACGCGCTCTGCACCGATATGTATTACGACGAGTTCTACCTGCCCGGCGTCATCCCCGAGGGCGTCGTCGCCGGCGAAGAGGACGAGCTGTGGATCAATCTGCTCATCCACCTCATCTTCCGCGACCCGGAGCTGCACGCGCGCTATGTGGCGCGCATCTGCCAGATGCTCGACAGCCGCTACTGGAACACGGACGCGCCGAAGCTGGTCGATTCGCTTGCGGCGACGATCATCGACGCCGTGCTGGCGGACCAGAACGACATGAACGACTCGCGCGCCGATTTCGAGTCGGCGGCGGACGAAATCAAAACCTTCCTCGCCGAGCGCAAGGATTTCCTCAAGAACGAGATTAATTGCCCGTGACGGGGCGGGTGTAGCGAAGCGGAACCCGCCCGCCTTCCGAAAAGTGAAATCGCAATAATAGTTGCGTATACAACCATAACTGGCTATGCTGTCCCGGATCGGTTCAGCATCTGCTTGAACCGGAGGCGGAGGAGCGCGATGGCGAATCAAAATGCGGAAACCTTGCGGAGCTTGATCCATGCCTTCATCCGCCGCTTCGGCCTGCTGGATCAGACGCGCACGCCCTGCGGCCTGCCGTTGGCGGTGTCGGACGCCCATGCGCTGATGGAGCTTCTGCAAGCTCCCGGAATCGAACAAGGGGAACTAGCCAGGCGTCTCGGGCTCTCGAAGAGCGCCGTCAGTCGTCTGATGCTCAGACTTGAGAAAAAAAAGCTGCTCAGGCGCGCCAAGAACGGCGAAGACCGCCGGGCGCACAACGTCCGCCTGACCGCCAAGGGAGGCCGAATGGCGGCCCGGATCAACCGGGAAAGCCTGGCCCGTTTCGGAGCCATTCTGTCGCGGTTGCCCGATGGGAAATCGGCGTTGCTGTTGGAATGTCTGCCGCACCTCGTACAGGCCGTTCCGGACCAAGTCCAAGCCGGGCGTCAAGAAGGAGCCTCCGATGAATAGACCATCGTTTCCGGCCCGGTTACGGAGGCCGCTGCTCTGGCTGCTGGCCGCACTGGGGGCGTTCATCGTCCTTAAGTTCACCCTGTTGGCGCCGATGTCCGTTCGCGCTGTGGCCGTCGGGAAGCGGGACTTGACGGCCCAGGTCTATGGCAACGGCACCGTCGAGGCCAAGGTGGTCGTGGCCGTCTCCAGCAAGGTCACGGGCAGGATTGAAGAACTGCTCGCCGACCAGGGCGACAAGGTTAAAGAAGGGCAACTGCTGGCGAAGCTGGAGAGCGAGGATTTCCGGCAGCAAGTGCTTCAGGCCCAGGCCCAAGTGAACAAAGGCGAAGCCAGTCTGGCGATGGAACGGGCCGATCTGCTGAAGGCGCAAGCCAACCTGGACCTGACGCGGAAGAGTTACGAACGCGCCAAAGCCCTGGGCGACCAGAAAATGGTCTCCCAACAAGAAGTGGATGAGCAGTCCGCCGCCCTGGAGGTGGCCCGGAAGGAAGTGCAGAGAGTCGAGGCGGTCATCGAGGCCGCACGGAAGGATCTGCTGGCGCAGAAGGCGAACCTGGCCTTTGCCGGAAGCCGCAAAAACGACATGCTGATCCTGGCGCCCCAGGATGGCGTCATCATCTCCAGAGACCTGGAAAAGGGGGCGACGGCGGCCCCCGGCCTGCCGATCTTCCGTCTGGCCGACCCGGCGGTGGTCTGGGTCAAGGCGGACGTGGATGAATCGCAACGGCAAGCCCTGGCCGTGGGGCAGGAAGCGTCGATCTATCTCCGCTCCGCGCCAAACGAGAAGTTGCCGGGACGGGTGGCCCGCATCGGTCTGGAAAGCGACCGGGTCACCGAGGAAATCGAGGTGGACGTGCTTTTCGATCCGCCCCTGGCGAACCTTCGGTTTGGCGAACAGGCCGAGGTGTTTGTCGTCACCGGCGCGAAAAAAAACGTCCCCTCCCTGCCCGTAAACGTGGTGACCTCCAAGGGGAAGAAGCGCTTGGTCTGGGTCATTGAGGACGGCAGGCTTGCCGCCAGGGAGATTGTCGTCGGCATGGAAGACCGGGCCGGGTTCGTGGAGGTCCTTTCGGGAATCGGCGACAAAACGGAAATCGCGTTCGCGCCGCCTGAAAAGATGATGACCTTCAAGGACGGGATGCGCGTGAAGGTCGAACGATGAACCTGGCCGTCCGCGACATCCTTTACAACCGTGGGCGGTTCATCCAGACCAGCTTCGGCCTGGGCCTGCTGATCGCCGTCGTGATGAGCATGGGCGGCATCTACCGGGGCTTGATCTCCGACGCCACCGTCGCGCTCAACTCCACGGGAGCAGACCTATGGGTAGTGCAACAAGACACGGACGGCCCCTTCGCCGCCGCGTCACGGCTGCCGGAGGACGCCGAATACCGCATCGCGGCTGTTCCCGGCGTGGCCCAGGCGTCCGGTCTTTCGTTTCAGAACATGCAGATCACCCGCTTCGGCAAGCCGCTGCGCTTTTTCCTGGTCGGCTACAAGCTGGATGGCCTGGGCGGACCGCCCCGGATCGTCGCGGGCCGGAACATCGGCCGGAAGCACTATGAAATGGTCGTAGACAAGGAAATGAAGGTCGGACTCGGCGAAACGATTCGCCTGGGCCTGCACGACTACACGGTCGTCGGCATCACGAAGGGGATGGGCTCGGTGGCGGGCGATCCCTATGCCTATGTCACGCTGGCCGATGCGCAGGATATCCAGTTCAAGCCGGACAACGACGCCATCCGCAACAACCGCGCCCGGATCGAACGGAAAATGGAAGCAGCCGCCGCGCTCACCCCGGCGCAGGCCGCGCAGCTTGCGCCGCTGGTTACGGACATCGCCACGTCCACGCACATCGTCAACGCCGTGGCGGCGAAGCTGGCCCCAGGGGCCGATCTGGCGGAAGTCCAGGAGACCATCCGCCGCTGGAATCATTACCGTGCCATCTCGACGGCGGAGCAGGAAGAGATTCTCACTGCCGGAATGATCCAGAAATCCAAGATGCAGCTCGGACTCTTCCGCATCATCCTGCTGACCATTTCGGCGGTCATCATCACGCTGATCATCTACACCATGACGATGGAGAAGGTGCGCGTCATCGCCACGCTGAAGCTGATCGGCGCGCCGAACCGCAAGGTGGCCGGGCTGATTCTCCAGCAGTCCCTCTCCATCGGGCTCATTGCGTACTTTATCGGGTACGCCATCATCAGCCTGACCTACGACAAGTTCCCGCGCCGGGTGGAGCTGGTGGCCTTCGACTTGCAAGTCCTGTTCGCCATCGTCATGATAATCTGCGTGTTCTCCAGTCTGCTGGGCATCCGCAAGGCGCTGAAGGTCGATCCGGCGCAGGCGTTGGGAGGCTGACGCCGATGTACGCCGTCGAGGTGGAAAACCTGACCAAGATTTACGGGACGGGCCATACCGAGGTGGTGGCCCTGGCGGACGCCTCGCTGACCGTATCTCCCGGCGAACTGGTGGCCGTCATCGGTCCCTCCGGTTCGGGGAAGACGACCCTGCTCACGTCCATCGGCCTGATCAACGAACCGACGCGGGGAAAGGTAGTCCTGGACGGCGTGACCGTGGCCGACGGAACTTGGAAGCCGGGGCTGGATCTCAAACGCATCCGCCGGGAGAAGCTGGGCTTCATTTTCCAGGCGCACAACCTGATTCCCTTCCTGACCGCCATCGAGAACGTCATGGTCTCGCTGGACCTGAACGGCGTGCGAGGCAAGGAGGCCCGATCGCGGGCGGCCGAGCTATTGGACAAGCTCGGCCTGGCGCAACGGATGAAGAACTACCCTTCGGCGCTCTCCGGCGGCGAGGCCCAGCGCGTGGCCATCGCCAGAGCCCTGGCGAACCGCCCCAAGGTGGTGCTGGCCGACGAGCCCACGGCGGCGCTCGACACGGCCAACGGCAAGAACGTCATGGCGCTCTTGAAGAAGCTGGCGCTGGAGCACCACTCCGCCATCATGGTGGTGACGCACGACCTGCGGATGGTCGAGGGTTTCGACCGCATCTTCGAGGTGCATGACGGACGGATCGTGCGCGAGCACGCGAGATGACGTGCATTAACGGCACGACCTTCGTCATTGGCGTATGAGAATAGCCGGCATTGCCTAACATCCTCCCGTCAGTTATGATCGAGCCAGTTTCCATTTCCGTCCAATTATCGCCGACCAGGCGATGAACGGGGGCGGGCGTCCGTCATCCGCCGGGAGGGCCGCGCGTGCAGCACAGCGTCTTTCAGACGATCGCCGTCAGTCTCATGCTGGGCGCGGCAGGCCTGGTGCTGGGGCGCTGGCGGCGCATGCCGCCGCTGCTCTTTTATATGGTTTTCGGCGTCCTCGCCGGCCCGACGGCTCTGAGTCTGATCGACACCTCCAGCCTCGGAGAAATCCTCATCGGACTGATCGAGGCGGCGGTGGCGATCATCATTTTCGAGGCCGGCCTGTCGCTGCCCATGTCGGGGCTGCGCACCGCGCCCCTGGCGATACGGCGCATCCTGCTGGTCGCCCTGCCGCTGACGATCGCGCTCGTGGCGCTCACCGGCCGCTTTATCGCCGGCCTGTCGTGGCCCGTGGCCGCGCTGCTGGGAACGATCATCGTCGTCACCGGTCCGACGGTCATCGGCCCGCTGCTGCGCAGTGTGGCGCTCGCGCCGCGCGTGGACAACCTGTTCCGCTGGGAATCGGTGTGGGCCGACTGCCTCGCCGTCGTCGCTTCCGGCGTGGTCCTGGAAGCGGCGTTGCATCCCGCCGAAATCGGCGTGTCGCTGTCCGGCCTGTTTCTGCTGCGTCTCTCGATCGGAGCCGGCTTCGGACTGGCCGCCGGCTGGATTATGGGGCGCTGGTTTCTCCCCTGGGTGTCGCGGCTCGGCGATCCGGGATTGCCGGGCGTCCTGGCGCTGACAGGGGCGGTGACGGTCTTCTACGCCGCCGACTCCCTGGCCAGTCAATCCGGCATCGTCGCCTCGGCCGTGGCCGGCATGGTCATCTCGCGCCACAGCCACCCCGAACTGGAGGGCATCAAGCATTTCAAGGATCAGATCACCAGCCTGCTGGTCGCCTTTCTTTTCGTTCTGCTCTCGGCGCAACTTGATCTTGGCGAGTTTGGCGCGCAATGGGCCTCCATCGTCCTCACGACGCTCGTGCTGACCCTGCTCATCCGGCCCGCCGCCATGCTCTTGAGCCTCTGGGGCACTGGTTTGTCGCTGCGCGAGCGGTTTTACGTCGGTTTGATCGGGCCGCGCGGCATCATCGCCGCCTCGGTGGCCAGCTACCTCGCCTACGTGCTAAGCAGGACCGAACCGGAGGCGGAGCGTCTTCTCCCGCTGACCTTCGCCGTCATTTTCTTCAGCGGCGCGATCGCCACCTTACTCGGGCGGCCGCTCGCCCGCTGGCTCGGCGTGGCCCTGGCCGAGGACCGCACGGGAATCATCTTCATCGGCTACACCGCCCTTTCCCGCGAACTGGCCAAATGGGCGAAGCCGCGCGTGGACGCCGTCATCGTGGACAGCGACCCGCTCAAGTGCGCTCTGGCGCAGAGCAAGGGCCTCTCGACGCTCTGCAAAAGCGGCCTTTCGGATGAGATGTATGAGGAACTATTGGAGCAGGGTTTCCGCCGCGTGCTGATCCTCACGCCGAACACGGCGCTCAACAGCCTGATCGCCGAAAAGGCGCAGCACCACGTCGGGGCGAATCGCGTTTTCTTCGCCGCCGATTCCGACGACAACGAGTTTTGCATCTCCATCCGCCGCCGCGCCGGCAAGAAGCTGGCCTTCACTCCCGACGGCATCGACATCGACCGCGTCAACGAGGATCTGGAAAGCGGCCGCCTCGCGCTCGTCGAAATTCCGCCGGACCAAGGCGAAGAGCAGACGCAAAACGCTCTGCTGCTCGCCTACGTCACGGCCGGGGGCGGCGTGCGCATCCTGCGCGCCCGCGAGAAGCCGCTGGGCGTCGCGGCGGGGCTGGTCGGCGCGGCGGGGACGGACCCGCAGCGCCATCGGATCGCATAATCGGATTTGACACCCCGCCGAGCGCGTTGTATAAACACAGCCATATACACCAACGTATGTTTCCATAATTTCCTCGTTCAACAACTTTTGGATGAGTGAAAGGAGAAACCGCATGGAACGGAAACTTCAGCTGTTTCCCGTGGTGCTCGGATTCCTGCTCTGCCTGGCCGGCTGCAAAAACGATCTGCTCTTGATCGGCGACAGCTACGTGGCCTGGCCCACCAGCGGCATGAAGACCTACGTACAGCAGATGCTGCCGGACAAGGTGATCGGCGTCAACGCCTACCCCGGGCGGCTGGCCGGCTGCGCCCTCAACGAACAAGGGCCGAATTGCCACCCCCTCCTGGCGCAACCCTTGGCGACATGGCTGCAGAACTCGGACGTCAGCGCCGCCAAGATCGCCTTCATCACGCTGGGCGGCAATGAAGTCCTCACCCACTGCAACCCCACCTTGGGGTGCCCGCCTCAGGGAATGGCCGAATGGGACGCGCTGGTCCGCGAGATCGTCGGCTACCTTGTCGATATCGGCAACGCCGTGCGCAACGCCGGCCCGCAGCCGGTGTTCGTCGCCTACGCCGACTGGCCGGAGTATCAGTACGGCGACGTGACGCCGGAAATGCAGGCCCTGCGCAACGCCCTGGTGGACGATTACTTCCGGTTGCTGCAAAAAGAAAACGACGCGCACGGCCTGGGATTCCAGTTCATCGACCTTGACGGCGTGCTGCAAGGCAAGCGCTGCTGCCATCAGGACATGGTGCATCCCACGCTGCACCCGTTGCAGATGGGCCCTGCCGATTGCTGGCCAAGCGGATACAACAAAAACGATTACAACGCGGGACACGAGATCATCGCGGTGGAGTTGTGCGACCACTACACGGCAGAGACCGGCGAATCGGGCGCTTGCGGCGTCACCCGCCCCCACGATTGCACGGAGCTTTATCAGTAGGCGCGGGGCGAAGCGGCGTTTGTAGCGCCAATTTTGAGATTGGAGCCGGGGGAAAGTGTGATGGAGCAGGATTGCATCCTGCTCCAGACATTTTTCTTCTCTCTTACAGGCAAAGGCAAAATGCTTGAAGCAAGTTGAAAACCTGCGCTGGCGTCGGAAATTTGATGGAAGGGGAGAAGAATATGGCAATGCCTCAAAAGCACGGATTTGCTTTTGGTAGCCTGATTCTTTTCGACTTTGACGGTGTTCTGGCGGATACACTGATGCCTTTCTATACTGCATTGAAGGGCGCATGCAAAGCGATAGGCTACAACGTGCTTAACGATCCGAATGAGTTTCTCGATTTGTTCGATGACAACATGCATGATGGCTTGGAAAAATTGTGTAAAGCCAAAATCAACTCGGCAAAATTTTCTGAGGAACTAAAAACTAGACTAGAAGCTTCGCAGACAGAGATGAAGCTCTTTCCCCACGTCCCTTTCGTGTTGGACGCATTAAGGTGGCGACATAAAGTATTTGTGGTCACTTCGAATGAGGGCGCTTTTGTGGAAAAATTCCTGGGGGAAAACGGCGTCTATGGAATAGAAGTTTGGGGGAGAGAAAAGGGGGAGAGCAAGAGCGATAAAATAAAAGAACTTAAAAAGGAACATAACCAAAGACATTGCTATTATATCGGCGACACGCAAGGGGACATGAAAGAAGCGATAAAGGAGCATGTGATACCAACATTTGTAGCATGGGGCTGGCACAGTGTAAATAGAATAAGAAACCATTTCAAAGCTTCAAAACGGGCTGACCGCATATATATCGTTCATCGGCCGCTGGATCTTCTGTCCGGTTTCAATCCCCTTGCTTAAAGGATACGGCAAGCCATTCTGTCGCTCCCGATGCGGGTCCTACCCCTTCCTCCCATGAAAGATCTCGCTGCCGGCGCCGGGGTAGACGCGGCGAGCCTTCAAGGGCGTGGGGAACTTGACCGCCGGCCACTTGCCCGGCTGCGGCTCCGGCCCCTCCTTCGCCGCCGCCACCAATTCCGGATCGGCCAGCATGGGCGATTTCCCGACGTCGCGCTCGGGCACGTCGTAGCTGAACTCGACCGGCAGGCCGTTGGGGTCGAAGGAATAGATGGAGTGGATGAAGCCGTGGTCCACCGCCTCCGAAACCCAGAAGCCCGCCGCCAGCAGACGATCCCGCAACGCCCAGAGCGTTTCCGGGCCGTCCACGCCGATGGCGACGTGATCGAAGACCACCGGCCCCTTCACCGGCCGGCCGTGGTCCTTGTCCGGCGCGGGGACGACGCCCGGCCATTCGAAAAAGGCGAGCCGGTCGCCGGGGGTGATCTCGAAAAAATAATGCCGATAGCCGGGCTGGCCGATGGCGGCGACAAGCCGCAGCCCGATCAGGTCGCGCCAGTAGCGGACCGTGCCCTCCATGTCGCCCGTGACCATCGCCAGATGGTTGAAGCCGGTGTAGGCCATGTTTCCCTCCTTGGCAGGCGCTTCGTTTCCCTTTGCCGTGCCTGGCTCTTCCAGGGTAGGCGACGCCCGGAGCGCGGTCAATCGGCGTTGACGGTTCGTTTGACAGCCTCCTCAAAGCAGGCTACAACCGAGCCATTTAGCGCCTGTCCGTTCGGGAAGGGCAAGGGGCTTAAGCCCCTTGTCAACGAGCCGCCCGGCGGATCGGCGCGCAATCGCCCACAACGCGAAGGGACGGGAACGGATGAGCGACGCGACGGTCATCACCGCGAAATCGGGCCACCCGAAGGGGCTTTACCTGCTGTTCGGCGTCGAGGCCTGGGAGCGTTTCAGCTACTACGGCATGCGCGCCCTGCTCGTGCTCTATATGGTCAAGAGCCTGCAATTCTCCACCGAGACGGCCGGCACGGTCTACGGCTGGTACACGGGGCTTGTCTACCTCACGCCGCTCATGGGCGGCTACATCGCCGACCGCTACCTGGGCGCGCGCCGCTGCATCCTCATCGGCGGCACGCTGATGGCCCTGGGCCACTTCGCGATGGCCTTTCCTCCCCTGCCCTTCTTTTTCAGCGCCCTCTTGCTCCTGATCTTCGGCAACGGTTTCTTCAAACCCAACATCTCCACCGTTGTCGGCCAGCTTTATGAACCCAATGACCCACGCCGCGACGGCGGCTTTACTATTTTCTACATGGGCATCAATCTGGGCGCTTTCTTCTCGCCGTTGATCTGCGGCACGCTGGGCGAAAAAATCGGCTGGCATTACGGCTTCGCCGCGGCGGGCGTGGGGATGGTGGCGGGGTTGGTGATGTATTTGCTGGCCGGCAAGAAATTCCTCGGCAATAAAGGCATGACGCCGGCCCTCAAACCCGTCGCCGGAATAAGTCGCGAACCTCTGACGCGTCACGAAAAGGAACGCATCGCCGTAATATTCATCCTTTGCTTCTTTGTCATCTTCTTCTGGGCGTCCTTCGAGCAGGCCGGCTCGTCGCTGACGCTCTTCGCCGACCGCCAGACCGACCGAATGATTCCCATGCTCAATTGGGAATATTTCACTTCGTGGTTCCAGTCGGCCGCCTCCGAATCGCCCCCATTAATTGTCAGCTGGGAATTTCCGACCTCGTGGTTCCAGTCGGTCAATCCACTGCTGATCTTCCTGCTTGCGCCGATCTTTTCGCGGATGTGGATTTCGCTCGCCATCCATGGCCGCGAGCCCTCCACGCCGATGAAGTTCGTCATGGGCCTGGGTCTCCTGGCGGTGGGCTTCGTGGTGATGATCGCCGCCGCCGGCGTCTATGCGACCAGCGGGCCGGTGAGCCTGTTTTGGCTGCTGGGAGCCTACCTGTTGCATACGCTCGGCGAGCTGTGTCTTTCTCCCGTCGGGCTGTCGATGGTGACCAAGCTCGCTCCGGCCACCTTCGGCTCGCTGTTGATGGGCACCTGGTTCCTTTCGTCCTTCGCCGCCAATCTCGTCGGCGGCCTATTCGCCGGCAATTATGACACGATGAATAACACCCTGTTCTTTACGATCCCCACCGCCACGGCGGGCGGCGCGGCGCTGCTGTTGCTGCTCCTGGTCAAGCCGTTGCGGCGGATGATGCACGGGGTGCATTGATCTGACACGCATGTCAACGCCGAAGCTTCCTCCATCCCGAAAAACGGGGAGAGTCCCGCCGTTATCCGTGTTGCCTTCGGAACGTCTTTTTGGTAACAAGAGACTCCGCGCCGGCGAACCTGGCCAATGATCCGGCTTGGAGACACTGCTGAGAAAGGGAAGTGACGTGCTGCACCGATGGATTGAGCGCTGGGCGCGGATCGTCTGTCGCCACCCTTACCTCATCGTTCTCATCTCCATCGTCATCGCCGGTTTCGGCACGCACTTCGCCCTGCAACTGGCGATCAAAAGCGACTTCGCCGCCCTGCTTCCCCAGAACGCCAAGAGCGTGCAGGACCTGAACGCCATCGCCGACCGGATGGGAGGCATGGGAACGCTGATGGCGGTTGTCGAGGGCGACGATCTGAAGGCGATGGAACGTTTCGCCGACGATCTCGCGGAGCGCCTCAGCCGCTATCCCAAGGACAAGGTTCTTTTCGTCGATTACAAAATTCAGAAGCAGAAGGAATTCTTCGACAAATACCAGCTCATGTACCTGGACAAGCAGGAACTGTTCGATTTCCGCGAAGCGCTCAACGAGCGGGTCGGCAAGGAGAAGCTGAAAGCGTCCGGCATGCTGATCGAGCTGGACGATGAAAAAGACGAGGATGATTCCTGGGATTGGAAGAAGAAGAAAGCGGAATACGACGACGAGCTTCATCGTTTCGACAAATACATCGACGGGTATCTCACCGACAAGGAAGGCAGGAATCTCGTCATCGTCATCAAGACGCCTGGCACCGCCACCGGCGTCGATTTCGCCCAGGAATTCACCGCCGCCGTCGAGAAGGACATCGCGGAACTGAATCCGACGAGCTATCACGCCTCGATGCAGGTTCATCTGACCGGCTCGCTCAAAACGCTGGTCGAGGAATACTTCGCGCTGCGCGACGACATCCTGATCGTCTCCAACATATGCGTGTTGGCGGTCCTGCTCGCGGTGGCGCTCTATTATCGCTCGTTGCGCATGACGCTGATCATCTCGCTGGGGCTCACCGCCGGCCTGCTGACCACCATGGGGCTGACCCAGTTGGCTATCGGCTATCTCACGGCGTCCACCGCCTTTCTGGCCTCCATCGTCGCCGGCAACGGCATCAATTTCGGCATCTACTTCATGGCGCGCTACATGGAGGAGCGCAGCCACGGCAGGGACATGGAAACCACGCTGACCAACACCCTCGTGGGCGCTTTGCAGGGGATCGGCACCGCCGCCACGGCCGCGGCCGTGTCCTACCTGTCCTTGCTCACCGCCGAGTTCGACGGCTTCAACCAGTTCGGCTTCATCGGCGGCGCGGGCATGGCGGTGTGCATTATTTTCGCCCTCACCCTGGATCCGGCGCTGGTCGTGATCGTCGAACGACACTGGCCTTTCAAGCAGCGGACGGAAGCGGAGAACATGCGCGGGCGCGTTTTCTCCCGCGCCGCCGCCTGGCTGGTGGAAAACCACACCCGCAAGCTGTTCTGGACAGGCAACCTGCTTGTCGTGGCGTCGATCGTGCTGCTGGTCTTTTTCCTGCGCGATCCGTTCGAGTACAGCTTCCGCAAGCTGCGCAACCAGTACACCAACGAGATGGGCAGCGGCAAGTACTCCACGCTGGCGGAAAAAATCATCGGCAAACGCAGTCAGCCGCACATCATCCTGGCCGATCGCATGGACCAGGTCCCGATGATCAAGGACGCCCTGATGCCCTATCATGTGGACTCCACAACCATGCCGCCGGAGAAACTGCTGTTCAAGGATGTCGATACGATTTACGACCACCTTCCGGGCAGCGAGAAAGAACAGACGCAGAAAATCAACATCCTTAAAGACATCCGGCGCATCATTCTGAACAACACCTGGGACTCGCTCGACAAGGAGGACCGGGAACTGCTGGATCGTCTGACGCCGCCTGCCGACCTGAAAATCATCACCCCTGAAGACCTGCCGGACGAGATCCTACGCACCTTCATCGAGCGCGACGGCACGCGCGGCACGCCGGTCTACGTCTACATGCGGGACGGCATGAGCGAATGGGACGGCCGCGACCTGCAGAAGTTCGCCGCCGTGGTGCGCGAGGTGAAGCTTCCCACCGGCGAGGTGATGACTTCCAGCGGCCAGGGGGTGATCTTCGCCGACATGCTCGACTACATTACCAGGGAAGGGCCTGTCATCACGCTGCTGGCCTGGTTATTGGTTTTGGGCGTGATTTTTCTCTCCTTCCGCAACTTCAAGGACTGGGCGGTGGTGTCCGCCTACATGACGACCGGAATTCTGCTGATGATGGGAGTGAGCATCGCGATGGGAGGAAAGATCAATTTCCTGAACTTCATCGCCCTCCCGCTCTCGGTGGGGATCGGCGTCGATTACCACGTCAACTTCCACGCCCGCTTCCATCAGGAGGGCGGCTCCGTGGGGAAAGTGATTCGGACCACCGGCGGGGCCATTATGATGGCCAGTTCCACCACAATCATCGGCTACGGAGCCTTGTTGTTTTCGCTCAACGGCGCGATCAACACCTTCGGCGAGCTGGCGATCGTGGGCGAGTTCACCTGCCTCTCGATGGCGCTCTTTTTCATGCCGGCCTGTTTGGCCTTGTTCCGGAAGACGTTTACGCGCTAATCTGGCCCGAACGGAGGAAACCAATCATGCGCCTGGCATTCGCCGTCATTCTTGCGCTGATCGCTTTCGCCGCGCCGGCCTGGGCGGCCCGCTGGGGTTATTCCGGCGCGAAAACGATCTCCAACGCCGATCTTCTGCCGCATCCCCTGGACAGCCTGTCTTACATGGAACAGTGGTCTGGGACGGCGGTGTTCGCCAAAAACCACACCCTCAACTTCAACCTCATTCATTCCAGCCTGACCACCAAATCGGACAAGGCCGTCTTTCGCGTCGAATACAACACCCCGGACGGCAAGACCGTCGAGGACGCCGAGCGCTGCACGATTCGCTCCGAGTCCAACCCCGTCAAGCTGGTCTGCGGCTCCAGCATCCTGCTGGCCTCCACCACCGACATGAGCATCGTCTTCGTCGGCAAGAAACTGCAGGTGACGGCAAAACTGACCAGCCTTTCCAAGCCTTTCCGGCCGAAGAACGGCCGGATCCTAAATCCCGACAACTCCAAGGAATTTTACGACTTCTGGCTGGTCATCCCGCGCGGCAAGGCGCTGGCCAAAATCAACGGCAACGTGTTGAAAGGCTACGGCTCGGCCGACCACAGCTACACGAACACCGGCTACCATAAAATCTCCCGCCACTGGCTGCGGACCACCTACCACGACAACGACGTTTCGATTCTGTTCGCCGTCAACCAGTTGAAGGACGGCCGTAGCGCCGCCTGGGCGGCGGTCGCCACCGATGCGGCGAGCTACGCGACGGCGGACCTCACGGCCACGCTCGCCAATCCGCTGCCCGATTCCGGCAAGGACGGCTATTTCGCGCCCCGCAACGTGACGCTCGTCGGCTCCGGCGGCTTTACGCTGAATGTCCCCGGCATGTCCCTGAAAAGCAAGAGCGACATGCTGGACGGATTGAGCACGGTCGAGGCCTTCGTCGCCCGCCGCTTCTCCGATCCGATGCGCTACGCGATGGAGGGGACGGCGCAGGTCCAGTGGACGGCCAACGGCCAGCCGGCGACGACCTCGCGCCCGGTGGTGGTGGTTGTCAAGCAGATGAACGAGTAAAAATCCGCTTTGGCTCAGCGGCTCCACGTCTGCGGGCTACAGTATGTCGTGCTTTCGCCCACGCAGTAGTAGCCCGAGCGGCAGGGACCGGGAAAAAGCCCGCACAGCGGTGAGCAAAGGTCGAAGCCGCCGGCGTCGGTGTCGAAGTGGGCGCACATGGTTTGCGGCAGGCCGCATTCGCTCTGCGAGCCGGGGTCGGTGCAGGTTTTGGTGCAGAAACCGCCCACCCAGTTCTCCCCATAATCGGAGTTGGCGAACGGGATGCAGAAAAGACCGTCCTGGCAATCCTCGTCGGCGTTGCACGAACCGCCCACTTCGTGCGGGCGGCCGCAGGTATTATTCGAGGGCTGGCAGCGCTGGTCGCCGATGGTGATGACGACGCAGTAAGACCCGTTCGGGCAGGTCAGTGCGGCGCCCCGGCAAACGGGGGCGCAGTACATCTCCCGCGTATCCTCAAGCTTCGTGCACTTGCTGCCCGCGTCGCAGTCGGTGTTGTCGGAGCACTCCCGGCAGTAGTCGGTGAAGGGGTCCAACTCGCAGTCGCCGCTGTCCATGTTGCAATGGTAATATTGCGGGCAGCCGGTATTGACGCAATGCATGGCGTCGGGTTCACAGAGGAAGGTGTCCGTATCGCAATGGGTCCGCGGCGGACACTCGTCGGGACACTCGTGCGGCGGCTCGATGCAAATTCCGCTCGTCGGCTCGCACCGCTGTGGCGGGGGGCAGTCGTCATCACTAATGCATTCCGCCGGCGCTTCCTCCTCGGCCGACTCGTCCCCGTCGGCGGGCGCGTCGCTCTCGTTTTCCGGAAGCTCCGGGTCGGCATCAAGCTCGGCCGGCTCGTCTTTGTCGCCGTCGATGGGCGCATCGACAGGCAGACAGGCGTTCGTTTCGGCGTCGCAGGCCGTACCATCGGGGCACGGCCTCGTTTCCGAGCATTCCTGCCGGCAGACGCTTTGCAGGCAAAGCTCGCCGTTGCGGCAATCGGAGGCATCCTGGCAACTGTTGTCCCGGTCGCCGTCGCCAGCCGGCGAATCGGCGTCGCCGCCCGAAACGGAAGTCCCTGAGTCGCACCCCCAAAGCAGCAGCATCAAAACGGCCAAGGGAATCCAGCACCGACGCCGATCGAAGCGAGTCATTGCTTTATCTCCCCAATTAAGGACTCATCACAATGAACCAACTCGCGCTGTCATTCCCGCACAAGCGGGAATCCAGGATTTTTCGTACTTGACCCCCGCTTTCGCGGGGGTGACGGCATGTATCCGTTCGCTCTAATGGACACTCTAAGGACGGAACTCCTGCCGCGACTGGTCTGATGCGGAGGATTGTAACAGCGGACTTCCGCTTTTGTCCAGCGGCGACGATTGACAGCGCCGATCAATTCGCGGAAACTGGGGAAAAGTAAGTTTGGCTATACGATTGACCAAGGAGGCAAGAATGTCAACGACGATCAAACTGAAACTGGACGGCAAGGAGCGCGGCGAGAAAACCTTTTCGGAAGACCAACTGAAATCGACCCACCTGATGGAAATCGTGTTCGACCTCGCCTCCAGCAAAGCCAATTCGGCGCGCATTTATCTCTCGGACGCCGAGGGCAAAAACGAAAAGCTCGTCAAGCAGGACGCGGCGCAGACCTTGTACGACCTCCTGGGTTCTATGGGCGGCAAGAGGAACGGCGTCTACACGCTCGAAGTTCTCAGCGACAAGCGCACCTGCGGCCCGGGGTTCTGAGCAGCTGGCTAAATACCGCAAGCGACAAGCTCACCTTCCCGCCGGCCCCGCCTTGCAGTCGCGGCCATGGTCCTTCAGGATGCCGGCGTAATTCTCGATCAGGTTGCGGCCGTGGCGCTGCCAGAATTCGAGGCGCGCTTTCAGCTTCGCGGCCAAATCAAGCTGGTCGGCAATGAGATTGACCTTCTCCTCCGGATCGGCCTCCATGTCGAACAATTCCTCGCGGCCCGTTTCCTGCGTGAGCAGATACTTCCATTTCCCGTCGCGTATCCCCACTTGAGACGGCGGCGGCCGGCCGCTGAAGATGATCGGCATCACCGGCGTGGGCTTGGTCAGGTCGCGGCCCTTCATCGTCAGCGGCGTGGGAAGCCCCAAGAACGACAGCAGAGTCGGGGCGACGTCGATATGGCTCGTCGGAAAAGCCACCTTGAAAATTTTCTCTCCGATCTGCGGCCCGTGGAGGACAAGCGGGACGTGAACCGTCTCCTCGTAAACCAGCGGCCCGTGGCTGCGCGAGAGCGGATGCTGCTCGAAGCCTTCGCCGTGGTCGGAAACGACGACGATCAGCGTATCGTCCAGGAGCCCGCGCGCGGCGGCGGCGTCCACCGCTTCCTTCACCTTGCTGTCGATGTAGGTCAGACACTTGAGAAACATCGCCCGTTCGTCGTTCAGTTCGGTGGAAGACGGCGGCGGGCTGCCTGGGAAGATGTAGGGGTGGTGCCCCGTAGACATGCCGTAGATCAGCGCAAAGGGCCGCTCGGGCGCTTCCTTCTTCTGTTTCTCGGCCCAGTCGAACATCGCGCGGATGGTAATGGATTCGTCAATCCCCCAGTTGTTTTTCCATCCCCCCTCGCGCCCGGGCATGGTGTACATATCATGGATTTCGTCGAGCTTGCGGTGCTTGTAGAAACGAAGCTGGCGGTCGTAGGCCAGATCGGCGCTGGTGTAGAGCGCCGTGGCGTAACCGGCCTGATGCAGTGCTTCAGTGAGGCTGACACAGGGGATCGAGGGATTGATGTGCGTGATCGGCGGATAGTCGGGATAAGGCAGTTCCGAACAGAACAGGCTGAACCCCGCCTTCATCGTCTGCGGCCAGGTGGCATAGTGCTCGCTGAAAGCCGCGCTGCCGGGCCGGCCGGCGAGTTCGCCGAGAAACGGCATCACGGCCGGGTCGGCGAGATACGGCGAGGCCACCGACTCCAACAGCACGAAAATCAGGTTCGTCCGGCGCGGCGCGAGGCCGTTTTCCGGGGCGGCCAGCGGGTTTTCCTCCATCGCCCCCGGCGAGACGACGGACGGATTGTCCAGGCAGAAGGGGTCGTCGAAGCGGTACTGCGGGTTGAACAGCGCGCGCAAGGGCGGCAGCAGATAGGATTTGGCGAGCGAAACGAAATGGCTGCGTTCCATGCCGAAGGTATGGACGCGCGCCCCGAACAATTCGCCGTTGCGCAGGTTGGGCAGAAGCGCGACGGTCAACAGCGTGAAAATCAGCGCGAGCGCGGCCACCGCGCATTTGACGGCGCGGCCGACGCGCGGCGCGAGCCGATAGAACGCGATCACCAGCAGGCCCGGCACAATGCCCCAAAGGCATTCCATGATGACCATCTGTAGATTGAGATAGGGACCGATCGAATCCCACATCCCGCCGGACGCCGCCATCTCCGCCGTGGCGTCGGAATTGAGGAAGGCGAGTTCGATCGCCGCCTTGTCGAAAGGCGTGCCGACGCCCTTCTGAACGTTGTAGCTGATGACCAGAAAGAAGCCGTGCCCCGCGAGCAGCAGGGCGACGACGGCGAAGGCGGCCTTGCGGCCGGCAAGCTTGTAGAACGGCCAGGCGAAGACGAGGCAGATTCCGGCCACGAGCAGCGCGCCCACCACGTCCCAGCCGAGGCAGAGGAACATCTTGCCGAAGGTCTTCCAGAATTCCGTTTCGCCTTCGGCACCGGAGGCGAGATAGTGCAGCAGCCACAGCTTGGACTGGATCAGCGCCAGGCCGACGGCGAGAGCGCAGGCGGCGAAGAAGGCCCGCCAGGACATCGATTCGTTCGTCGCTGTTTTCAACCCTGTCTGCTTCATTTCGCTTATTCCGGCGTAGGATGGGCAATTGCTTTGCCCATCAAATGATGGGCATAACAAATGCCCATCCGAAGCTGCCCCGTCTCAAAGGACAACCGTAAAAGTTCGGACGAGTGTATGCAAGAGCCCAGCGGAATGCAAATGAACCGAGCACATGGGATCCGAGCACATGGGATCTGGCGGAATGGGCGGGGATATGTTAAAACACTCGCCGGATTCGATTCGAATTCCATAAAGAAGCCTGAGGGCCAAGGAGGCGCGCATGAAACGATGGCATTGGCTTTGGGTGCTGATGGCGACGATCGCCCTTATGGCGACGGCCTGCGCCGAGTCGGACGACGGCGACACGACGGACGGCGATGCGTCCGAAGACGGCGACGTCTCCGAAGACGGCGATGAAGATGGCGATGGCGACGCGACGGACGGCGACGACGACGAAGCCGCGATCGACGGCGACGCCGAGGCGGAGGAAGAAGCCGGGCCGCCCGAGCGGCTGCCGGACGCGCCGCTGAAAGAGCATCTGCCTTTCGACCTGACCCGGCCCGACGAAGGCGCGCCGCTCACCGACGAGGAAATCACGGCGTTCACGAAAAAGATCACCGGCTTCTGGAAACAGATCGATTACTTCCGCTGGGTGCTGTGGACCAGCCACGGCGTCGATGCGTCCACCGGGTTGCCGGATTGGATGGTCTGGTGGACGGGCGTCAAGGCGATCAAGTCGGGCGACCTCGTGACCTTCTATCATCATCCCAACGGCGGCCCGGACAACATCATGATTCCCACGTCGAAGGTGCTGGCCCAGGCGGCGGCCGGCTACCTGCTGACCGACGATCCGCTCATGGGCCAGGTGACGGAGCAGTACTCCAAGGGCTGGAGCGCCACGTTTTTGGGCATGGTCTTCGACGAGAACGACACCGTCGATACGCTGCCGGCCCGCGCCATCATCCCCAACAACCACGAATTCACCTTCGACGGGCGGCGCAAGGCGATCGACTACACCGAATGGCGGCACGAGACGACCGACTGGAACACCAACACCATCCACTATCCGAACAATCCCTACTGGGGCGACATCTGGCTGAAGAACATGCGCAGCAAGGACGACGTCTGCCATCTCTTCCGCACCGCGCCCTGGCTGCGCTTCGTGGCCGAGTGGGGGCAGGACGAGACGGTGAAAGAGGCGGCGGGCGACGCCTACATGTTTATGCGCAACTTCGCCAAGGACGTCGTCGATTCCGGCTATACCATCCGCACCAAGGACGCGGACGGCAACGTCTACACGCCCACCGAGGACCTGGCGAGCTTCGTAGCCTTCGACATTCTCGTGGCCGACGCCGAGTGCTACGCCAAGCTGACCTCGGCGCTGCTGGGCTACGGCCAGCCACTGGGCATCGACTGCGGCCAGTTGAGCGACAATGCCTACGAGAAAGTGGCGGTCGCCACTCACTACTACAACATGGCGATCATCCGCAATTTCCATATGTCCGCCATCGCCGCCGCGCTGATGATGGACGAGAACGACGTCGCCAAGAATGCACTGGCCGGCCTGATCGACCGCACCGACCGCTACATGAGCATGGCGGACGAGGATCTGCCCGTTTCGCGCGAAGAGTGGGACGGCGACATGGCGGTCTACCTCGTGCAGTCGGCGTCGCTGGGTATGCCGCTGACGTCGAACGAAGCACGGCTCATCCAACAGTATCATGCCCAGGCGGCGGACGTGCTCGGCGCATGGCCGTACTGGGATTTGTGGGATGCGGGCGTGCCCGACGGCGAATACGACTACCGCGCGAACGATCAGGTGGAGATCGAGGAGATCGCCTTCCTGCTCGAATACTGTGTGTCGCCCTACACGAACGAGACCGGCGCGAAGTTCGTGGATTGCGAAGTGGTGCTCAATCCGGCGCAGTGGGGACTGTAGGCGGTAAATAGGCTTTCCTGCCGAAACGACAAGCGCCCTCGCCGGCGACCTTATCCTGCTGGCGAGGGCGTTTCATTTCGTTCCGGCGCAGCATAAACTCTCCGATTTGCGCCGCCGCGTCGCCTGCCCCGTCGTATTCCCTTGCTTGATCCGAGACAAGCCTGGATAATTCAACTGCGCTCCGCGTTGAGACGGAGGGCCGTTTCCGCGCTCCGCATGATTTGTACGTTCGAACACTCCCTCCGGGATCAAGCAAAGCCCAAGGGGGAGACAGACGGCATGAGACGACATGGCCCCCAACGTTAACCCTTCCGATGCCGCTACGCTTTTAGGCTGGCTTGTCCGGCGCAGCCAGGCCTTTCTTTTCAAGCCCCTGCAACGGGAAAGCGGCTGGACGTGGGTGTTGGAGGAAAACGACGAGCAGGTGCGCGCATCGATCCACGCCAAGGGAAAATACGTCGGCGCGCTCGGTTTCCGGCACCGCTGGCCCAGCTACCGGCATTCCATTATCGACAGCAGGTTCGTCGCGCTGGCGATCGAGGGTTCGCCCGAACAGAAGACATCGCAGGCCTTCCGCAACCCGCTGCAGCAGCTGGCGCTGGAGATCGGCAAGCGCCTGATCCAACTGGAATCGCGGCTGGACGATCTTTTGAAGCATCTGTTTCCGCGCGACAAGGACGGGCGCGTCGAATGGGCCGCAAGCCCCCTGGGCGGCCTGAAGCCGGCGGCCCCCGTGTCGGACAAACAGGTGGCGATCAAACTCGGGCATATTCCCTGCGGCCTGCGCTGCTCCTTTTGTACGCGTTCGATATGGCCCGAAGACGGTTTCCCCGATGTCTTTTTTCTCCACTCGATTCTGTATCGCGTCGCGACTTCGCTGGCCCAAGCGCCGAATGGAGAGGGAAAAATCGTCATCGGCAGCGGCGAACCCTCCCGCTTCCCCGATCTCGTTTCCATCGTCAGGCTCGCCCGCCTGCGCGGCTACAATTCCATCGCCATGGAATCCGCCGCGGTGGGTTCGCTGACGGCGCAGAGAATTTCCGAACTGGCAAGCTCGGGACTAACCGAGGTGGATCTTCCGCTGTACGGCGCGACCGACGCCGTCCATGATGCGGTCGTCGGCGCGCCCGGCCATCTGCAATCGATCGACTGGGCCGTGAACGAGTTCAGCCGGGCCGGCGTCCGGGTCCGGATGCACGGCATCCCGCTCACCACGAATTTGAAGGAGTTGGAGGAGATCCCGGTATGGACGTTCAACCGGGGAGTCGATTTCCACAGCTTTAATTTTCCCCTGAACCAGGGTGAAAGCCGCATCCCTTTGCAGGAACTGACCCCCCGCTTGTCGGATCTGCCCGAGACGATCCGCCCGCTGCTCAACCTCACCATCCCTTGCCTTGGCATCGGCAAAACCGATAGCGGGCCGTTCGCGAAGATCGACTCCATTGAATTGGTCGATCACGAGGGCCGGCAGGTTTCCGAAAGCTATCAGATGGAATTCGCCTCGGTCTGCGCCTCGTGCCGGGCGCGCCCGCAATGCAGCGGCGTCTTCAAAGGGTATCTGGATATTCACGGCGAAGGCGAATTTCGGGCGCTATAGCCCGCACTCGCTTGAATCCGCATCCGATCGGGAAACGCTCAGGAGCCCAGCGCCTGCTGCAACGTCCAGCGGGCGCTTTCGATCAGCCAGGCGCGCAAACCGCCGCCGCCATAATAGACAGTGAGCGCGGCCAGCGAAGCGGCTACTAGCACGATGACGGAACTCCGCACGCGGCGAAGCGCGACGCGGCTGTCCCCCGCGTCCTTCTTGATGATTACTCGCCGCTGCGTCCCCTTCGTCGCCATCTCACGCCGATGTCTGTTAGACGTGGTTAAGAAGCATAATTAACATGTAATTATACCTTACTTTTGCCAGCCGCGCAAGTTTCTACCGCTTTTTCGCAAAAGCTCGCCTCTTCAATCAAGCTGCTCTCGGCTCGTTAGGTGTCGTTATATATAAGCAGCGATTATTAGTTACCTAGATTTAATTCATGTCACACTTTGCTTGCGGATCGGTACAATACCTCAACGCCATGGGCGTAAGGGGGAGTTTTGTTCACTTTCAATTCCTACTAATTCCATACATTTCCTTGTGTTTATAGGGAATTGTTTTTTTAGTATGCGCTTGACCTTGGCAGCTACCCTCAGCAATCAGCGCTGAGGCGTTGATAAGCGAAATTTTCCATCGGCTGCCGGCTGTCGGCCGGCCCATCCGCATGAAGGAGGACCGATGACCATCGCCGTGTATCTCGTCGTTTACCTGGCTCTGATCGTCTTCATCGTCGCTGTCGTGCAACGCATCGTTCGCTATCTCAAGAAGCCGGTTCACGTCCGCTGGGAGCTCTACCCGGTGGCGCACGAGGGCCATCGCGCCAGCTACGGCGGCAGCTACCTGGAAGATGTGGACTGGTGGAAGAAGCCGCGGCATTCGTCGCTCTTGGGCGAGCTTAAGGTGATGATCCCCGAGATCCTGCTGTTGAAGGCCGTCTTCGAACACAACCGGCGCTTGTGGTACGTCTCCTTCCCTTTCCACTTCGGCCTTTACGTGCTGATCGGTTTCATCGTGCTTTTGAAAGTCGGCGCGATGCTGGAACTGGCCGGCTACACGGTCGGCGATGGCGGCCCGGGCCTGGGCAACGCCGTCGCCGCGCTCACCGGCTTCGTCGGCCCGCTGGGCTACCTGCTTTGCCTCGTCGGCGCGGTGGGACTGCTGCTGCGGCGCTTCGGCGACCCGACGCTGCGCAACTACTCCTCCTTCAGCCATTTCTTCAACCTTCTGCTGTTCATCGCGCTGATCGTTCTCTCGTCGATCGTCTGGCTGACGATCGATCCGCACTTCCAGATGCTGCGCGGGTTCGTCAAGGGCCTCATCACCCTTTCCTTCGCGCCGCTGGACAACGCCCTGTTCGCCGCGCAGATCATCTTCGCGGCTCTGGTGATCGCCTACATCCCGCTGACGCACATGTCGCACTTCTTCATGAAGTATTTTCTCTGGCACGACATCCGCTGGGGCGACAAGCCGAACATCGACGCGCCGGACATCGCCTCGCGCATCGCGACCGTCCTCAACTACCCCGTCTCCTGGGCCGCGCCGCACATCGCCGGCGACGGCAAGAAGACCTGGGCCGAGGTGGCCACCACCAACCCCGCGCAGCCGAAAGCGGCCAAGGAGTAAGCGATGAGCACGCCGAAATTCATCAAAATCACCGACGTCAGCCAGCCGACGGAGCAACTCTCCCACGTCGCCATTTCGGATCTCATGCCGCTTCCCAACGGTCCCCAAGAGCCGGAGTGGACGCCGCTGAAAGACAAGGTGCGGGAAGATTACGCCTGCATCCTCGACGACACGGCGATCCTGCCGATTCCGCGCCCGAAAACGAAAGAGGAGGAGGAGGAATTCGTCAACAAGTTCTTGAGCGGCCTGCGCAAGCTGTTCACGCCGGAAAATAACTGGACCTTTTTGGCGCAGCTGGAAACGACGATCGAGCACTGCGCCAAATGCAACACCTGCTCCGAGGCCTGCCACATCTACGAGGCCAGCGGCCGCAACGAAATGTACCGGCCGACCTACCGTTCCGAGGTGCTGCGCCGCGTCTATTACAAGTACGTGAAGAAGGAACCCTTCTCCTCCTGGCGCTATGGCGACATCGATCTGAACTGGCGGACGGTGGCGCGCCTGGGCGAGATGGCCTACCGCTGCAATCTCTGCCGCCGCTGCGCCCAGACCTGCCCGATCGGCGCCGACAACGGCCTGCTGGCGCGCGAGATCCGCAAGATCTTCAGCCAGGAGATGGGCATCACCGCCCCCGAGTTGCACGATAAGGGTTCGATGCTGCAAATGAAAACCGGCTCGTCCACGGGCATGTCGCCCGAGGTTGTGAAAGATAACGTCTCCTTCATCGAGGAGGAGACGATCGAAGCAACCGGCTTCCAGTTCAAGATTCCCTGGGACGTGGAAGGGGCCGACATTCTGCTGATCCACAACGCCGGCGAAATCCTCGCCTGGCCCGACAACGTGGCCGCCTTCGCGATCATTTTCGAGGCGGCGGGCCTGAGTTGGACGCTCTCCAGCGATCTGGCCGCCTACGACAGCATCAACTACGGCGTTTTCTACGACGACGTGCAGTTCGCCCGCACCGCGATTATGCACGCCCAGGCGGCGAAGAAGCTTAACGCGAAGAAAATCGTGCTCGGCGAATGCGGCCACGCCCATAAGGCGCTGACGGTCATCGCCGACCGCGTGCTTCCCGAGGCGCTGAAGACGCCGCGCGAAAGCTGTTTCCCGCTGCTGCGCGACATCGTCTTGTCGGGCAAGCTCAAGTTCGATCCGGAGCGCAACAACTTCCCCGTGACGCTGCACGACCCGTGCAACGTGGCGCGTCTGATGGGCATCATCCAACCGCAGCGCGATGTGATGAAAGCGCTGTGCCCGAAGTTCCGCGAGATGGAGCCGCACGGCGTGGACAACTACTGCTGCGGCGGCGGCTCGGGCTTCGCCATCATGAGCCGCAACAACATCCCCGACTGGCGCTTCAAGGTGTCGGGCCGCAAGAAGCTGCAGCAGCTTCTCACCGCCTTCGAGGATTGCCGCGGGGCCGAGACGCCGAAATACATCTGCGCGCCCTGCTCCAACTGCAAGGGCCAGATCCGCGACGTCCTCACCAATTACAATTTGTTTGAAGAAGAGAAGCTGGCTTACGGCGGCATCGTCGAGCTGATCGTCAACGCGATGGTGGACGTCAAGCCGGGCTTCATCAAGTGGGAGGAGTGAGCGCGGATACCGCGATAATTTCGGCCCGCCGGTTGCCCGGCGGGCCGTTTCGTTTATAATGCGGTTATCTAAAGCGGCAAGGAGGCGACATGTTGGAGATTCGCGCGGAACTCAAGGGCGGCGTGAAGGTCAACGCTTACATCGCCGGGCACGAGATCAAAACCGACCAGAAACCGGAGGACGGCGGCGAGAACACGGCCCCCGACCCCTTCCAGTATTTCCTCGCCTCGCTGGCCGCCTGCACCGGCTACTACGTCGCCAAGTTCTGCCTGACGCGCGACATCCCCACCGACGGCATCCGCGTCGTTCAGCGCGTCATCCCCGACCCCACGGGCTACGTGGACACGCTGGAAGTGGACATCGAGTTGCCGGCGTCGTTCCCCGAGAAGTACCGCGAGGCCGTTTTGAAGGCGGGCAGCCAGTGCATGGTGAAGAAGACGCTGGAAAACCCGCCGGAGATCGTCGTCCAGACGGTCGTTCGCTAAAAGAAAAACCATCCATAGGAATGTAGGGGAGGATGGAGCACCAAAGGTGCGGAATCCTCCCGCAAAGAACGGGCGGATTCCGCTACGCTGCATCCGCCCCTACCGCGATGCTGTTTTCACTCCTCCAGCCGCTTAAACACCCGCGCAATCCGCAGCGTGACCCACGGGCTTTCCCCCTTCTCGTTTTGCGGGCTGATCTTGTTGCCCGGAAAATACGTGGTGCGCCACGATCCGTCCGGCTCCTGATGGTCCCGGAACCAGCGCAGCGCTTTCGCCACGTCCGGATCGGCGGCGCTCAGCCCAATTTCGACGAGCGATTCGAGGGACGTCAGCAGATTGGGCCACCACTGGACGAACCTCACCCAGTAGTCGGCGCTTTTGTAGCTTGAATAGACATCGGGCTTGAAGAATCTCGATTTGAGAAGCTTCGCCACGCGCCGCGCCTCGGCGGATTTTTTCCATTTCGGGTGGGCGGCAAAGGCCCGCAGAACCATGTCGGTCCAGTTATGACTGAACGGCATCGTCCGATCCGGTTCGACTGGAACAGACGGAGCGCTGGTGAGTTTAAGCGCTGTCCGGTTGCTTCCGCCTTTCGGCGCTTGTACGGGAATGATCCAGCCGCCATCGTCCTGACGCATGGCGAGCAGCCACGTCATAGCCCGATCGATGCGCGGGTCTTCGCCGTATCCCGCGCGGATGAGGAGAGAGGCGAACTCGCCGGTATAGTAAGTGGCGTATTGGTCGCCGATCATGCCGCGAAAATCGCCCTGGCGGGTCTGGGTGGAAAACAGAAACTCGGCGGCGGCTTCGATGGCGGGGTGGGATCTGTCGAATTCGTAGCGCCCCACCAGAAGACGAAACCGCTTGAATGTCTCGGCCATCGGGCGGTGGTGGAGCGGATAGCCGCCAGGTTTGCCCCAGGAGCCGTCCGGGTTCTGGCCGCGAAGCAATTTCACCGCGCCCGCATGGCTCCAAATCTCATGAATCCCGGCCACGGGTCTCTTCAGCAGATCGCGGCGCGTGAAATAAGCCACGGTCACGTTCCCCGAATCGAGGAGGAATGGCGCGGGATCGATCTTGAGAGCGGTCGCCAAAGTCGGTCTCCATACTCAGTTTCCTATGTCATGCCACAAGCCGGGAAGCCTCGGCAAAAAAAATAATGCCCCCTCTCTTCCCAGGGAAGATTTCGCCCTGCCCTCCCCTCTTTATTTTTGGACATCTGCTCAGAAAAGGCGCTGCCGCCGCCGCGCGACCGGCCGGAGCGCGGCGGCGGCCAGGGCGTTCACTTATGCCTTGCGGAACGCAAGATGCGCACGTTTCCTTTTACATTGATTTTCCTTACCGTGCTGGCCACGCTCGCCGGTTATGCCCTCGGCGGATGGCTCACATTCCTCACCGTCTTCATCGCCTTCGTCGTCGTGCCGCTCTTCGATTTCGTCCTCGGCGCGAACACGCTGAATCCGACGCCGGAAGAGGAGGCGACCCTCGACGAAGCTCGCGATTTCAAGCTGCTGACCTGGATCGCCGCGCCGGTCCAGGTGGCGCTGATGTTCTGGGGCGCCTGGGTCGCCGGGACGAAAAACCTGTCCTGGGTGGAGACGGCCGGCCTGACGGTTTCGGTCGGCATCGTCGGCGGGGCGATGGGCATCAACGTCTCGCACGAGCTGATCCACCGCTACAGGCCTTTCGAAACTTTTCTTGGCAAGGCGATGCTGTGGAGCGTGAGCTACCTGCACTGGTCGATCGAGCACGTCGCCGGCCACCATCGGCGCGTGGCCACGCCGCAGGACCCCGCCACGGCGCGCTACGGCGAATCGGTTTACGCCTTCCTCCCGCGCACGATCATCGACAGCTTCATCTCCGCCTGGACCATCGAACGCCATCGGCTCAAGAAAAAGGGGCTCGCCGAGTACGGCTTCCACAACCGCATTCTGCGCTATCTGGCCGCCACGGCGGCGCTGGCCGTGGGGCTCGGCCTCCTATGGGGCGCGGCGGCGGTGGCGTTCTTCCTCGTCCAGAGCCTTGTTGCCATCACCCTTTTGGAGATCGTCAACTACATCGAGCATTACGGCCTGCTGCGGCGTCGGGTGTCGGACACGGAGTTCGAGGAGGTTACGCCCGTTCATTCCTGGAACGCCTCGCAGCGGCTGACGAACTACTTTCTCTTCAATCTCCAGCGCCATTCCGACCATCACGCCCGGGCGCACATCCGCTACCAGCTGCTGCGCCACCTCGACGAGTCGCCGCAGCTTCCCACCGGCTACGCGGGAATGGTGCTCTTGACGCTGGTTCCGCCCCTCTGGTTCGCCGTCATGAACAAGCGCGTCCCGCCTCACATGAAGGATCTGGCCAAGGAGTATTTCGATTCGCCGGCGGTAGCGGAAGCATAGCACCGCCGCCAACGCGGGGTCCAGATGACCGGTGGCATAGTTTACGCCGCCGAAGACGGCGGAAAGCTGTGCGTTTGCGCCCCAGCACACAGCCTCCCGACCTTCGGTTGTCAGACTATGCCACCGACGCCGTTCTCACCGTCCCCGTGTACACGCGACCGTCGCCGTCCCCGCCGTCGCGCAGGCCGCCTCGACGAAGCCCGGCCCGCCCTCCAAAGTTGGCAGTAATCCAGCCGGTTCTGTCGTGCAGCGGTCACCAGCATTGGGTAAAAGCATAGTGAGCGAGCGGCCCAGTTCACATTCGACGCGGAAGGTCAGCTCGCCCGCCTCCCAGTCGGCCTGAATGTCGGCAGGCTTGGAGGGCAGGCGCGTCGGCACGGGCAGGCGGTAAACCGGCTCATAGACCGGTTTGAGCGCCAGGCTGGAGTCGAGCAGGGAGAACCCGCCATCCGAGGGATCGTAAACCCATAACGCCGAGGAAATATAGTAGTCGTAATATAGTTCGCTGACATGCTTCATGTAGAGATCGAAATTCGGATTGGCCGTCATGCCGCCGAATTCGCCGATCCAGAGCGGGACGCCCTGATCGAGATAGCCGCCCCAGGCGTCGAGAATGGTCTCTTCGAGGTTCGCCCGGTCGCCGTCGTAACCGGCCGTGTTCGGGTCATGGACGGCGCGCGGGTAGAAGTGCGGGGCCATCACCACCCGATCCCGCAACGCCTCGGGAAAAGCGAAAGGGGCGTTCGAGAAAAGCCCGATGGTCGGCTCGAAGAAGTAAAGCCGTCCCGGACAAGCCGCCTCGACCGCCTCCATCACCTTCAGATAGAACGGCAGCAGGATTTCGTTGTCGAAGCCCAGATCGCCCAAACCGCTGCCGGGATACGGCTCGTTCATGAAATCGAAGCCGACCACTTTGTCGAAGGCGCAGGCGGCCTCGGCCACGGCGGCGTATGCTTCCGCGTAGACGCCTTGCAATTCCTCGCTGCCCCAGAAATTGTCGAAACAGGCGATCACCTGCTCGGAGGTGTAGTTGAGCCACCAGGGATCTTTGGGAACATAGCCCTCCTCCAGTTCGTCCGGGCAACTCCAGGACGGTCCGCCGTTGCCCATCGGCGGGCCCCAGAGATCCTGGTGCATGTCCACCACGACATACAGCCCGGCCTCGGTGAGCATCCGCACCTGCTCCGCCCAGGCGGCGAGGTAGGCGGCGTCGATCTCGCCCGGCGCATCGGGGCTCAAGGGCTCCCAGGAGATGAGCATGCGCACGTTGTTGATGCCGCTGGTCAGCAGGCGCTCGATGTCGGCAGGCTCCAGCGGGTAGAGATAATTCGGCGGATACTTCGACATCTGGGCGATATTGACGCCGCGCAAGTAGAGCGCATGGCCGTCCTGGGTGCGCATCGCGCCGCCGGCGGCATAGTAGGCGCGCGGCGGCTCGGGCTCGGCGTCCTCTTCCGCCTCGGCGTCCGTATCGCCGTCGGCGGCGGGTTCGGCGTCTTCCTCGGCCTCCGCCTCGATAAGCTCCTCGTCGCCGTCGCCGGCAATGTCGGCTTCTTCCTCAGCGGTGCGATCGGCGTCGCCGTCGATCAACGCAGCTTCCTTCTCCGAACTGCACGCGCTCGCGCCGCCGATCAGCAGCGCCACAAGCAGCAGCGTCAGCCCTGGAAAACCGATTACGGATCGAGGCATCTTTTTCTCTCCGATAAAAGCTGCCCTAAGTGATCGGGCCTTGCTCGAACAGCCAATCCATGGGCCTGCGCCTCGGAATTTCTCGATGTCCGGGGGTCGATATTCCTTCTGCTATCACACTCCGCCGGTCGCCGCCAACGTTTTGTTCCCGGCGACGCCGCGGCGCCGGAGGCGATGAGGGCGACCCCAACGGGTGGTATACTCACGACCGAAGACCGGGAGACTGTGCCACTCGAAACCGGGCCGCATGCCGCTCGCCAGAATTGAAGTTTTTTTTTAGAAATATACTGGCTCTTGATCGGCAATAAGGATAATATCTTCCCCATAATTTCTGGCGATCATGGATTTGATGGGCGACGAGCCACCTATCCTGCAACTGCCAATATTACAAAGGTTTTCAGAGGAGACTAAATATGACGACGCCAACTTACAGGCAGCCAAGGGTTACTTCGTTCCTGCTTCTGGCCGGTCTTGCTGGGACGTTGTTTGTCACGCTCCTATCGGCGGGAGCGGATATTGTCTCCTGGATGCATTTCCACAAAGCCGGCATCTTCTCCATTGAAAAATTCGAGGATCTTCCTCGGGACGTGTTGCCGCTAACGTTGGTGTTGACGTATTCGTCGCTATGGCTGCTGCAAATTACCGTGTATTACCTTGTCGGCTTCCTTTTAATGATTTGGCTTGTGAAAGTTTTGCGAAATGCGGCGGCATTGAAAACAGGGGTCACCTACACTCCCAAGTGGGGCGTGCTGGCTTGGCTTGTACCAGTTGTGTATTTGTATTTTCCATACTGCATCATGAAAGAGTTGCTTTTGTCTTCTGGCCCCGATGAAAACTGGAAAAGCGCCAAAGCACCTTTGATGGTCGAAGTTTGGTGGCTAATGACACTCTTCAACATAATAGCAAGTTATATTTATTATTATTTGCAATCCTCCAAACCCATGGAGTGGCAGGAATTTCCGACACGGCTGCTATGCGATATCAGCATGTTCATCGCGGGACCCATTTTGATCCTGTTGATCTTGAAAATAAACAAAGGGCAATTGGAAAAATGGGAAACGCAGACCAAAAGCACGCCGGCGCCGGAAAGCCAGCCGGCTCTGGCGACGTGAGGCGGAAGAAGCGGCGCAGGATGGGTAACTTGTCACCCATCAAATTCACGACCACCGGAAATGATGGGTAAAGAATTTGCCCTTTCTGCAAATCTAATGGATTTAAGGTCCTATCGCAACCCAACGGGAATGGCGATCCCGGCGCTAATTGCATCGCTTTAGGCGCCTTTGGCCTCCGGGCATCTTGACAGCCCTCCCCTCGGGAAGGTAATGGTGCCCTTGTACGGCGATGAATTCCGCCGTAGGGAGGTATCGATGCGGTGGATGACCTGGATTACGGTCATGGGCGCGTTCGCGACGGCGAGCGGTTGCGCCTCGCTAAGTCGGGATGGCATCGATTACGCCTACGAGGCGTACCAGGAGCGCCGCGAGGCGTGCCAGTCGAATCTCAGTCCGTGCGACCAGCATGCTTGCCTGAACGCAGCCCATCTGGAAATGCTCGGGGCTGTAACGCAGTATGCCAACGAATGGGAGAAGGCTCCCCTTCCGGTCACGGCTCCAGCGATGAAACTGCCCGAGGAAAAGACGATCGACATGGATCCTGCCATCCCACCCTACACGCCGCCGCTGCCCTTCCCGTCTTCAGCGCTGGAAAATAGCGAAACGGTCAAAGACGCGCCGCCACCGAGCGAGCCGGCGGCGCCATCGCCTGCAAATCCGTAACGCCTGCGCCACCAACGGAGTTGATTCAGGTCATGGGCGCAAAGCGGCCAAACCGGAGCCTCGTCCGCAGACTGTTCCGACGGATGTTCGCCATTCTCGCCGTTTTCGTCGCGCTGGCGGCGCTATGGGCCATGGCCAGTGTCGCACTTCTAAACTGGCGGTCGCCGGAAGAATCGGCGTTGATGGAGATTCGTCTCCAACAGGCCGAAGACGCAGGAAAAACCCTGAAAATCAGGCACAAAATCGTTCCGCTGAAATCCATCTCGCCTTACCTCCGGGCGGCGATCGTCGTCGCCGAGGATGGAGCCTTTTTCAGTCATTACGGTTTCGACTTTTACGAGATCCAAGTGGCGGTGAAGAAAGGTCAGGAGAAAGGCCGGATCGTTCGAGGCGCTTCGACCATCACTCAGCAATTGGCTAAAAATTTATACCTTTCGCCCGAACGATCCTTCATGCGCAAGGGTCTGGAGGCCGGTTTGACGGTTCTGTTGGAACTCTTCCTCAGCAAGGAGCGGATTCTGGAGCTATATCTGAATTACATCGAATGGGGCAACGGCGTTTTCGGTTGCGAAACGGCGGCCCGAACGTATTTCGGCCGCTCCTGCGCCGAACTGAGCCTTGAACAAGCGGTGCGGTTGGCCTCAATCACGATCAATCCACGGCGCTACGCCGTGAACGACGAGCGGGAAACGATGATCAAGCGCCGCCGCGCAATCGCCGAGCGCCTTAAAAACACCAATGCCATCAATGAGATCGAATACGCCGCGCTCGCAAAGGCCTTGTAATTCAGTCCCGGTAGGCGGCCTGACCCTTCTCTGCTTCGCATGAAGAAAAAATATTATTGACTTCCGAGGGGGTTTGGCCGTATATAGCGCACGGTCTCTCTCTAACCGGTCGTACATTTGGAATGAAACGTAGGAAGTACCGCGGGCGGTTTAGTGCGGAGGCACGCCAAAGTCACGCATGCGCGCGCACCAAGGTTGACGCGCCCTTCCGCTAAATGCACCCTATCAACTAAATTAGGGGTTCCCACCACCTGTTAGGTAGTGACAGGCAAGAACGGGGATTAACAAACTAGAGAAGGAGAACAAGCGATGCGTACGTCTTTGGTTATGGTTTTCGTGGCGATGGCGTTGATCGCGGCGGGTTGCGCTCAGAAGGCCACCCCGCAGCAGTGCGAGAGCGTGTGCCAGAAGCAGCTCGCCCTGGCCCAGGCGGCCAATCCGACCCCGGCGGACGACCCGGTGGCGGCGGTGGAAGCCGATTTCCAGAAGAAACTGGCCGAAGCCCAGGCTCCTTTGATGCAGGCCGTTCAGGCGGTCGAAGCCGAACTGCAGGCGAAGCTCGGCCAGGCGAAGAATGATGAAGAGAAGAAAGCCCTGATCGAAGAATACAACAAGAAGAAGAACGAAAAAGCTCAGGAATTCGCGCCGGCGATCCAGACCCTGGCCCAGGAAAAAGAGCAGAAGATCGCGGCCGCTCAGGGAGCCAAGAAGGCCGCCGAGGAAGCCCAAAAGGCGGCGGAAGAGAAGCAGCTTGCCGAATGCAAAGATTCCTGCGGCAAGACCACCACGGCGCCCAAGGCCGAATGCCAGCTCAAGGCGGCCGACCTTAACGCCTTCAACGCCTGCAAGTAATTCCGAACCCTGGTTCGATTAATGCCGAAAACCCCGCCTTTCGAGGCGGGGTTTTCTTTTTATTCTAACAACTTCCACGTTAGCTCGATCAATAATCATACCAGCCTTTGCCGGTTTTGCGGCCATAGTGGCCCGCCGACACGCGCTCCCGGAAGGCGTTGGGCGCTTTGAAACGGTCGCCGTAGGCTTCGGCAAGGATGTCGTGCACCTTGCCCAGCAGATCCAGGCTGATGTTGTCGCACAGGCGCAACGGGCCCACCGGGTGGCCGAGGCCGAGCTTGCAGGCGGTGTCGATGTCCTCGATCGAGGCCACGCCCTCATCGACAAGGCGATAGGCTTCGTTCATCATCGCGCAGAGCATGCGGTTGACCGCGAAGCCCTCCACGTTCTTAACCTTGATCGGCGTTTTGCCGATCTTGACGCAGAAGGCCTTGGCGATTTCGACCGTCTCCGGCGTCGCCAGCAGGCCGGGGATTACTTCCACAAGCTTCATGATCGACACCGGCGAGAAGAAATGCAAACCGACGAAGCGATCCGGCCGCGCCGCCGCGGCAAGCTTGGTGATCGAAATCGAGGACGTGTTGGAAGCAAAAATGCAGGTCGGCTTGCATACCGCATCGAGTTCCCGGAACGCCTGCTGCTTGATATCGACGACTTCCAGAATCGCTTCGACCACGATGTCGGCGTCGGCGAAGCCGTCGTATTTGTCGGTAGGCGTGACGAGGGCCAGCGCCGCGTCGGCGTCGGCCTGGGCAAGCTGCCCTTTGGAAACCTGCTTGTTCAGAATGTCGGCGATGCGCTTCTTGCCTTTTTGCGCCAATTCCAGATTGACTTCCTTCATGACGACGGCCATCCCCGCCCGGGCGCAAACCAGCGCGATCTCCGCTCCCATCATGCCGGCGCCTAAGATCCCTGCCTTCTGAAGCTCGGCCATTTCATCCCTCCTTTTCAAAATGGGTTACAGCCATCGATGGACGGCAAATCGTTTTAGACGGTAACCGTTTACTATCCTTCCCCGTCGATTGCAATCTTTTCCCGAAGCTCTTGCATCGAATGGCGGGCGCGGTATAGTGGAGACAATCTAAAATCGGATGGGCGCCTGGTTCGCCCTTAACAGCAGGCGAGGAAACGATATGACCAACTCGACACGCATGGCGTGGATACTGGCGGCGGCCCTTGCGCTTCTCTCGATTCCGGCGGGCTGCTCGTCCGACGGCGGCGAGGCGCAAACCGATGGCGACGAGATGACCGACGGCGACGAGGAGGCAGAAATCGATGAAGATGCTTTGCCCGCCTGCTGGACGGACCTCGCGGAGGGAGAGAAAATCGCTTTGGCCGACGGATTGAGCGGCACGGAAGGCATCACGTTCGACGGTAAAGGAAAGCTGTACGCCGCTTCCGCCACTATGCTGATGGAGATCAGCCCTGACGGCATCCAACGGGACGTGGCTCCGTTCAGCAAGGCGGTGGGCATCGCCGCCGCCGAAGACGGGTCCATCCTCGTTTGCGACTTCGGACCGTCGGACGAGGTCGATGTTCGCGACGGCGTTCTTTGGCGCGTCTCGCCGGAAGGGGACGCTCAAGCCTTATCGGAAGGCGCGATCGCCAACGCGAATTTCCCCGTCCGCACGCCGTGGGGAAGCTGGCTCGTCTCCGACGACTTTGCCCCGGAAATCTGGGAGATCACCGACGATGGCGAAGCCACGCTATGGACGAACGAGATTCCCTCGCCCAACGGCATGGTTTTTTCGGCGGACGGGAAAACGCTTTACGTCGCCAACACCTTCGACCAAGACAGCCGCGTCTTCGCCGTCTCCGTCGTAGACGGCGAGGCCGCCGGCGTGGAGGAATTCACGCGTCTCGACCCCGGCAGCGTCAACGACGGCATGGCCATGGACGAAGACGGCAATCTCTACGTCGCCGCCAATATCAAGGGACAGATTGTCCGCGTCGCACTAGACGGATCATATGAAACGCTCGTCGGCGGCATGACCACGCCGGCTTCGCTCGCCTTCGGCGAGGGTGAGGGCTTCGATCCCTGCTCGCTGTACGTCACCGAACTGGCCGGGGCCAAGATCTGGCGCGTGGCCGTCGGCGTGCGCGGGGCGAGGCTGTACCGCTAGTATCTGCTAAATGCTGTTTTACAGCCCGTAGAGGCGATGCCAAGCAAGGTTTGCGGGAGCAAACCGAGCGCGGCCCGCCGG
>QZKR01000011.1 GCA_003598065.1 Myxococcales bacterium | reverse complement strand
GGCGCGGACATCGCCGGGGTGGCGAGCTTCCACGGGAGCCTGGCCACCACCAACCCCGCGAAGCCGGGAACCGTCAAAGCCAGCCTGCTGGTGCTGACCGGCGCGGACGATCCGCACGTCCCGCCGCAGCAGGTGACCGATTTTACGAAGGAAATGAGCCAGGCCGGGGCCGACTACCAGATCATCAGCTACAGCGGCGCGGTGCACGCCTTCACCAACCCCGCCGTCGGCAACGACCCATCCAAAGGCGCCGCATACAACGCCGCCGCCGATCGCCGCTCCTGGGCGGCGATGAAGACCTTCTTCGACGAGATTCTCAAGTAAAGCCTCAAGAAGAATCCGCCTGTAGCCTTTCCAGGCTCCACCTTCGCCGGCGCACAAGCCCCAACTCCCGGACGCCCGCTCTTTCAGGAGAGGATCGCCCAGGGCAAACCAAAGTAGTTGACAAAAATCCTACCTAATACTAGGTTATTCGCGGTGTTTTGTTAGGGTCCGTTAACGTTCAACGTGTATCGATTTGCGATCTGCGCCGGGAGGACTCGCCCAAGCGAGCATCCGGCGGAAAGTTCTATAAAAATTGTCTATTCCGCCATATTTGTATCATATATAATTCACGTGCGGCTATTTAAACTTACTATGAATCTCAAGCATTGTCGAGCGCCTCGGCGAGGGAGTCAAGGGGCAAGAAAAACCGGCGGCTTTGAAGCAACCGTGGAAGGGTTCGATAGGGTCTAGCGGGAAAATCAACGCGGCGAAAATACGCCAAACCGTCCATTCTTGGAGGAATAGCGATGCACGCATGCCGAAAAAGCGGATTCGCCCTCGCACTTTCTCTCTTCCTCGCCTTTTTCGCCTGTTCCTGCGGCGAAGACTACGTCAATAAGGGCAACTGCGACACCTGCTCGGGAGCCACGGACGGCGATGTTGTCGTCCCCGATGGCGACGAGGAGGCGGAGCAAGGCGAACGGATTGCGACCTGTTATACGCCTTGCAAAGTCGGCGCGATGCTCGATGGAAAATACGTTCCCTGCTCCGACGAAGGACTGATGGAGGGCTGTCTCGGCAAGACGGTCTGCCGGGACGGCTGGTGCGTGCTTGAAGATTCCGCCGAGCCGTCGTCCCGGCTGTTGCAGGCGGATCAAGGCGACAGGTACGTCGGCGATGGCACGTGCCACACCGACTGCGATTGCCCGGAGCATGGCGCGTGCATCCAGGGCTCGTGCGGCAGTAATTGCGAGGCGGGGCGGCATGGGCCGAACTGCCAGTCGGGATTTGTCTGCAATAAGAAAGTTTGCCGGCAGGCTTGCTCTTCCAGTGCGAACGCCTGCGCGACAGGCGCTTATTGTCAGGTCGGGGCGGACGGCGTCAACGGCGTCTGCATGCCGCTCTGCCAGCCCGAGGAAGCCAGCGTCCCGGATACATCCTGCCTGTTGTCGGCGCAAAACAACGGGGAGAGTCCTTTCACCCTCGGCGGGATCGATCTCACGGAAAATATCCTGACCTTCACCGAAGATCGCCCAACGGCGACGTTTGAAATCGTCAACAACACCCTTTGCCCGCTGTCGTTCGACATCACAAAGATACGGCATGTCAAGTACGACGGCGAGGGATCCACGTTGACCGAAACAAACCCGCTTTATTGGCTCTCGTTGAAAGATCCCGACGGCAACCAGGATGCCGATGGCGTGCTCAAGGTGACGATCGAGCCGCAAGCGACCGTCGCGATCGCCGTTGCGGACGCCTTCAATCGGGAAATTCCCAATTGGAGCGGCGACATCGAGATCAAGAACAACGAACAGCTTGGCGCGACGACCCTCTCCCTGTCGTTTTCCAGCGGCGCGACGGGCTATTACATGGGCAAGATGTACTTTTTCGCCAACTTTGGCAGCGACAACCTGGACGCCTGGCTGGCGGACAAGGATAACGCCAGTCTGCTCAACTCCGTGAACAACGCTTTTCTGAAGCGGTGGGACGTCCTCAAGCGCGGCGAGATCACCGCGGACAACTTCCTTGCCATGATCGATTCGACCATGAACGGTTCCTGGGGCTGGCCGACGATCAAGGCGGCATGCACGAAGAAGCAAGGCGCTTGCTACCCCTTCGCCAATCCCGACGAAGGCGACCGCGATGACGGCATCGAAAACTATTCGGACGACCTTGCGCGCGATCCCATCCCGACGGGCATGGTTGAGCTGCCCATCGCTCTTGCTCTCCGACAGGACGAAACCGAAGCGAAGCAGCTTTCCGGCCGCGTCGTATCGCGCGAGACGCTGCATTACGCCGGCGATCCGGCAATCCGCCTGGACTTCGAACAAAACGCCTCCGAGTGCGCGGCCGTCGGCGAGTTCCAGGTCTGCCTCAACGGTCTCTCCGACATGGGACTGGACGTCGTCGTCGGCGGCCGTTATTACGGCGAACCCGGCTCGACGGATTGTCCGGAAGGCACGGGATTCGAACAGGTGTCCTTCCCCTGGCTGCCGGCCGATTTCATGGAGGACACTAACCTTGTGGACGGCGTACGTTACAAAGCCGAGTGCCGCGACACGTATCGTCCTTACAATGAACAGCCGTCCGACAGCGACGTGGCCAAGGAAGACCTCAACAAGACCCTGGCCGGCTCGAATCCCCTGCCGGACGGCCGAACCTTGCAGCGTTCGCTCAAGCTTATCGACGGCGCGTTGATCGCCAAGGACCGGCTGTTCGTCATCTTCAAGGAAGAGTTCCTCGTCGAATTGGGAGGCAATCCGACGCCCGAAGATTTCACCGCCTACGGTTTCATGGTGCTTCGTCGCACCTCGAAAAGTCTGGAATCAACTGAATTTACAGGCTCGCGGCAGACGGAAGACCGCGCCATGCCGGCCGGCGTCCTAGGCGTGGAATGCAGCCAGGATATCCTCGATCTAGCCGGTTTCAACGCCATGCCGACCAGCGAAGCGGATAAGCGGGCGCTGGCCGAAATCATGATCGACGGCGTGGCCACCTCGTCCGTTGATCTGACCGGCCTGGAATTGTCCCAAAACGTACACTACCTGTGTTGGGAGACCGGCCAGTTCGACCAGGGAGAAACGGGCAGTCGCGGCTGTCCGCTGGGCAGCCCCATCACCTTCTTCTTCTTCAACAGCCCCGATCCCGACTTGCAAATCGAGAACTGTCAGCTGGATGCGGTGTTCGAGGACGTCTATATAGACGGATACACCAAGCGGATCGTCGTGGAGAAAGGCAGTTGCGATCAGGTCTTCAACGACTGGAAGGTCAGCCGCAACGACATGGTTGTCGATCCCTTCTGGCAATGCGACAACGGCGAGGATGTATGCGATAAAGAGGAAGACCGCACGGACGGCAAAGTGTTCTACGACACCTCGACCCTCGGCGACGAACCGACGCTCTTGAAGCTGGATACCTCCGTCAACGACGCGTTCCGCTACAAAACCGCGTTTCGCAACCGCAGCGGCAAAAATCTGGGCTTCACGCCGGACATCTGCGTGGAAGGCTCGACGGCCGTGCCATACTGCTATGCGCCCTGGAAAATCGAGGAGAGCCGGCATCGCGTGGATTGCGCGCTGTACCTGTATCTGAACGAGTTCAATACGCCGGGCGACGCGACCGCCGACCTGCTGCTCGCTTACCTGAAACAGAATTTCTCCTCGCGTTGCATCGATGACAGCCTGGGCGCGGAAGCCTGCCACCGGCCGCAGAATCAGCAGGATGGATTCGAGTCGCTGAACGCCGAATTGCTTGTGATGCTCGGCGACGAATCCTATACCCGCGCCTTCGCCTCCCGCTTCGATCTCGCCGGGACCAACAAGGCGGGCTTCGACGGCTCCCTCTTCGAGCCTTCCGGCATCAATCTTTCCGGCGTCGCCGGATACGAGATGTACAGCCTTTACCAGGCCACGCAGTACTACCAGCTTGCGCTGGACCGGTTCTATTCGTTGCTCCCTGCCCTGTCTATCGCGCTCTCGAACAGTTCGGACAGCATCATTACGGCGGAGACGGTGAGCAACTATCTGGACCGGCTGATTCGCGCCTCCACGCAGAAATCGAGATCCTGGAGCGCGGCGGCCAAACACTACCAGAGCCTGAACCGCCCCGACCTCGCGCGGCGCGTTATCCAGCGCGCCTACACGGCGACCTATCTGGAATCCGTACTCATCTCCCGGATGATGCACAACGTCATCGATGCCGTGCCGCCGGAAAACGA
The DNA here is from genome assembly GCA_003598065.1 of Myxococcales bacterium. GTDB lineage: Bacteria > Myxococcota_A > SURF-8 > SURF-8 > SURF-8 > SURF-8. The sequence goes on along the minus strand of QZKR01000011.1, from coordinate 64,359 downwards.
GGCGCAGATCCTCAGCACCATCGAGCAGGCCCAACTCAGCTACAAGGCGGCGCTGCTGGAGATGCGCGATGTGAACAAGGACATCACGGACGACGTGAACTACTTCGGTTTCGCCCCGGATTACGTGCCATTCCCGGCGATGGACGAAGTCTGGGACATCAACGCTTTTGAAAAACTGCTCGCCAGCGCCAAAACCAGCACGAGTTTCGCGGCGGAAAATGAGGAAAAAGCCCTTAACGGCAATCGCGACTACGAGACGGATTCCGCCTCCTTCCAGGCGGAGCTGGCCAGCATCCGCAACACGTACGAGACCCAGCTCTACGAAATGTGCGGCACTTTTGTCGGCGACGACGGCGGCGCCTACCCGGCGATTATCGAATACGCCCACCTCAATCAGAAATCGCGTCTGCTGGCCGATCCTTGCGGCCTGATGGGAAACGGCGAAATTTACGAAGCGATGATGGATGTCAAGCTGCGCGGTCTGGACCTCCAGGGCTTGATCTCGGCGCGCTACAACGTCCTGCAGCGGATCAACATCGAAAACGAACGCATCACTGCGGTTTGCGAGGAAATCAGCGATTTGAGCGACTACACGCTGGCGATGGAAGGGACGAAAATGACCCTCCAGGCGGCGATCTACACCGCCGACACCATCGTCAATGCCGTGAAGCGGGCGGAGGACACCATCACCAACGCCGCCGTACTTTCGGCCTGTTCGATCGGCACCTCCACGAACTGCCCCACCGCCGGCGCGGCGATTTCCATGGTGGTCGGCGCATCGGCCGCCACCAACGCCATTCTGACCGGCGTGGAGATCGGCAAGGCCGCCGCCCAGCTCGGAATCATGGGCGCCGAAATGGCGAAAATCGAGTTCGGGTTCGATTCGCAATGCGACCTGGCGACGATCGATTCCGTCGCCACAATCAAGAATCTGGTCCTCGACATGCTCACGGCCGACCACGACATCCTCAAAGGCGCCCTGGAGCTTCAAGTGGCCTATTCCGGCCTGGAGAAGGCCGTTAACACCTCGAAGCTGATCCGCGCCGAGTACATGGAAATCTGGCAACAGCGGATCAACGTCGAGGCGGCGCGGAACGATCCAAACGTCCGCATTTACAAAAACGATGCGGTCATCAACGCGGACAAAGCCTTCAACGTCGCACTCAAGAGCGCCTACCGCGCGACCAAGGTTTTCGAATACTACACCAGCCAGAGTTACGCCCACCTCGTCGATTTGTTCCTCGTCCGCATGGTGGCGAGCGGCGATTACAATCTCGAAAACTACCTGATGGGCCTGGAAAACGAGTTCTACACGTTCGAGGAGCAGTACGGGAATCCCGATACGCGGCTGGCGATTATTTCGCTCAAGGATGACGTGTTCCGCATCCCGGAATACTCGGATGAAGCCGCGGGCGTGGCGCTCGGCCAGGCGGAGCGCAACCGCCTGTTCGTGGAAGCGTTGACCAAGACCGAAAACCTGACCGAGCATGGCTATGCCATCCCGTTCAATACGCGGCTGGAAGACCTTTCGCCGCTCACCCGAAACCACAAAATCCTGTATTTCGAAGCGCAGTTCATCGGCGAAAATCTCGGCGACGAACTCGGCCGGATTTACCTGACCCAGAGCGGCACCGGCGCCGTGTATTCCGTGACGGGCGAAAAGACGTACTACCGCCTCCCGCCGCGGACGGCCGTCGTCAACACCTACTTCAACGGCGAAATGAAAATCGCCAATACGGAAGTCTACGCCGCAAGAAAACTGCGGGACCGGCCGCTGGCCAACTCGGAATGGACGCTCCTCTTCGATCCGGCCGGAGAGCCGGCGAACCGCGATATCGAGATCGAGGGCATCAGCGACATCGTGCTGCACGTGTACTACAGCGATTTCACGTCGCTGGATTACTAATATCGACTGATGACCCATGAGTGATCCGTGAGGAGGAGAAACGTAGGGGAGGATGAAGCGCCATGGGTGCGGAATCCTCCCGAAAAAAAAACGGGCGGATTCCGCTATGCTTCATCCGCCCTTCCATCGTTTCCCGCAACATCGTTGCTCGCTGGATCGCTGATCAGATAGGTCAACACCGACCCGGGAGGCTGGTACGATGAAACACGGCAATATGGTTGTCCTTGCGCTGTCGCTGCTGTTCGCGGCTTTCGTTTTCGGTTGCGGTTCGGGCGGTCAGGCGGATGCAGATGGCGATCTGTCGGCGTCCGACGGCGACGAATCGGAAGCGGGCGAAGATCAGGAAAACGACGGCGACGCCGAGGCGGACCCCGACAAACCCGCCGATGGCGATGACGCCGATGGCGACGATGCGGACGGCGACGGGGATGACGACGGCGACGATGGCGAACCCCCGGACTACACGGATTGCGTGGCGCTTTACGGTGAAGGATGGGCGTTCAACCCCTCGGCGACGAGCGGCGACGGCTGCAAAGACTGCACGACGAAGGAATGCCCGGAGGAAAGTTCGGTCGGCATCTATCGTTTGACAACCGAACTGGGACGCTGCGTTTGCGAAACGAAGGAAGGATATTTCTTCTCGGATACGACGTTTCTGCCGATGCCGTGCGACAAGGACGGCGACGGCTGGACGACGATAACAGCGCGCGAATTCATGGAAGGCGCCGACACGGCGTTGCGCGACAATGCGCGCTGCGACCTGCGCCTCATCTCGGAGTTCGTGCTGGTTCCGGAAGAAGATCGCTATTCGCCTATCGCCGTACCGGCTGACGGCATCCCCCTTTACGAGCCTAACAACCGCGACGATCAGGACCTGCTGGATACGGATCAGACACGCGCGCCGGCATACGGCGGCGGCGACGGACGGCGATTGACCGCCGAAGAACTGAACAGCCTGACGAAAGCCTGCGTCTCGGCGAACGCGGATTACAACGGCAACGGGGTGTCGGACATCGCGGAATGGCTTGGCAGCATGGGAATCGACGAGGGGATGCTGGACTACGCCTCCTTCTCTTATTTCATTGAACTGCACCACGGCTGGTACGACGCGGAGTCTTCGCGCTATTTCATCATGGAAAACAGCCGTCAGTTGTCGAGCGACGGCCCGCTCGTGCCCGTGGCGTACGAATCGGGCGGCGAAGAGTATTGGCGGGAATGCTCGCGCCGCACGGACGCCTCCTACGATCCTGAAGAGCCCACGATCGGCTTGGATTTCGCGGGTTTCGAGGGGATGCTGCACCATAGCCAGTTCAAGTGCGTGCAGGCCGTGTCGGACCTGGACCTTGATCCATTGCAGCCGCAGAAGATGACGGTAGATCAGATTCAGACAACCCTCGTGCTGAACGCCTGCCAAGCCTCATCGGGAGAGGAGCCGGCAGACGGCGACGAGGAGGAAGATTTCGATTCGTTCGACGGGGAAGAGGAAGATTCCGCTTCGCGCGCCGGCGAGGAAGACGGCGACAGCGAGGAAGAAACCGAAGAACCGATCATCGACGTCCCGCCGCCCGACCCCGGAATCGCCAATCCTGTCTATCCGGAATTGCAATGCGAGCCGGACGACAGCGTCGTGGTCGGCGACGTCGGTTTCGCCGCCGCCAAGTATGTCCACTACGAAAACGCGGGCGATTATTCGCTCGGCTGCGTCAACGAATGCGTGGAAGGCTGGAGCGGCATCTCCGAATGCTCGGGATATCCCGATTCGGCCGGCTGCGACACCGACCGCGACGCTTTCGGCATGGGCGCCTGCGGCTGCATCGGCAATTACGCCTACCCCGAATGCGTGGACTGCGAGAATCACTACGATTTGCAGGCAGATTGCGAGGAGTGCCTCCCGCATTGGGATCTGGCTACGGAATGCACGACCTGCACTGGGCATTTTTCGCTCTTCGGCGGATGTACGACCTGCCTTGGCAACTGGGCCGGCGCGAACTGCGACGCCTGCGCGACCAACTGGGACCTGGCGACCGACTGCACGGAGTGCATCAACCATTTCGACGCCCGATCCAACTGCACCACCTGTCTGGACAACTCGATGAGCGGCCACTGGACAGGAGCGGCTTGCAATCAATGCAAGGGGAACTGGGACGTCGGCGCCGACTGCCTGGCTTGTCTCGACGAAGACGAAGGCGGCCACTGGTCGGGCGCGAGTTGCTCGACATGCAAAACGAATTTCTACGACGGAAATTTCGAATCCGGCAACCTGGTCCGCAACCCCAACGGCGAAAACCACGCCCAGGGATGGACCCCGCTCACCGGTACGAACGTGTTACAGGACTCCAATGGTTCCGGATCGTTCATACGCGTGATGGCTTCTATGCCGTACATGGCGAATGCCTACCAGTACGTCGATCTTTCCGACTACCTGGCCAAAATTTCGGGCGGCGATTACCAGGGCCTCCAGATCACCATCAGCGCCTCGGTGTGGACCTTCGAGGCCGGAACGATCGCCCAGTTTCTGCTCGAAGCTCAGGACAAGGCGCAAAAGCCGCTGGTCAACAGAGGTTACGGCACGAATTCGGCCACACCGGAAGTTTTGGGACCTTACACCATCAGCGATAGTGCAATTCTTTCAAAGGTGAGATATCTGAAGTTGACGCTGGGGGGGACGATGGGAGGCGTAGCCAACCCGATCGTGATCTACGGCTTCCGCTCTGTTTCGGTCGTAGTCTCCCATGCCCCGGCCACGGCGGCGCCCTGCCGTTTCTGCGAGGACGGCTGGACGGACAATCCCAACGCGGATGGGCCGGACTGCCTCAGCTGCCTGAACGGCGTGGCCGACGCCGAGCACTGGAACAACAGTGACACCAGCGTTTGCAGAGAGTGCTGGAACGACAACACCCATGGCCACTGGGAATACCCGAGCTGCAACGTCTGCGGTCTGCTGTGGTCGGGGCCGACCTGCACAAGCTGTTCGACGGAGTTCGCCAAAAATACGAGCGGCGAATGTTCGAAGACGGTGACTCTCGTGAAGAACGGAGATGCCGAGGCTGGAATCGGGGAGGCCCCCGATATGAGCGGGTGGACTTCCAATATTCCGGTATCTCGGCACCAATCGTACAATAATATCAACAGCGCCGCCGAGGGAGGGTGGTTCTTCTCGTTCACCGAGGCGGACGGCGAAAAAAATCCTTATGCGGAACAGCGCATCACTATCAGCGATGCCTACAAGTCGCTGATCCAAAGCGGCAATATCGGCTGGCTGTTTTTCTCGGCGCAGATGGCGGAACATAACGATTCGGATACGCCGAGCGTGGAGGTGTATCAGGTCGTCACACCCGGTTCCAACGGAACCCGGTGCGCCAATCCGATCACCACCGATTCGAAAACCTGGTCGTACCAGTCCGACTATTGCCAGATCGCCTCCAACGCCACGGAAATCCGCCTCGTGCTGAAGGTGGACAACGACGACGGCGGCCGCGCCAACGGCTACTTCGATGCGGTCGAGATTCACATGAGCGCCAAAGCAGGCGAATAGACGATCCCCCTACCCTTCGGCTTCGTCTGCCTGTAACAGAAGATTGACGAGCGTTTCGGCGAGAAACACCGTCCCCTCCTGGTCGAGGTAGTTCGGGATCGTTGCATCCATGAGGAGGGAGGCGCGGGCCGGGAAATCGTCGTCGCCTTCCCAATACAACAAGCGTAGCGCGAGGGCAGGCAAAGCCTGAAATTCGAAAGCTGCGTCGGCGGATTCCGTGGAGATGGCTCTCCCTCCCAGCGACGCCGCAACGGCTTTCAAGTTGTCCATCCGGCCCTCGAAATGTCGGGCCAGGCGCGCGATATGCTTCTCGAAAGATTTCGCCTTGCCGATGGCGTTGGGCAACTGCTTAAACGCTACCCACTCCCCCGTCACGGGAGCGCCGTTGGCCCAGGTGGCGTACAGCATGAGCAGGATCTTGACCAGAATGTCGGACTCCCGCCCATCCACGGCGCGAACATCATTTCTATAGATGAAGTGAGGAACGCCGAAAAGAGAAAGTCGAAGCGTCTCTGGAGGTCCCGGGATGTGCTCGGCCCCGCTTTTTCCGGCCAACGTTGACAGGTCAGCCCTGGCCATTTCCTGACACAAGGCGACAAGCGCCTGCTCGCTGCTCGATGGTTTCGTTCCGTCCCCTTTCTCGCGCTCGGCTTCCAGGCGCGCAGTCATCTCCCGCCTCCGGGCCTCCTCCAAGTGCGGACATTGGCCGAAATCCACCTCGCCAAGATGCACGGCGGCGGCAAACTGAAAGCAGCCCGCCCGGCTGCAATCCTTGCAGTTTGTCCGTGGTAAATCTTTATAAATTTCAACAACTTTGTATGTCATCAGAAATCTTGTCCTTTAGGAGAGCGACAAAAGCTCCTGCCGGTTTTACCAGAGAAACTATGCGACCTGAGACCTTTTTACATTGATGTTCCTCGCCTCGCAATCATTCCTCATGTATAAAGGGACATCAACGCCGTCTGGAAGGCAATTCAAACGCAAGCGACAACATTTGGCCGGAAACACCACACCTTTCCTCCAATTTGTCCTTAGCATTAGCCGCCAGCATCGGGAAAGGGAAAGCGCCCATGAGTACGCTGTTTGATCCGGCCGTTTTGCACGAAATCGCCCAAAAGGGCATCGGGCTGCCATACGACACGATGTTTCAAACCGTCATCGCCGAACTCGACCGGCGCTATCCGGGCCGGATTCGGGTTCAACAACGCTGGATATTCAATAACGCCTGCGGCGCGATGGGACAACTGACCCTGCTTTACGGGTCCCTCACGGAATATCTCATTCTATTCGGCACGCCGATCGGCACCGAGGGGCATTCGGGGCGCTACAGCGCCGATGTCCACGACTTCATGATCGACGGGGAAATGCTCACCTACCGGGAAGGTGAATTCGTACCGACGGTATTCAAGCCCGGGGATCGCGCCCTGCTCGAACGGGGCGCTTCGAAGGGCTACTGCGTTCGGGACCATGCCTGGATGCTGGAGTATTCCAAAGGATGGATTCCCTTCATGCTGCCTACCGGCCTGGCCGACAACTTTTTCAGCAACCTCGACTTCAGAAGCGTCTTCACCCTGATGTGGGATTACGGAAAGCTTTGCGTGCGCGAGTTGCTGCGAGGAAAATTCTGAGCATTCGCTTCATCCTCCTGACGCAAAGTTCCGACACTGTCAACAGGCCTTGACAGCGAAGCCCGTTCTTTAAATCTCCCGGCGTCGTTTTGCCAAGTGCAACTATCGTGAAATTCTAAGTTTTTCTCCGTCAACACCTGTTTTTTAATTGGTTGCCTTTATGGCCTTATAATTGCAAGATAGTGTCAACCGTTCTGGTCGTGTCGTGTAACGAATTCCGGTCGAGCGGGCTAATGAAGGTCATTCTGCACCTGACCACCAATTGCAACTTGCGCTGCCGATACTGCTACGCCCCGGCCAAGCGCGATGTCGCCATGCCGCCGGAGACGGCGAAAAAAGCCATCGATCTGGCGATCCAGCACGGCAACGGCTCGGCCTGCGTCAGTTACTTCGGCGGCGAGCCGCTGCTCCGCTTTGACGCCATCCGCGAATTGACCGCCTATGCCACGGCCCGCGCCCGCGAACGCGGCAGCCAGATGCACTTCCGCATGTCCACCAACGGCACGCTGTTCACGCGCGATAGCCTCGCTTTCTGCCGCGACCACAACATCCTCTTCGCCATCTCGCTGGACGGCGACCGCGAGGCCCACGACGCCCAACGCGTGACCGCCGAGGGAACGGGAAGCTGGGCGTTGCTCGACCGCAAGCTCGACCTGATCCTCTCCTATAATCCCCACACGGTCGCGACCAGCGTCATCACCCCGCAGACGGTGGACCGCCTGGAATCGTCGATCCGTTATATCTGGAGCCGAGGCGTCCGCTACATCGTCCATCAGCTCGACTACAGTCATCCCGACTGGACGCCCGAGCACTTTGTCCGCCTGGAGGCGGCCTATCGCGCCCTGGCCGAGTTCTATCTGGAAAAGGTCCGCGCCGGCGAGGCCTTCCACATGGGGCTGTTCGACGACAAGCTGAAAACGCACGCCGCTTCGCCCATCGAACTGGGCGTGCTCTGCGACTTCGGAGCGAAGAAGGTTTCGGTGGCGCCCGACGGGCGGATCTTCCCCTGCGTGCAGTTCGTCTCCGACCGTCCCGACGCCGCCAACTTCTGCATCGGCCACGTCGATAGGGGGTTCACACCCCTGCGCGACGAGTTGATCGCCAAGAACCGCAGCGGCCGGCCCGATTGCGAAGGCTGCGCTCTCCTGGGCCGTTGTTCGAACTATTGCGGCTGCATGAACTGGCAGTTGACGGGCAAGGTCACGGCGACGCCGCCGATCCTCTGCGCCCACGAACGGATGCTCGTTCCCATCGCCGACGAGGTCGGCAACACGCTATGGGACGAGCGCAACCGGCGTTTCATGCGGCGGCATTACGATCATTTCGAGGAACTGTTCGCTTACGGACTCGATTAGGGGGTGTGTCATGGCGCACAAAGGATTCGAGGTCAGACCGGTGAAGCGTTACGACGGGGCGCAATACCCCATGCAGCGCGAAGGACAAATCGTCCTGCCCGAGACGCCTGAGACGCCGTCGCGGCCGGCATGGCTTTCCATCACGACCCTGCTCGTCGTCCTGCTGGTGACGCTGGGGCTGATCGCCTGCGTCAACGACGACAGGATCAGGTTCGACGAGAAAGATCCCGTTCCGACGGACGGAGACAACGACGGAGACGATTCGGTCGGGCTTCCCTGCGGCGACACATGGGAGCCCGTTTGCGAGGACGCCGACACGGTCGTCCTGTGCGTGAACGGCGTAACCTTCGCCATGGCTTGCGAGGACGTCTGCGAAAACGATTACGGCACGCCCACCAACACTGGCTGCGATGCGGCCTTCGCCGATAACTCCTGCGGCTGCGAGTACGACATCACCGATGGCGATATCGCGGGATGCTATCCGGGCGATGTCGTCTGCATCGACGACTCCACCTTCCAGGTTTGCTCCGATGACTATTACACCTGGGAGACGGTGGACTGCTATTCCTATTGCGAGGAGAACTTCGGTTATTTGTACGTCCCCGGAGTTTGCGACGCGAGCCAGACCGACAACATCTGCGGCTGCTTCGAAGACGTGACCGACGGCATTCAGTCGGTATGCTCTGTGGGCGAAATGTACTGCAGCGACGAGAAAACGCTTGAGATCTGTATCGACGATTACACGGGCTATGAGCCGCGCGACTGCGAACAGTACTGCCAGGAAACCGCTCCCGACGATCCGGGCGCTTACGGCTACAGCCTGGGCTGCGACGCCGCAAACGCCGAAAACCCCTGCGGCTGCGAGTATGACATTCTCGACGGCGACGTGGCCTCCTGCACGCCGGGCGAGTTCGTCTGCGCGGACGACTACACCTTGAATGTCTGCCAGGACGATGGCTATAGCTGGGCCGCCGTGGACTGCTGGGACCGCTGCTTGGAGCAATTCGGCCCCGACTATTACCCTGTCGCTTGCAACATCGAAAATGCCGACAACCCCTGCGGCTGCGAATACGGCATCGTCGATGGCGGGATGGTCGAGTGCTACGTGGGCGATCAGCAGTGCGATGAGGCCACCGGCAATTTGATGGAATGCGTACCCTACGATCCGGAAACGGAACCCGTCGCCGGCGAACCGGGCACCTACCGCTCGGTAAGTTGCAATGACTGGTGCCAGGAACGCTACGGTTACGAATACTACGCGCAGTATGGCGTATGCATGCCTGATGACCCGCGCGGCGACGGCGAACTATGCGTCTGCGAATACGGCTTGACCGACGGAATTGCGGCCGAATGCACGCCGGGCGACGTCGAGTGCCTGCCGGACGGCAGCATTAACCGTTGCGCCGACTATTACTGGGTGTACGAAAACTGCACCGACCTCTGCCGCGCTCAGGACCCGGCTTTCGTCTCGCAGGGCTGCGACGCTTCCGCCGCCGACCCCTGCCTTTGCGGGCCCGAGGAGGAACCGGAGGACGGGAAGTAAGAGTAGTATCAAAAGGAACGGATGCCTGCCCGTCACCCCCGCGAAAGCGGGGGTCCAATTCTAAAGTTCTGGATTCCCGCTTACGCGGGAATGACCGTTCGAGTCTTTCATTCATTGCGCAACTTGCGGCCGGGCCGCGATTCGGTTTACACTGCCCCCGGAGCAAGCCGTGAACATGATGAAGCGCCTCCTCACAATCGCAACGATGGTTCTCCTTTTCCCCTTACAAGTTGGGGCGCTGGACAATCCCGCCTTGAACACCAACTTGGCCCGCGACTGGGCGATTCAGGCGCGCGGCGGCTACGGCTGGCTTTCGGACAACGGGCTGGACCTGGAGGGATTCTCGCTCGGCGTGTCGGGCGGCTATCGCCTTTACGAAGACCTTTTTGCCAAGCTGGACGTGGAATACAGCGATTTCAGCTGGGCGGGGGAAGAACGGGCGCGCTATCTGCCGCTGTCGGCCGGCTTGGAGTACGGCATCGACTTGACGCCGATCGTGCCCTACGTCGGCCTCTCCGCCGGGCCGCTCTTCCGCGCGGTGGACAGCAACGACTGGAAAACCAAATGGTTCTGGCAATTGGCCGGCGGACTGGACGGCATCATCACGCCGGATTTCGCCGTCGGCATAGAGGCGCGCTATCACGGCGATCTGGAAAATTTTTCTCAGAATTCGCTCTATGTCACGCTGGCGGTGAAAACGATATATCGATTCTGATGCACCACCCCAAGTGATCGCGCCGCGCGCCCGTGCTAAAAAGAAATTGTCGGACGGAACGATGAACATGCGATCGACAACTTTCCTGCTGGCTGCTGTCCTGGCGTCTTTTCCGCCGGCGCTGCTGATTTCGGCGTGCGCGGAGTCGCGTTGCTATGACGACGCGGACTGCTCCGAAAACCAGACCTGCGATACGACGAACGGCCAGTGCCGCTACGAGTGCGAGGCGGACGCCGATTGCAGCCCCGGCTTCCGCTGCGAGGATCATCATTGCCGCGTCGTTCCGATCGACGGCGACTCGGAGCAGCCGCTCGTCTGCCCCGGCGAGATGGTGAAGATCGCGGAGACGTTCTGCATCGACCGTTACGAGGCCAGCCGTCCGGACGCCACGGCGGCGAGCATCGGGAGCGACGAATCGCGCGCCCTGTCCGTCGAAGGCGTTCTGCCCTGGCAGGTCGCCGACAACGCCGCCGCTCAGGCCGCCTGCGAGGCCAACGGCAAACGCCTCTGCCATCCCGACGAGTGGCGTCTCGCCTGCCGCGGCGCGGACGACAACGATTACACTTACGGCGATGCTTACAAGCCCGCCGCCTGCAACGGCATCGAAGCCCTCGGCGGCGGCGATTTCCGCCTGATGCCCACCGGCTCGTTCTCCGACTGCACCAACGGCTGGGGCGTCTACGATCTGAGCGGCAATATCTGGGAACACGTTTTCAACGGCAGCGACCAGACCGTACGCGGCGGCGCTTACAATTGCCGGGACCCGCTTACGATGCATCGCTGCGATTACATCCCCGGAAACTGGACGCCCGCCGCGTTGGGTTTTCGCTGCTGCGCCACTCCGGAAAGCGACGAACCCGACGGAGACGAGGAGATCGACCCCCAGCCGGACGGCGACGATGAGCCGGAGCCGCCGGACGGAGACAGCGAGGAAGAGGATTCGGGTTGCATCGTCACTGACGGCGACGAGGAAATCCCCGACACCGAGATCGACGCTCCGGATATGGACGAAGCTGAGGAAGACGCGGGCGACGTGGAGGGCGAACCGGAAACGGAGCCTGATATCGATCCCGAACCGGAGATCGACAGCGGCTGTCCGGCGGAGATGGTCGCCATCGATGCATTTTGCATCGACCGCTACGAAGCGTCGCGCGCTGACGCCACGGAGTCCTCGCCCGGCGCATCGTCCACGCCAGCCAGTCGCCCCGGCGTGCTGCCCTGGTACGTCTCGCCCATGTCGGCCGCGAACGCCCAGACGTTCCGCGACGCCTGCGCCTCGGTCGGCAAACGGCTTTGCGGCTCGGAGGAATGGTTCGAAGCTTGCAACGGGCCGGACGATACGGAATACGTCTTCGGCGACATCTGGGACCGCGAGCCGTGCAATTGCGTGGACACTTTCTGCGACGACTACTGCGCCGAGCACGGCGTCTCCCCCTGCGATACGAGCCAGAACTGCGGCTACCAATATTCCTGCTTCCACATCGAGCCCACGGGCCGCTTTCCCACTTGCACCAATGCCTACGGCCACTTCGACATCAACGGCAACGTCTGGGAAATCGTCGAAGCCCCGTCCGACCCGCGCGGCTACGGCGTGCGCGGCGGCGCTTTCAATTGCGGCACGCCGAGCCTGCGGCTGCAATGCGGCTTCGGCGCCGGCTGGGACGACCTGTACGCCGGTTTCCGCTGCTGCAAGGACCGCGAGTAATTAAACGAGCGGAGAAGGGGCAAGTCCGAGCAGCGATGCCAAGCCGGCCTTGAGGCGGCGCTGCCGCTTAAGTCAGGACAAGAGCGAGTCGTCGGGCGGAATATTGGCTTAATCCGGGTAATCCCGAAAAGACCAGTGTTTATCTTCTTGAACGGCCTTCACGTCAGTTGCACAGAATCGCTTTCAGCGAGATGTGGCATGTGTTCGGGCCTTTGAGCGGGATTTTCAAACCCCGTTGTTTGTTCATTCATGGTCTCGGCGCGATCGACGTCACGGCTCATGAATGTCAGTTCCAGAATTTTCCCTTCTAAATTTTCCAACAACTGACTGACATCCCGCAGGCTCCCGCTGATGTATTCCCTTACGACGCTTCCATTGTTAAGCACCCTTTTGACATAGATGCGTCTGTCTGGGTCCGGGCCGCTCTTATTTAGGCCGTTCTCCCGTTCGCTGGTGTTCATCGCCTTTCCTTTCCCGTGTTACTTACGTTACTAATAGGTAGAATCCAAATGGCCGGTGTTCTATTCCCTATGTTTGCCTTTCGCCTTCGCGTTTCGCATTTTCTCCCGGCAGCGGGCTTGCCAACCGCCGAAAGGGCGACTATGTTTAGATCCGTTCACGCCGTCGGGCCGAAAACCCGATCCCGCAAAACGCAAAAAACCAAAGGAGGCTGAGGTCGGATCATGCCCCGTCATCTACTGCTCATCATCGTGACCGTCTGGTTGCTCGGCTGTCAGAATGACGCACACAAAACGCCTCTCCCCTCGGAGCCAAAGGCCGAGACGAAGCCCGCTTCCTCATTTTCGATGGACCCGGACTCCTTGAAACGGCTGGACGCCACGCTGCCGGTCCGCTCGTGTCCGGTTTTGGCCGTCGAGGAGGCGTCGAAGCTCGTTTCCCTGTCGCTGACCTGCGCCGAAAAGGAATATCCCAACAAGCCCGATCTCACCCTTGTGGGGGATGAATCCCTTCTTCCGCCGCACGAACAGTGGCCCGCGTTTTTCGGCTGCTACGACTGGCATTCCTCCGTGCACGGCCACTGGTCCATGGCGCGCATTCTGAAACTCTTTCCCGCCATTCCGGAAGCGGCCCGACTGCGCGCGCTCTTGGACAAACATCTGAGCCCCAAACGGATCCAGAAAGAACGCGCCTATTTCGACCTCAGCCACACGAAGCTGTTCGAACGGCCCTATGGCTGGGCCTGGCTGCTGCGGCTTCAGGCCGAGCTGTTGACCTGGGACGACCCGGACGCCCGGCGCTGGGCCGTCAACCTCAAACCGCTGGCCGATCTGCTTGCCGCACGGATGGTGGATTACCTGAATCGGCTCTCCGTGCCAGTCCGCGCCGGGACACACGGCAACACAGCCTATGCCCTGACGCACATGCTCGATTACGCCCGGACGGCCAAGGACGAAGCACTGGAGAAAGCCATCACCACGGCCGCCCGTCGCTTCTACCTGGGCGACATGGATTGCCCGACGGCCTACGAACCTTCCGGCGAGGATTTCATCTCGCCTTGTCTCGTCGAGGCCGATTTGCTGCGGCGGGTGCTGGATCGCACCGACTTCGAGGAATGGCTGGACAGCTTCCTTCCGCCGCTCGACTCCAAACACTTCCTTTCCGTGCGCGAGCCGGTGGAGGTTCGCGACCCTCAGGATCCGCGTATCGGTCATCTGATCGGACTGTCGTTCCAGCGGGCGGCGTCGTTTCGTGGCATCGCTCAGGCTATGCATGCGGACGACCCGCGCCGGCCGCTGCTGATCCGTATGGCCGACTGGCAGTGCTCGGACGGCCTCGCGCGGATGACCGAAAGCGGCTATGGCGGCGAGCACTGGCTGGCGTCGTTCGTGTTCTACCTGCGGACGGGGGCGGGGTTGTGACCGCTTACGGTTTTTCGTCGCTCTTCGGCGGAGCGGCGGGGAACATCTCGATCTGGCGGCTCTCCAGAACGGCGACTTCGTAGCAGCCCCGGCACAGCGCCTGATAGCTTTCCTCCGCGCCGAGCAGAATCCGCTCGCCGCCCGCCGCTTTCCGCCAGTTGCGGATCGCCGGGTTGCCGCAACGGCTGCAGACGGCGTTGAGCTTGGTGACGAACTCGGCTTCGGCCATGAGCCGAGCCATCACCATGAACGGCTCGGTCCGCCAGTCCTGATCCAGACCGGCCACGATCACCACCCTGCCCCGCGCCGCCAGCCGCCGGCAGACGTCCACCAGACCTTCGTCGTAGAACTGCCCCTCATCGACGCCGACGATGTCGGTGTCGGGCTTCAGCTGGGCTTCGATCTCGGCCGAGGTTTCGGCCCACGTCGATGGCGTATGCAGCCGGTCATGGGAAACAACGGCGTTTTCCGCAAAGCGCCGGTCGCGGGAGAACACCTGCACCTTGCGTCCCGCCCGGCGCATGCGATCCAGGCGGCGCAAAAGCTCGGTGGTCTTGCCGGAAAACATCGATCCGACGATGACCTCGATCCAACCGGCGGTGGTGGTGAAATAACGCATGAGGAAAAGCCTGTCAGGCGATCAATGCGCGGCGCGCCAGGCGTCGTATTGCACGCGCTTCAGCGGCGTCATGCGGCGCGTCGATTTCTCCAGCGCGAGGCCTAGCTGAAGCCGAATCTGTTCGATGAGCCGTTGTAGCGCGCCGTCCACGTCTCCAGGCGTAACCGTCTCCGAAACGACCAGCAGCCGCCCGGCGAAGGTGGATTGCAGGACCAGCGACAGCGTCGCCTCGTCGCCTTGGGTCGTGATCGACGGCGCCAGGGCGATGTCGCCGCCGTACTGCTTCTGCATTTCGGCCGCCGCCTTGTTGGCGTCGGCGGGAAGCCGGAAAGGCAAGCGCGCGATCGACAGACCGTCGATTTCGGCCACGGCCCGTTCCAGCTTTTCCGGCAGATCTTCCACGGCCACAAGCCCGAGCACGCCGCCGCTCTTGTCGTTGACGGCCGTCACGCCGACCAGCAGGCGAAACGCCCGCGCCGGGCTGTAGACGCCTTCGGCCTTGTTGTCGCCGATCGTCTTGATCTCGACGCCCGTGCCGGAGGCGGCTTCAAGCAACTTGACGATCTGGCCCCAGGAGGCCAGGCGATAGCCGACCCGATAGGAGCAGCTTTCCTTCTTGGAGTCGAGGATGCCGACGGAGGTGATGCGCTCGGAAAAGCGGAGGCCGATGAGCAGGTCTTCCTGTTCCTCGCGGCTGGAAAAACCGTTGACAACGAGTTCGCCCTCCGCGGAACGCCCGAGGTTGGCCTGGACCAGATGGGAAAAGCGCACGGCGATCGGCTTGGCGATCTTCTCCAACGCGTCGCCGAAGGCCTCGATGCCGCCCGCCCCGGTGCCGTAGGACGGCTGCTTGACGTCAAAAAGCTTCTCGCCGCTGTCGAGGCGAACGACGGCCAGCGTCGCTTCCAGCTTCGCGCCCTTGCCCGGTCCCGCCGGGCCGGTGTCGCGCAGTTCGGCCGTTATGCGTCCGGCCACCACAACGTCCGCCTCGCCGGCGGTAATCGCCGGGCAGGCATCGCCGGCCAACAGCTTATCCAATGGACAAACCTGTAGCACCTCTTTCGCCCGCGCCGGATCGGCATAGCGGACGTTCAAAGGCTCCAGTGTCCCCTGCCACACGCGCGGCGTCAACGGATCGGCAAGCCGCTGTTCGCCGATCTGCTCCTCCAGAATCCACAGGACGGTCAGCGGCAGGTCGAAGCGAACCGGTTCGGTCTGGGCGCGGACATTCGCGGAGATCAGGACGGCGGCAAGAAAAATGAGCGCAAACGACGCTTGGGGGACAGCCCTCCTCGTCATTGAGCCTCGCTTTCAGGAATGATTTCGGCCTCGGGATAGAGACGCTTGATATGGGCGATCTGCTCGTCGTCGCAATTGTCAACGCGCAGAAGGTAGTATTTGCCCTTGTAGAAAGACGCGCCTTCCAAGGCGATCTTTTCCAAGTTGAACGTGCCGTTCTTCAGCCTGAAAAGCGTGATATCGGACATCTGTTCGATGTCGCGCACGAGCGATTTGACGCTCGGCGGCACGCCGATGTGCTTCAAGGCCATGGCCGCGCTGCGCTTCACCTGGACGTTGCGGTCGGAAAGCAACCGGATGAGAATCTCGGCGGCCTCCTCGGGAAACTTCACCACCTCCGAGAATTTCCCCGCCGCCGCGTAAAACAGCGCCGCCTCCTTGCGGTTGGTGGGCCGCCAGCCGACCTTGTTCAGAGTCACGGCGATCTGACGGCGGACCTGGGCGTCGTCGTCGGCCAGCCAGGCCACCAGCGCCGGAATGGCCATCGTTCCCAGTGCGGCGGCTTTTTCCACGTTGCGCGTGGCCAGGTAATAGTAGGCCCCGTACAAATCCTGGCTCGGCTGCCATTTGATCGAATCCAGGGCCGCGGCGGCTGCTTTGCGCACCTCGATGCGTTTGTCCATCAGGGCCGAGAGCAGCGCTTCGCGCGCGCGCGGATCGGTCGTCTTCCCTAAAAGAATCGCGCTTTCTTCGCGGATGCCGTACGTGCCTTCGAGCAGGCCCTTGACGAGCGGCTCGACGGCGCGCGAACCGTATTGAAGCAGAAGCTCCTTGCAGGCCTTGCGAATCGATTCGCGATAGAAATTATTGAGGTTGCCGATCAGCGAGGGGATGGCGGCGTCGCCCATGTTGGCGATCGCGCCTCGAATGGCCTTGACCACCTCCGAATTTTCGTCGTCCAAGGCTCCGATCAATTTGGGGATCGCCGTGGTCGCCCGGATGCGCCCGAGCGCGCTGGCCGCTTCGGCGCGGACCTTGGAGGAAAGGGGGTGCGTCAGCAGACCGGCGAGCACGTTGGCGGCGGCCTGATGCTGGATATGCCCCAGAGCTTCGGCGGCGGCGGCCTTGAGATCGAAATCCGGCTCATTCAGCACCGTCAGCAGCATGTCGGCATTCCGTTCCTGCCGCCATTTCGCTATCTTTTTCACGTTGGGACCGAACAACTTCATCTTTTACATCCCAAACCTTGCACTTCGACGCATCGACTCGGTCCCGCCAGGTGGCGCCGCTCGCTTTTGTCTACCGTCCTTGTGTAGAACCTCACCCTAAAAACCCTTTACTTATATTGAAACGAGGCTTCCGCGTCAAGCTCTCTTTGCGACGTGAAGCAACTTGGTTCTCTGTTGACAGAGGCGTGAGAGAGGCGCAACAAGCCCATTCAAGAGACGCAGAAATATCGCCAACCGCTTGAGTTTATAATTTTGTTTGACAGCCAGCCCGGTTTAGCGTATAAACCGATTCCCGTTGACTGACCGGATAGTTAGCAAGGAATTCACATGGTCATCTTTCTCACGGTTCTGCATGTATTGGCCGCACTGTTCATGATCCTGGTTGTTCTGCTGCAGCCGGGCAAAGGAGCGGGCATGGGCGCTGCCTTCGGCGGCGCGTCCCAAACCGTTTTCGGCGGCGGCGGCAGCCTTACGTTCCTCGGCAAACTCACGGCCGGCGCGGCAACCGTCTTCATGATTACCTCCATATCGCTGGCCTATATCGCCAGCTCCCACCAGTCCGTCGTGGACGATGTGGCCCAGGAGGAACAGGCGGTCCAGCCTCCGGCGGCCCCTGCCGCTCCGGCGGAAGATCAGCCAGCGGTGCAGCCAGCCGAGGCCGTTCCGGCGGAAGGCACGACCGCTCCAGCCGAACCGCCGGCAGCCGAACCGCCGGCCGAGCAAGCTCCCGCTCCTGCGGAAAATCAACCCGCGGAAGGCGGCGCGCCGCAACCGTAAGAACAAGCAGCGATGTTCTTTGAGCGCAAAAGCCCAAGTGGTGGAATTGGTAGACACGCTATCTTGAGGGGGTAGTGCCGAAAGGCGTGCCGGTTCGAGTCCGGCCTTGGGCACCAAATAACAACGGCCGCTCGTCATTGAGCGGCCGTCGTCTTTTGTTCATAGCGCTTTGCGCTTATCCTTCATTCGAGAATGTATCGGCGGGGGTCCTGCGGGATGTTGTTCAAACGGACTTCGTAATGCAGGTGAGGACCGGTGGAGCGGCCCGTGTTGCCGAGCGTGCCGACGATGTCGCCGCGCTTCACCCGCGCCCCGATTTCCACTTTAAAGCTCGATAGATGCGCGTAGCGAGTGGTCAGGCCGAAGCCGTGGTTGATGACCAGGGTATGGCCATAGCCGCCGCGGTCGCCCGTGAAGATTATCGTTCCATCGGCCGGGGCATAGACTGGCGTACCAATGTTATTGGCGATATCGAGCCCCTCATGGAAGATCTTCGCGGACGTGAACGGAGATTGGCGGTAGCCGAAAACGGAGGTCATCCACCCTTCGGTCGGCCAGATGGAAGGCGTATGCGACAAAAGCAGCTTCTGATCTTCCAGGAAGTTGCCCAGTTCGGCCAGTTCTTTCTCGCGTTCCAGCGCGATGCTTAGCAATCGATCGATTTCTTTACTTAGATCGGCGCTTTCCAATTCGCCCAGCTTATCCTTGAGTTTCAAGCTCAAGGCCTCGTTCGTGTGTATCTGGCCCTGAAGCTGGGAGGCGATCATTTCGCTTTCGCTCAACGGACCGATCGCCACCTTGGGGCGTGTATCGACAAAGTCCGTCATCACTCTCAACTTCCGATCGAATTTTTCAAGCCGGTCCAGCGTGTTGTCGAGCAAAGCCAGCTTGGTTCGCACCTCCAACAGTTCCGTCTGGAGGTTGACGTTCTGGCGCAGCAGCTCGGAATCGCCGGATTCATAGTAGGGTTTTGCCGCCAGGATGGCGATCACGCCCAGCAACAGGACCGCCGCCGCCACGCCCGCCAGCAGAAGCCGACGGATCGTGTTGTGGCGCAGCCTGAAGCTTTTCATCCGAGCCGAGTTGGCCGGCACGATCATGATCTGATAGTGCCCGTCTCCTCGCTTGAAAAGGCTTCTGAACTTCATGCTAGTTCTTCACCGGCCGTCTTTTTGGTCTATGTCCCAAGTATATGACTTGTTTACACTAGAATACGATCCGGATTGTAAATTTTGTCTACCAAAGCAAACAGGCAATGTCAATGTAAAATTCCCGGTCCTCTGGAAAATCGAATATGTCTTTTCATACAGATAGGTTAGCTGACGCGCCAAAAAAGATGAAGAACAGCGAGCGCTTCCAGTGTAGGGAGGAGTCCGGCGGAAAAATGAATCACGGCTTGACCTGATTGTCAGCCGTGACGCCAGACGAAAAATCCCCAAACGTCGGGGGACCGGAAGCGAGGCGAAAACCTCGCCCGAAGTCATGGTTTCCTCATGTTTGCATCCTCGTGTTTGCAGTCTTGACGACGCAGGAGGCGTAAGGTATGGTGCGGGCAACACCCGCTTCTCGCCAACCCGTTCACGTGAAAGGACGATCCATGCCGCTGAAGTCGTTGCTGCGGGAACCGCTCTTGAAGTTCAAACCCTATGTGGCTGGCAAGCCGATCGAGGAGGTGCGGCGCGAGTACGGGCTCGAAGGTCGCATCGCCAAACTGGCCTCCAATGAGAATCCCCTGGGCACCTCGCCTCTGGCTTTGGCAGCCATGAGAAAAGCCATCGAAGAGGTCTATCTCTATCCGGATGACAATGCCTACTACTACAGGAAAAAAGTCGCCGAACGCTATGACGTTGAAATTGAAAATGTTTTTGCCGCTTCGGGCAGCGTCGAGGTTCTGGAGCTAGCTGGCATCGCCTTTATCGATCCAGGCGACGTGATTCTCGCTTCGGAAAAAACTTTCGCCATTTATGCCCTGGTGGCGCAGAAGTTCGCCGCAACGCTCAGGCTTTCCAAGATGACCGACGGCGGCTATCGCTACGATCTGAAGGCAATGGCCGAGCTTCTTGACGATAAAGTCAAAATCGTCTTCCTGGCCAACCCTACCAACCCCACGGGGACCTGGTTTACGAAAAGCGAATTCGACGCCTTCATGGCCAAGGTTCCGGAGCATACGCTTGTCGTTTACGACAGCGCCTATGAAGAGTACACCACCACGCCTGACATGCCCGACCCCATGGCGCATTACCGCGCCGGCCGGCGCATCATGCTTTTGCGTACGTTCAGCAAAGCGGTGGGGCTGGCGGGTATCCGCGCCGGTTACGCCGTCGGTCCGGCCGACATCATCCATGGCCTGATGACCTGCCGCTTTCCCTTCAACATCAACCTCGTGGCCCAGGCGGCGGCGATGGCGGCGATGGACGACCGCGAATTCATCGAAAAGTCGCGGGAATTCAACGCACGGGAATTGGCGTTCTTGCGCGAGGGGCTGAAAGGACTGCCGGTGACGACGCCGCCCAGCCAGACGAACTTTCTGTTCATCGATACGCAGAAAGACGCGCAATGGTTGTTCGCCGAACTGCAAAAAATCGGCGTCATCGTGCGTCCCATCGGGCAGAAGGCGATCCGCGTCAATACCGGCCTGCGAGAAGACAATGAAAAGTTCCTGGTACATTTCAAACGGCTGATCGAGTCCGATGGCGGCCGGTTGCCGTAGCTTCAAAGTTGCGCTGCGTCCTGCCGCGGCAGGCCGTGGGGCGCGAAAGGAGGGGGCCATGCAAAAAATGCCGTTGGTTGTCCACTACCATGGCGGGAACGTCGTCGCCACGCTTCTCGCGGTGCTGTGGCTTGCGGCATGCGCCACGACGCCGGACGACATCGATAAATGGGCCGATTCCGTCGGCGGCGAGGAACGCATCGCCAAGGCGATGGCCGACGCAAAGACCGAGGCGTCCGTAAGGGTGTACGCCTTGGTCAAGCTCATCAAACTTGGAGAACTTGACCGCATGATCGGCGCGCTGAAAGAATTGCCCGAAGCCGAGCGGCTGGCCACAATAAAGGAAGGGGGGCCGGAAATCGGCAAACTGTTCAAAGTGCCGGATTTGAAGGTCCAAGCCGCCGCCAAGGACGCGCTCTATGCGTTTACGAAGCTCGGGCATCAGACGCTGGAAGAGCAATCGCGCCAGGCTCTGCTTGCCTGGTACTCTTACAATTTCATGGACAAGTACGCCGCCGGGAATTTTTCCGCGTTCCATGTTTTGAGCGACATCGGCCCGGCCGCCGGAGACGTGCTTGTCGCCCTGCTTGAAAAGGAGCCGCCCGCATGGGCAAAAGTCGGGAAAATCATTGAGAAAATAAACGACCCAGGGACCACCCGAAAAGCCTCCGACCTGATTTTGAAATGGCTCGTCGAGCAGTCTCCGGGTTTCGCCCCGGAATTGTTGCAGTTGGCGACCGGCGTGCGCGACGATCGCGTTACCGACTTTCTCGATGCTTTCGTCGCCGAGAAAAAAAATACCATGGCGTCCCGCGAAGCCGCATTCAACACATTATCGTTCAACGTTTCGAAGCGGTCGCTGCCCGTGGCCCTGGCGATCTTTACCGATCGCAAGGAATCGATCGATCTGCGCGGCATCGCCATCGAAATCATCCGCAAGGTCGGCGAACCGGCGAACCTCCAATACGTCTATCCTTTTCTAAAAGACGAGGCCGTGAAATGGGCCGCGTTCGGCACGGTTCTGAAAATCGGCGGCGCGGCGGAACTGGAAAAAGCGCTCGGCGAACTGAACCCGACGGTCGTTTTCTGGCGTGACGACTACGACATCGCCCAGCGGCATTTCATGAAATTTCTCTCCAAGGACGCCGCGCCGACGTTCGTCAAATTCCTGAAGTCGCCCCACATCCCCCTCGTGACCATGGCGCTTCTGGGGCTTCAGGTCCACGCCGACGCCGCCTTGGCCGACGCGGAGGTGAAGCCGTTGTTTGACAACGCCCGCCAGATTAAAAACTATCTGGACGAGAAACCCTATACGATCGGCGAGTTGGCGCGCGCCGTCCACAAGGCTATCCTCGAAAGGCCCGCCGGCGCCGTGCAGAAGCCGGACGGGGATGCGGATGCGGCGAAAGATGAAGCGCAGGAACCCGCCGAGTAGATCGCGCTTCCTGTTCGCCGATCGGGATATCGATCGTATGACAGGCTCCCTCAACGCCGCCGAACGGCCGCGTATCGCCTACTTCACCACCGCCTTCCCCGTGCTCAACGAAACGGCGGTCATCAAGGAAATGCACGCCCTTCAGGAAAGCGGCATCGACGTTGACGTCTATACGTTCCGATTGCGCTCCTTCGAAGATCGCCTCGATCCCAAGGCGCAGGTGTTTCGCGACCGCAGCTATGGGCCGACGCCGCTCATCGCGGCGCAGGCGGCTGCACGCCATGCGGCGCTCATCGCCAAGGCGGACCGCCGTTACCTGAATTTGCTAAAGACAGTGATCTTCGAGAGCGGCGGCGGGACGTTGGCCGCCAAGAACCTCGTCGCCGTCGGCTTTGCCCTCGGCGTGATGGACGATCTGATACGGAAACGCATCCGATACGTTCACGCCAACTTCGGGGCCTATCAGGCCACCGCCGCCTGGGCGGTCAGCATGCTTGCCGGCATTCCGTTCGGTTTCAGCGTCCACGCTTACGACATCTTCGCCGTGCCGTCGCTGCTGGAACATAAAATCGATCGCGCAAGTCTTGTCGTCTCCATTTCCGATTTCAACCGCCGCTATCTGCGCGACCAATTGGGGTTGCCCATCGACAACGCCGAGGTCATCCGTTGCGGCGTCGATCTGGACGAGTTTTCCATTCACGATCGCGCACCGGCTGGAGACGGACGCATTCTCGCCGTCGGTCGTCTCGATGTAAAAAAGGGGTTCGAAGTCCTCATCGACGCGGTGGGCATCTTGAAATCGCGCGGCCATTCTGTGCCGTCGGTGACGATCGTCGGCCGCGATCCGGGCGGACGGCAGGAAGCGCTCATGGCCCGGATCCGACAGAATCGCGTCGAGGACTACGTCGAACTGGCCGGAACAGTAACCCAAGAACGGCTCCGCGAAGCCTATAGGACGGCGGACTTTTTCGTCCTGCCCTGCGTCACCGACGCTGCGGGCGACCGCGACGGCATCCCGGCGACCTTGATGGAAGCGATGGCCTTGGGCTTGCCGACGATCAGCACGCGCGTGTCGGGCATCCCCGAACTCGTCGTCGATGGCGAAACGGGCCTGCTCGTCGAAGAGAAAGATGCGCCGGCGCTTGCCGAGGCGATTCAACGCTTGCTGGACGACACATCGCTCGCCAGGCGGCTCGGCGCGGCCGGGCGGAGAAAAGTCGAAGTTGAATACGACAGTCGCGCCAACGCCCTGAAGGTCGGACAGCGGATACGCGAAATCATTGAAATATGAAGCCGAAGAAGCTATAAAGAACGAAGCTTTGACAAGGTATGGGGTGTTCGTTTGCAAGGGACGGGATTTCCCGTTTTTTCTCGCTTTGCCGCTTCTGCGAAGTCGGCGGAGCAGGAAGGAGGCTTCGATGCGGACCGCTACCAACGTAATGCAGCCGAACCCAAGGACCTTGAGGGGGGTTGTTTTCTTCGGGCTCATCGCCATGCTTGCTTTCGGTTGTAGCGAGTCCAACCCCGACATCGATGGAGACTCTGACGGCGAGACCGATGGGGACATGGTTGATGGCGATGCAGACGGCGACGCTTTGGATGAAGATGGGGATACGGAAAACGACAGTGATGAGGAAATTGACGTAGATGAAGAAGCCGACGAACTGAGCATTGCCGTATGCGATCCCGGCGCCGGTCCTTTTTCTCTGACGATCGACAATCCCTATTTCCCGTTGCCTGTCGGAAAACATCTCGTACTGGAAGGGAATGAAGGCGCAACCCTGCTCCGCGTCGAGTTTAGCGTGCTGGATGAAACGGAGATCGTCGCCGGCGTCACGACTCGCGTCGTCGAGGAACGTGAAACGGAAGACGGCGAGCTGATCGAGATTTCGCGAAATTATTTCGCCCAAGCTCCCGATGGCACGGTCTGCTATTTCGGCGAAGCGGTGGATGATTACGACGGCGGCGAAATCGTCGGCCACGGCGGAGCCTGGAGAGCTGGTGAAGACGGCAACCAGCCCGGCATCATCATGCCCGCGGCCCCAACTGTCGGGATGCGCTATAAGCAAGAAGTCGCGCCGGGCGTGGCGGAAGATAGGGGAGAGATCGTTCAGATGGGCGAATCGCTTACGGTGCCTGCCGGGACGTTCGAGGACACTTTGGAAGTTCGCGAGACATCACCGTTGGATATCGGTAGTTCGCGGAAAGTCTACGTACGCGACATCGGCATGGCCGTTGACGGCGCTATCGAACTGATTCAGTATTGAAAGCCGCTAACGTTTCTCCATCGGCCAAAACAGCAAGGGAACCGTCAAATCGTCGATGACGAAGGTCGGGTCGCTGCCGGGCTGGATGAGAATTTCCCGCATCGGCGCGGGAGGATCGATAATCTCCACGAACCGCGTGTTGCCGCGATCGATCAATTGATCGAACACGATGTCGCCCGCCAAATCGTAAGCCGTGACGCGAAACGCATCGTCGCTCCCGGCCTGGCCGATGTAAAAGGCCGCCCTGGGGGCCACGGCTGGATTCGGCGACGCCCCGCCGACCGGCTGCGGCTGGATGAACGAGATTCGCACGTCGCCGCGCCAGCGCGTGCCGTCGGCGTCGCGCGTGCCGGCGCTGTTGTTTTGCGACTGGGAATCCAACTCCCATTCGTCGGTGGAGACGCGCGAATTGGCGCGGCTCGTCCGGAACGTCACGCCCCAGGGGGAATACAGCCTCTCGATGTTGACGCCGCTGGAGAGCGACGGGACGCCCGGCGCGGAATCGAAGCTGGCGGCGAACCCGCAGCTCCCGGAAGCTTCATAGGCGCGGGAGTAGCACGCCGAGCCGGCGGGGCAATCGTCGTATTCGCAGCAAAAAGCCGCACCGTTTCCCGGAACGCATTGGCTGTTTTGGCAGACATGGCCCGGTCCGCAATCGCAGACGGTGGCGCAAGCCGCTCCCGAAGACGAGCAGGCGTTGGCGTCGATGCCGGATAGGGAGCCGTGAATGATTTGATTGGAGTCGTCGGCGTTCTCGATGCGCCGAACGCTGCCGCTGGCGTAGTCGATGCACGCGACATTCCAGTACGTGTCTTCATCGGCCAGATTGGCGCTGTAGGAAGCCTTAAGCTGGCCCTCGAGATAGATTTTCACCCAGACGTTCGTGTCGCGGAAAACCGGCACATCCGTATTGCGGTAAAACACCAGCACACGGTAAGGCTCGGCTCTGGGGGCGGCGAGATGCACGGTTTCGGGCGAGTTGTTTTCGCCGTAGCCGTTGGTCTTGTTGCCGCCATGCTTGGGATTGTCTCCCGCGAAACCGGCCTGGCCCCATTCCGGATTGGCGTTGCCGTGCCAGCAGTCGTTGGCGTCGGCCGATCCCGGGGAGCCGAAGACGCCGCCCGATCGCAGGAAATGCAAATCCACGTCGCTGGCCCAGTTGCTCCAGCTCATCTCGACGCGGATACCGACGTTCGTATTGGTGCAGACGCCGCCCTCGTCGATCTGCCCTTCGCAGGTGTCGTCGCGGTTGTTACAGCGCTCGGACGCGCATGAGCCGTCGCAGACGCAATCGCCCGTCGCCGGATCGCAGGAATAGCAATCCGGGCAGGAAACGGGCGTCCCGTCCTGGCAGACGCCAGACTGGCAGATTTCCAGGCCGTTGCAGGCGTCGTTATCGGCGCAAAGGAACCCGTCCTGAACCGGGACGAGTTCGCAGGCCAGACTTTCCTCCAGGCATTCGACCGTACCGCAGGGGTTGTACGGCTGCTCGCAAACGCCATCGGAAGCGAAGACCGGCTTGCAAAGGCCATCTGCCGGGTCGCATTCATGAACCGTGCAGGGATTGTCGTCCTGCACGCAATCGATAGGCGCATGGTAGCAACCATTCGGCCCAAGGCCATCGAGAGTGCAAAGGTCGCCATCGTCGCAATTGTTATTTTCTGTGTCGCTGTCGCCATCGGGAGAAACGTCCCCGTCGGGCGTTTCGTCGCCATCCGACGATTCATCGCCATCAGGGAAAATCTCGTCGCCATCGGACATTCCATCCCCATCGGGAAAGACTTCATCACCGTCGGAGATTGCGTCCCCGTCAGGAAAGCCATCGCCATCGGGCGTTCCATCACCGTCAGGAAAAACCTCATCGCCGTCCAACTCGTCATCATCGCCGTCCGGAATGATGCGGTCGCCATCGGGAGAGAGATCGCCGTCCGGAATGACGTTGTCGCCGTCAGGTTTTCCGTTTTCCCCTTCATCTTCGGATTCGCCGTCGCCGTCTATATCTCCCTCTGGTACGCAAACGCCTTCAATGCAGAGGAGCCCCGGATCGCAGCCTTCGTCATTGCCGCAGGGACACCCCGCTCCTCCGGCGGCCACACAGCTTTCATCCCCATCGAGGGGAGAAAAAGAGTAGAGCTTGGACCCTTCGCACCCCCAAAGTCCGACGTTCACCAGCATCACTGCGCACAGGGCGACGATCCGGGCGTGCATGACCAGCCTCTTCGCGGCGGCAAGAGATTGAAGACAAAGTCCGTTGGCGAGATCCTAAAGGCAGTTTTAGCAGAGCCCAAGCGCAAAAACAAGCCCCAACCAACACCGCCCTCCCCTTCCATTCGCACTGTCCGCCGCATATGAAAAAGATGCATCGTCAGACGTTTTACGGTATAATCCATTCAATTTAGTTTGGAACGACCTGCAACCTATATCTAGGGGCGGATGGAGAGCCATGATCGACGAGATTCCCTTCAATCCATACACGCTGACCTTCAACAGTCACGATGTCGAAGCCAAGTTCCAGAACTACTACTTCTCCAGCACGATCCGCCCCATGCGCATCGGCATTCTGCTGTTCACGTTCGCCTTCGCCATCTTCGGCGTGTTGGACTACTACATCGCTCCCGAAGCCGCCCAATGGGTGTGGATGATTCGCTACCTCATCGTCTGCCCCCTCGCCATCCTGATTTATATCTTGAGCTTCGTCCCCTCCTTTCGCGACTGGTGGCAGTTGGCGATGGCGATTCTGGTGCTCGCCGCCTCGTTCGGCGTGATCGCCATGGTGGCTCTCGCCGAGCCGCCAGGCAGCTATCTTTACTACGCAGGCCTGATGATGGTCCTCTTTTCCACTTTCCTCTTTCTGCGTTTCGTCTGGGCTACTCTATGTTCCTGGGCCGTGGTATTCGCCTACAATCTCGCGGTCGCCATATTCACCAACATGCAGCCGAAATTCATGGTCAACAACAACTTCTTCCTCACGTTCTTTTGCATATCGATCATGTTCGTCAGCTACCAACTGGACCGCTCGAACAGGCGCGCCTTTTACATCGAGGACGACCTGCGCCAGGCGCGCGACCGGGCCGAAAATCTGGCCAACGAAATGAAGCTGCTCTCCGCCCGGGACGGTCTCACGGGCGTGGCCAACCGACGGATGTTCGACGAATTCCTGGAAAAGGAATGGCGGCGCAATATGCGAACGCAGACGCCGCTCTCGCTCATCATGTTCGACATCGATTTCTTCAAACGCTACAACGACGGTTACGGCCATCAGGCGGGCGACGAATGCCTCAAAGCGGTGGCGGGAGTGATTAAAAATCTGCCCCGTCGCCCTGGCGATCTTTCCGCCCGTTACGGCGGCGAGGAATTTGCGATCATTCTTTCAGGCACGGACCACAACAACTCGATGAAAATCGCCGAAAACGTGCGCCATGGCGTTGAGGGTCTCAATCTGCTGCATGAATACAGCCAGGCCGCTCATTGCGTCACGATTTCGATTGGCGTGGCGGCGATGATCCCGACCAGAAGAGACAACGTGGGGCACTTGATCGAGCGCGCCGACGAGGCGCTTTACGAGGCCAAACGGAAAGGCCGCAACCGCGTTGAGCCCTATCGTTCGCCTTTGGAAAAAAGACCGTCATAGCCTTTTCCCCCAAACTGCACCTTCCCGGGCGGATAAGCCCTTGGCGCGCGCTTGCTTTTCCGGGATATCGATTCGCTTTCAAATTCTCCAAATCAATCGCGGCAAAGTAAAAAACCGCCAGATGTATGTTAAATCTTGACATCGCAGGTAAAGTATCTACAATTGGCCGCAAATCAATCTCGGACTAGCGGTGTGTTGACAGTGGTTTAGTCGATGCCGCCGTGTCCGGCTCGTGACGGAAAGCAGTAAAACGTGTCACAGCCGTTTGACAACAGCCCCCTTGCTCAAGCGATCTATAAACTCCATCTCTCTCATTCCTCCGGGCGTTTCGACATCAATGAAAATGAATACACGCACCACTTATGGGTGACCGAAGGCAATCCCACTGCGATTCAATCGCCCTATGCTGTGGTTTATCCCCTTGATTTTATGAATGAAATGGGTCTCTCGGAGCAACCCGAAATGAGCAATCTGATTCGCGCCGCAGGCCATGATTCGGTTGCTTTTTTCCTGGCCCTCCAGGCTCAACTCGGCCTTGATCGGCAGCAAGCCGAAGCGATCGCCCGGCAGCTTCTCCTGTGCCATTTCGCCCGGCTTTGTATGGTTCTTACCCCGCCGCGATTCGTCGCCGACGATCTTCCGCCGCCGGAGGCGGCCGCTTGCCGGGTCGGTCTGTTCCCCGCGTTGTTCTTCATCTTCCACAACTACAGCACGCCCGATCAATTGTCGCAAGTGGAAGCGCGTTACAAAAACATGGTTCTCACGCCGCGCGCCAATATGAAAGCGATCATGGCCAATTTGCAACTGGATGCGCGTTTGACGCGTGCGTTGAGCGCCTGGGATAAACCACGTCCGCTGAAAGATCTTGAAATCTATGCCGGCTTGACGTCGCGGGAAACGTTAGCCACGGTCATGCTGCTGACGATGGCCGATCTGGTGTCGGTGACCCCTCGCCCCGTTCAAACCACCGCCGAACCCAAGCGTAGCGAGCCATCGCCATCAGGTTCGAAGGCTGCCGAGCCGTCGGGGGCGGCTTCGGCCAAATCCGCGACCGGGCAGCGAACCATCCAAGCAACGGCAATCGTCGAACCGCAACGGCTCACCGAAGAAGAACGCAAATTAAAACACGAAATCGAAACCCGGCTCAAACTCGTCGAAACCCATAATCCTTTGAAAATCATGAGCGTGTCGATCGACGCCAACTCCGATTCGTTGCGCAAAATATACATGAACCTTGTTAACCGGTTTCATCCCGATCGTCTCGGCGGTACGCCGCTGGAATCGATGATCCCCCAGTGCGCCACCATCCTATCCGCCGCAAACGACGCATACCGGATATTGAATACGCCGGACCTTCGGCGAGAATTCATTCAAGTCCTCAATGATCCGCTTCTTCAGGGCGACATGCGGAAATCGGAGCAGAAAAAACGCGTCGCGCTGGAAGTGGAGAAAGCCAAAGTGCTGTTCCGCAAGAAGGACTGGGCGGGGCTGATTCCCCTCGCCAAACGCGCTCTGGGGATATTCGCCGAGGAACCATCGCTGCTGGCGATGGTCGGTTGGGCCCTTTACAAAGAAGGGGGCCGCGAAGAGGGGGAACAATACATCGATCGATCCCTGAAGCTTGATCCGCGCAACGAAATGGCCCATTTCGGCAAAGGCGAAATATTGCGCCTGGCCGGCCAGGAGCCGGCCGCGCTCATCCACTACGAGGCCGTCTTGCGCGCCAATCCGCACAACATCGAAGCGCAACGGCTCGTTGCGCTGCTCAAGTCGCGTTGATTCCGCCAGTCAGGCTTTATCCGATTGAATCGACCGTAACGTTGAAGTGAAAATCTAAGACTCTTCTTCCTCGCCGCCGGCAGCATCGGAAGGACACCACTTCTCCAGAATCTCGATGATCTGGCGCCCTTGCCTCATGCTGGAAATGGTGAACTTGCTCTGAAGCTGGTAGCGCCCCCCATATTTGCGATAGCGGCGGATGGATACTTTCGGCGGGCCGAACTCGTCGGTCTTCCGATCGCGTTCGACGTATTTGAACATCAGCGTCGCCCAACTCCCCTTGGTGAGCACGATTTTATCCAGCTCTTTGGTGAGGAGCTTGCCTTCTTCCTCGTAAGTGATCGTGATATCGTCCAGCGTTTCAGCCATCCCACTCACCCTCTCTGTTCGATAAAACGCGCCAATCGCTCGCGAACGTCTTCGCTCGCGCCGACGAATTCGATTCCCATCCCGTAAGGTTTGGCGCGCGCCGTCTCTTCCACCCCAAGGTTCACCCACGCCACCAGCCCATCCAAACGCGTAAGCGACGTTTCCCCCGGCAAACGGAATTCCAGAGCCATCCGGGTGCCTTTCTCAAAAAGAAAATCGGAAACCAGATAAAGCCCGCCAAGGGAAATATCGTTGGCGTCAAACCAGATACCCCGGCCGATGTCTCGCTGATCGACGATCACGCGCACTTCAACGGGTCGGCGTTCGAAGCGTCGGCCGTGGGCGTCATTTCCCGCAGATGCCAGCATAATTTACCTCGCTGTTTTCTATACACGAAAATCCATTCTTATTCAAGAATTCATAATCGGAGGTGCAACCCCGGACGATTCCTCCCTCCTGCGCGCCGCTGCCGGCGCGGGTTTTATAAGGCTTTACGCAAATTGCACGAGCACGGCGGTGATGTTGTCGTGTCCGCCCTTGAGATTGGCTTCGCGGACCAACAGCTTGGCGGCGAGCTTCACGTCGGGCGTTGCGGTAAGAAGATCCTGGATTTGCTGGTCCTTGACCATGTCGCTGAGACCGTCGGAACAAAGCAGAATGACGTCGCCATGCTGCGGGGTATAACGGAACAGATCGACATCGACTTCTTCCTTGATCCCCAGCGCCCGGACGATGACGTTTTTATGGGGGAAGTTGGCGACCTCGTCGGGCGTCATTTTATTCTGCTTCAGAAGATCGTTGAGCAGGCTGTGATCTTCCGTCACCTGCCGAAGAATGCCGCCGCGGAAAGCGTAACCGCGGCTGTCGCCGACGTTCACCAGATACGCCATCCCTTTCCGGTAGTACACGCCGACCACCGTCGTTCCCATGCCGTGATACAGCTCGTTGCGGCGGGACGCCTCCCAGATGCGGCTGTTGGCCAGCATCGTGGAAACCTTCAGCCGGTTCTCCGCATCGGTGAGGCGCGGGTCGTATTTGTAAGGCCAGGTGATTTCGTCATCGGTGGACGTGGCGCGGAAAAAATTCTCTATCGTTTCGATCGCCAGTTTGCTGGCGATTTCTCCCGAGTTGTGGCCGCCCATGCCGTCGGCGACGATGTAGAGCCCGCTGTCGGGGTTGATCGAAAAAGCGTCTTCGTTATGGTCGCGGCGCATGCCGACGTGAGTAAAGCCGCTGCCGATCAATTTGAATTCTTGTTCCCTGGTGTCCTGCATGATGGCGACCTGCACGCTCCCTTGTCCCGACTAACGGCTCATTCGATCGGCGATTCCGCCTCTTCCTGCATCCGAAACGCGCCCGAGAATATCATCGGCTAAACGTGCAAGTCAAAGAAAAGCATGGAGAATAGCCGCCCAAGGTCCGGACGGCGGCAAATCTCACTTTTCCATGTCCCGTTCCTTCTTCAAACGGAAAATCAAATTCAACGCCTCGATGGGGCTGAGCGCCTCCGGCACGGTGCGATCGATCTCATCGAGTATCGGGTGTGAACTCGGCGGCGTTTTCATCGCGCCGAAAAGCGAAAGCTGATTGGCGTCGTTCTTCCCGCGTCGATGCCGGGCGAAGGACGGCAAACCGGTTTCGTCGAGTTCGCCCGTTTCCAGATTGCGCAGCACTTCCTTCGCCCGCTCGATGACGGCCGGCGGCAGACCGGCAAGTCGGCCCACCTGGATTCCGTAACTGCGGTTGGCCGCGCCGTCGATGAGCTTGCGCAGAAAAATAATCTGTTCGCCCCATTCCTTGACGGCGATCGAAAAATTGCGCACGCCGCGCTTGGTGCGGGCAAGCTCGGTGAGCTCATGGTAATGCGTGGCGAACAGCGTCTTCGCGCCGATTTTGTCGTGGATGTATTCGGCCACGGCCCAGGCGATGGACAATCCGTCGAAGGTGCTCGTGCCGCGGCCGATCTCGTCGAGGACGATCAGGCTTTGGCGCGTGGCGTTGTGCAGGATGTTGGAGGTCTCCGTCATCTCCACCATGAAGGTGGACAGACCGCGCACGAGGTTGTCGGCCGCGCCGACGCGCGTGAAGATGCGATCGACGACGCCGATCCGCGCCTCGCGAGCCGGGACGAAAGATCCCATCTGCGCCAGAAGCACGATCAGCGCCGCCTGGCGCATGACGGTCGATTTGCCGGCCATGTTCGGACCGGTGATGATCAGCAGGCGGTTTTGACCATCGTCGAGCAGCAAGTCGTTCGGGATGAACGGCTCGGACCGTTGCAGAGCTTCGATAACGGGATGCCGGCCGTCAACAATGCGGATCTCGCCACTCTCCGAGATTTCGGGGCGGACATAATCGTGCGTTGCGGCAACGTGGGCGAAAGAAGCCAGCGCGTCCAGCCGTCCGACCGCTTCGGCCGTGGACAAGAGGGCGCGCGACCGTTCACCCACCTTTCGACCCAGGGCGGCAAATAATTCCGCTTCCAGCGCGTTGCGCCGCTCGGTGGCGGTGAGCACCCGCTCTTCGAATTCCTTCAACTCCGGCGTGACGAAACGCTCGGCGTTGGCCAGAGTCTGCTTACGGATGTAATGCGCCGGCGCTTTGGCCGCATGGACTTTGGACACCTCGATGTAATAGCCGAAAACGCGGTTGTAGCGCACCTTGAGGGGAAAGCTCTGCGCCTTGCGCTCGCTGGCTTCGATGCGCAAGATCTGGTCTTTGCCGTGTTCGGCAAGCTCGATAATTTCGTCGAGCCGGGCGTCGTAGCCTTTTCTGAACATCCGCCCTTCCTGCGTGGAAAGCGGCGGATCTTCGACGATGGCGCGCAGAAGTTCGTCGGCCAGATCCGGCATGGGATCGACGATTTCCAGGAAGGGACGGTAGAGGTCCTCCCGAAGCGTGGAGAGAAATTCGAGCAGCCGGCCAGCCGCCGCCAGAGCCTGGCCGAGCCCCAGCATGTGCCGCGCATTGGCGCGTTCCAAGGTCACGCGCGACACCAGCCGCGCCAGGTCGCCCACGGCCGTCAGGCGTTCGCGCAACACCTCTCGCTGCGGGGCATGCAGGAAAAGGTCTTCGACGATGTTCTGTCGTTCGCGGATTCTTCCCGCGTCGAGCAGAGGATAATTCAGCCATTGGCGCAGCATTCGCGAACCGGCGGGCGTGACGCACCGATCGAGGACGCCCAAAAGCGAGCCCTGCTTTTTGCCCTCGATGATCGTTCGCTCCAACTCCAGGTTGGTCTTCGTAGCCTCGTCGAGGACCATGTAGTCGTGCACGGCATAGGGCCGCAACGCGAGAATGTGGGCGGCGTCCTGTTTTTGCGTTTCCTTGACGTAACTCAGCAGCGCGCCGGCGGCGGCGACCGCAAGCGGCAGGTCATCGACGCCGAAGCCCTTGAGGCTGTCGGTCTGAAATTGCGCCGTCAGCATGCGCTCGGCGCGCTCCCGGTCGAATTCCACGTCGTGGAGAAAATCGACGAGCGGATGCAGATTCCACGGCAGCCACTTCGCGTCCTCGATCTGGCCGCGAAAACGATCGGGAAGCAGCATCTCGCGCGGCATGAGCTTCACCAGTTCGCCGGCCAGTTCCGATTCGCTTTTCAATTCGGCGCAACGGAACTCGCCGGTGCTGATGTCGAGGCAGGCGATGCCGATTCCCTCCTCGCCGGGAAGCAGGGAAACAAGGAAGTTGTTGGCCCCGGCGTCGAGATTCTCCGCATCGACCACCAGCCCAGGCGTGACGACCCGCACCACGTCGCGTTTCACCATCCCCTTCGCCTGCTTCGGGTCCTCCAGTTGCTCGACGATGGCGACCTTGTAGCCCTTCTCGATCAGGCGGGCGATGTACTGATCGACGGCGTGGTATGGCACGCCCGCCAGCGGCACGGGATTTTCGGAGTTTTTATCGCGCGAGGTGAGGGTGAGGTCGAGTTCGCGGGAGGCCGTGCGGGCGTCCTCGTAAAACGTCTCGTAGAAATCGCCGCAGCGATAGAAGATGAGGCAGTCCGGATGGGTCTGCTTGACCTCCAGAAAATGCCGCATCATCGGCGTCAGCGACTGTTGCGTCATGCCGCCGCTCGCTCCTTGCGTTTACGGCGTTTTGAACAGGCGGTCGGCGATCTGTTCCAAGAGGGTGTAAGGGTCCTGCTTCCTCTGGCTCAGCCGCTCGCTCCAGCCGGCGAATTCATCTTTGGCGAGGGTCGCGCGCAAACGGTCGGCCAGCCTCGAAAGCGCCAGATCGAAAAACTGCACCTCCGACCGTTCGCGCTGCTTGGCTTCCATCCTGCCGGTGCGGCCGAGCCAATCGCGATGCTCGTCCACGGCGCGCACGACCTCGTCCACGCCCTCGTCGCGGAAGGCGACGGTCCGCAGGATGCGCGGCTTCCAGGCGTCCGGCTCCGCGGGCGGAACCATTTCGAGCATGTACTGGATGTCGGCTACGGCGCGGTCCGCGCCGGCCAGGTCGGCCTTGTTGACGACGAAGATGTCGGCGATTTCCATGAGGCCGGCCTTGATCGCCTGGATCTCGTCGCCCAGACCCGGAACCATGACCACGATCGACGTTTGCGCCATTTTGACGATGTCCACCTCGTCCTGGCCCACGCCGACGGTCTCGACGATCACCGGGTCGGCGCCCCACGCCTCCATGACGCGAGTCACCTCGGCCGTGGACTTGGAGAGGCCGCCCAGATGGCCGCGCGTGGCAAGGCTGCGGATGAATACGCCCTCGTCGCCGAAATGACGATTCATGCGCACCCGGTCGCCCATGATCGCGCCGCCGGAGAAGGGGCTTGTGGGATCGATGGCCACGACGCCGACTTTTTTGCTATGGGCGCGGTAGCGCTGCACCATTCGATCGACGAGCGAAGATTTCCCCGAACCCGGATTGCCGGTGACGCCGACGATCGCGCTCTTGCCCGTGTGGGGATAAATGGCTTTCATCACCTCGACGACGCTCGCGAAGTCGTCATCGCAAAGGCGCATCAGACGCGCCGCCGCCCGCAGATCGCCGGCCAGCACTTTTGGAGCCAAACTCATCGTTTTCCCTCGCCGAAAAAGGGGGAGGCCACTATACACACGGTTCCCATCCCATGCAAGATGTGTTATACTTTCGCCGCTTCGCGGTGGGGCAAACCGTGTTGATTTCATCAGAGGGTCGCGGCGCATGGCGCGCCCGCGGCGGTCGCGCCGCTCGCCAACGAAAGAATCCGCGCAGAAAAAGGAATTGGGATGCACGACGCCCGTTCACTACGCTCCTCCCTCCCCTCCCTGGCCGTGTTGCTGGAGGAAAAGCCGGAGTATGCGAAATTCCTGGACAAGCTGGCCGACGAAGGGTCGTCCCGCGTCTTCCCGAAATACCTCGCCAAAGCCACGCCCGACGCCCTGAGCCGATTTTTCGAAGAAGCGGTGGGACTCGATTTCGATCATATCCGCCGCCATCGTCATGCGCTGGCCAATCCCATTCATGAAGTGCTCACCGCAAAAGACCTTGAAGCGGTTAAAGCCGATCCGAGCCAATACGAACGCCGGGCCGAAGATGCGGCAGACGGCCTGCGATCGATTCGCGACGGCCGTTGGGCGGTATTGATTTTCGCCGGCGGCGCGGGGACGCGCTTCAACAGCCGCTGGGAGCAGATCACTCAGGCCACCCCCTCCTTGAACGAGCGCATGCGGCGCGGCAAAGTGGCCCGCAACGATCCCAAAGGCGTTTTTCCGATCAGCCCCGTGGAGGGGTTGAGTTTCTATCAGCGGTTTATCGCCGAGGTGCTGGAAACGGGCGTTTCGTTCGGCCGTCTGCCGCCCATTCTCATCATGACCAGCCACGTCACGCACGACCGGACGGAAGAATATCTGGCCGAGGCGGAATTGTGGTCGCTGCCCTCGCAGGCCGTGTTTCTGTTTCGCCAGGATCGCATCCCCCGTCTCGACCACGACGGCGACCTGCTCGCCCGCTCGGACGGCTCGCTGATCTGGACCGGCAACGGCCACGGAGGCGTTTTCGGCGCATTGGCCAAACCGCGCAAAAACGGCTTGAGCGTCGCCGAGCGCGTCGCGTCGCTCGGCGTCAAGCACATCATCATGGGCAACGTTGACAACACGGCGTTCTCGCCGCTCTGGCCGGAACGGCTCGGCTATCACCTGCGAACGAAAGCCGATTTCACGCTTTCGGTCGTAAAGCGCTCCGACCCGAAAGAAAAAGTGGGCATGGCCTGCCGTCGCAAAACCGACGGCCGCATAGAGGTGATCGAATACAGCGTGCTCGATCCGGAGCTTTCCGCCGCGCCCGATCCGGCCGGCGGACTGCTCTTCGACGCCGCGCACATCAACACCAACCTGCTCCGCCTCTCCGCGCTGCGGACGGATCTGCCCGGCACGCTCTACACCGGCAAGCCGGTGGCGGTAGGCTGCCACGAGGTCGATTCAAGCACTTTCGAGATGCTCAATCAGCATTTATGCGCCCGGCTCGACCCGGAGCGCATTCGCCTTTACGAAGGCGAGCGGCGCGAGATTTTCATGCCGACGAAGGCGCTTATCGGCGAAGACTCGGTGCAGACGACGTTCGCCTTGGAAACCGCCCGCGCCGCGCGCGAAATCGCGGCCTTGGGCGGCGAGGTCGCCGGCGGGCCCGATCTGCCGCAGGCTTGGGCGGAGTTCCATCCCTGTCTCGGCGCGACCGTCGAAGAGAAGCGCGCGCGCGGCATCGGCAAAGGCTGGCGTTTGGAGCAAGGCAGCCGGCTTTATCTCTGCGTCCGGCGCGGCCTCGGTGAAATACCGCCCTTCGCCCCCGGCTTGCAACTCGGCGAAAACAGCACGTTCATCCTGCGCTGCGAGCGGCCTTACGGTCGCCTCACCTACCATCCGGACAATCGCACCGTCGCCGAGCACGTCATCAGCGCCGGCAAGGTGCGGGTCGGCGCGAACGTCCGCATCGCCGCCGGCGCAAGGGTCGTTCTCGACGTGCTGGGCGACGGCCGGCTTGCCATTCCCGACGGCGCGGTTTTCCATCAGGGCTTCGAGCGCGTTATCGCTCCAGGCGAAATCGCGACGCTGACCGGCGCTTGACCCTTGACTCGCTTTTCGCCGTGACCTAAAAGAGGTATGCTTTTTTACGGAGGTTGTAAGCGATGGCAAAAGCGAAAGTGGCTGTGTTGAGGACGACGCCGGCGACGGTGGTGGAAGATTATCGGCGGCTCGTGGAGATGGCCGGCGCGGAAAAAGCGCTCGATAAAAACGCGACGACCATTCTTAAAGACAACATTACCTGGCATTTCGCCTATCCGGGCGTCAACACCACCCCCTGGCAGTTGGAAGGGACGATCTTAGGCCTCAAGGATCTGGGATTCACCGATCTTGTGGACGTGCACAACCATACGGTCGTCACCGATCCGTTCAAGGGCGAGGTGAACCTTCACTTCAAGTCCGTCTATGAAAAATACAAGATTCCTCGCAAGTTCAACTTCCGCGAGGAAGACATGAAGTGGGAGATCTACAAACCCAAGGCGACAATGCACGCCTTGCACAAGGTCTTCCCCGACGGCATCCGCATCCCCGATTATTTCCAGGGCAAGAACATCGTCCAGTTGCCGACGATGAAGACGCACACCTACACCACTTACACCGGCGCGATGAAGAACGCCTTCGGCGGCCTGCTGAGCTTCCGGCGGCACTACACGCACACCTGGATTCACGAAACGCTCGTCGATCTGCTGGCGATTTCCAAGGAAATCCATTCCGGCATCTTCGCCACGATGGACGGCGCCACCGCCGCTGACGGCCCCGGTCCGCGCACCGTGCGGCCGCATGACAAAAACGTGATCCTCGCTTCTCCCGACTGGACGGCGATCGACGCCGTGGCGGCGAAGACGATGGGCTTCGATCCGATGCAGATTCCCTGCATCCGCATCGCGCACGACGACGGTTTGGGCGTGGGCGACCCGCGCGAAATCGAGATCGTCGGCGACGCCTCGATTCTGAACGAGAACTGGCATTTCGAGGTGGGCGCGAACTTCGCGACGGGCGTCGGCACGGCCCTCTGGCACTCGCCGCTGAAGGTATTTCAGAAGCTGCTGTTTCATACGCCCATCGTTCACATCTTCGTGATGGCCTCGGCCGTTTATCACGACCAGGTCCACTATCCGACGTGGGGCAGGCCGATCTTCGACAAATGGCTCGCCGAGTCGCCCTGGGGGGAACTGTTCAAACAGTACGCCAGCGCCGACCAGATCCCCGACCGGCCGTCAAAGGCGCGCTGACCCTCTTCGAGCAATCCATCCTTCTGAAATTCCTAGAATTCAGGAGGCATTGACTCCGCCTGCGGGTGCATCCTCGGGTTGTGATTTCTCTTGATTGTTGTGCCGGGTCAAGCATAATGGGGCGATCTAAAATAAGGAGGCGAGATGTCCTTTCGATACGCGTGGGTTTTGATTTTTGCGTTATCCCTGCTGACTGCCTGCTCGGATGATTCGGGAAGCGGCCCGTCCGACGACGACGCGGACCGCTCCGATGGCATCCTTGACGGCGACGAAGAGCAATCGCCGGATGGCGATAACAACGGGGAAAACGAGGGTTCCGCCTGCATGGACGCCCCGCCCTGCGAGGAAGATTTCGACTGCCCCGAATCCTGCCTCTGCGCCGATGGGGCTTGCCAGGATGCGAACGGGGCGCGCTTCGACCTCGTTACGGATCAATGGCGGCTGATCTATCGGAACGACCTCGGCACGGTGTCGATTGTCGATTTGTCGGGAAACTGGATTGTCCGATCCGCGTCGGCGTCGGTCATGCTCGATGCGCCGGATGAAACCGGCCTTCGCCTGGAGATAAAGAGTGCGAGCGAACGCACGGCCGAGGGGGCGAGCGTCGATACCCCCCTAGGCGAGAATGTCGAATCGTTGAGCGTCACCGCCCATTGGGATGCAACGGCCCCCGAGGCGACATGGACGTTGACCGCCTACCCGGCCGGCTTCCTCACCGCTCGGGTGACGGTGCGCAACACCACAACCGAAACCGTCCAACTCGCCAAAATAAGCGCCCTGACGGCGGATGGACAAGATGGCGGCGGGCTTTTCCTCGGCATGCACCCGCGCACTCACCGCATCTGGGAAAACGGCTCCTACACTTACCTCGACTTCTACGCCGACATCGCTCCCGGCGACGTGCAGCGGGATAACATCCTGATGGCCACGGTCCCCGGCGATTTCAGGGGACACTCCGTATCCAACTGGGATCATGCCGTGGCGGATCTCGACAGCGAGGCCGTATGGATCGCCGGCGCGTTGACTTTCGAAACGTCCTCGCCGGTATTCAATCTTTCCTACGATCCCGCCGCGTCCGTCGCCGCGCCCGACGGCCGGGCCGGCTTCAGCTATTTCTCGGCCGAGGCGGCCTACATGCCGCATCCCAAGCCGATTGCGGCAGGGGCGTCGCAGGATTCGGAACTCTATTACCTGCACCCGACGGAAACGAACGTCTTCGAAGGGTTGGAGCGCTGGGCGCTGACGGCGAAGCGGCAGATGGGCATCCGGTTGTGGCAGGAGCGCGACCCGGCCAACCGCGTGCCCAACGGCTGGAATTCCTGGACCACCTCCGGTTCGACCGGCGGCTACGGCACGGGAATCGACGAGGATATCGTCCTGGCCAATCTCGACGTCATGGCGACGGAATTGCGCGACTGGGGCATCGACTGGTTCCAGGTGGACGACGGCTACGAGCCTTATTATGGCGACTGGTGGTGGCGGGAAGACAAATTCCCTCACGGCGCAGCCTGGATGGCCGATCAGATCCGGCAGCGGGGAATGAGGCCCGGCCTCTGGATGGCGCCGTTAACGCTGGACGCCGATTCCGCAACGGCGCAGGCGCATCCCGACTGGCTGGCCGGGCGTTCAGGCATCGGCACCTTTTTCGGAACCGAGTACAAACTTTGGGATCTGACGCATCCCGACGTACAGCAATATCTTCGGGATCTGTTCACGACGTTCCGGCAGGATTGGGGTTTCGAGTGGCTCAAGATGGATTTCTCCTATTACGCCCTGTTCGGCGACGGCATCTACGATCCGACGATGACCCGCGAGGAAGCCTACCGGGGAGCGTCCAGGATCATCCGCGAGGCGCTGGGCGACGACGCCTTTTTCCTCGCCGTCTCCGCGCTGGGCGCGCATTTCGGCATCGTAGACGCCGACCGGCTGACGCTGGACAACATGCCCGTCTGGGATCGGCAGCCCCAGGACGCGTCCAAGGGTCTGGAGCAGGGCTTCAAACCCACCGTCCGCACCGCCGCCCGGCGCTATTACCTGCACAACCGGCTATGGATCAACCATTCCGACCTGATCGTCTTCCGCAGCAACCCCAACGATCTCACCTGGCCGAGAGTCACGTTGTCCGAAACGCAGGCGTTTTGCACTTACGTCGGTCTGACGGGAGGCATCGTCAAGCTGGGCGACAAGCTCGTGGACCTCACCGGCGAGCAGATCAACACCGTCCGCAAGCTGCTTCCCATCTATGACAAAGGCGGACGGCCGCTCGATATCCTGACACGCGAGTTTCCCGAAATCTGGCATCAGCCCATCACGCATCCGCTGGACGGCTACACCGAAACCTACGACCTCGTGGGGCTCTTCAACTGGGGCGCCAACGTGGATATGTCCACGAACCCGTACGCCGAAGTCGCCGACACCGGCGCGCCGCGCTCGTTCGAAATCGACTTGTCGAGCCTTGGACTCGACTCCACGACCCCCTATCTGGCCTACGAGTTCTGGACGGGCGAGTACATCGGCGAGGTCGTCGGCACGCTCCGCTACGACGTGCCGTCCCATGCGGGCCGAATTATTGCGTTGCGGCGCAAGCAGGACGCGCCGCAGTTCGTCGGCTGGAACCGCCAGATCACCATGGGAGGCGTCTTGCTGGACACGGCCGACTGGGACGAGGAGGACCGAACCTTCATCATCCGCGCCAAGGTCGCCGCACCGACGGCGAAAGCGCCGTTCGTTTACGAAATCGCCGTGCGGATTCCTCCCGGATTCGCTTTGTCCAACGTCAATTACGAAGGCGTCACCGTGAGCGGCGCTGAACAATTGACGGAAGGAGAATTGCTGCGCCTCCGCTTCATGCCTGAGAGCACCGGCGATCTCAATATTTCGTTGCGGTTCGAGGCTCGCTAAAACACATCCGCCAAGAATCTAAAATGCAACGGGCCGCCCAGAAGGGCGGCCCGTTGGTTTTTCCGTAAGGTCGATCCGATTCAATCAGAACTGATGCGCCTCGGTTGAATCCTTCAGTGCGGTCGTCGAGGATTCGCCGCCGGAAATCACCATCGATACGTCGTCGAAGTAGCCGACGCCGACTTCGCGCTGGTGCTTCGTGGCGGTGTAACCTTGCGCCTCCGCGGCGAATTCCTTCTGCTGCAATTCGGAATAAGCGGCCATGCCGCGTTCGCGGTAGTCGCTGGCCAGCTCGAACATGCCGTAGTTGAGCGCGTGGAAACCGGCCAGGGTGACGAACTGGAATTTGTAGCCCATCGCGCCGAGTTCGCGCTGGAACTTGGCGATCGTCGTATCGTCGAGATGCTTCTTCCAGTTGAACGACGGCGAGCAATTGTAGGCCAGATACTTGCCGGGGTACTTGGCGTGGATCGCCTCGGCGAAACGCTTCGCCTCCTTGATGTCCGGCGTAGAGGTCTCGCACCAGAGCATGTCGGCATAAGGCGCGTAAGACAGACCGCGAGCGATGGCGGCGCCCAATCCGCCCTTGATGTAATAGAAACCTTCCGGAGAGCGCTCGCCGGTAAGGAATGGCTTGTCGCGCTCGTCGATGTCGGAGGTGATCAACTGCGCGCTGTTGGCGTCGGTGCGGGCCACGAGGATCGTCGGCACGTCGAGCACGTCCGCCGCCAGGCGGGCCGCCGTGAGCGTCCGCAAAAACTGCTGCGTCGGGAGCAGCACCTTGCCGCCCATGTGGCCGCACTTTTTCTCGGAGGACAACTGATCCTCGAAATGCACGGCCGCCGCTCCGGCCTCGATCATGGCTTTCATAAGCTCGAAGGCGTTCAACGGGCCGCCGAAACCGGCCTCGGCGTCGGCGAAGATCGGCGCGTACCAGTCGATGTCGGTCTTGCCCTCGGCCTTGTAGATCTGGTCGGCGCGCTGCAGCGCCTGATTGATGCGGTGCACGACGGACGGGACGCTGTTGGCCGGATAAAGGCTCTGGTCGGGGTAGGTCTGCGCGGCCAGGTTGGCGTCGGCCGCCACCTGCCAGCCGGACAGGTAGATGGCTTTCAGGCCGGCCTTCACCATCTGCACGGCCTGATTGCCCGTCAGCGCGCCAAGCCCGGCCACGTATGGTTCGGTCTGAATAAGATCCCACAACCGCCTCGCGCCGCGATCGGCGAGCGTGTACTCGATTTTCACGGAGCCGCGCAGACGCTCCACGTCGGCTCGTGCATAAGGACGAACAATTCCCTTCCAGCGCGTATCCTCAAACTTCGTGTTCGGCGTGCTCATCGTGGCCATTCCCTTCCTATGGTTAACTGTTCATCGTCGGTATGAATCGCAACCGCATTCACGGCGCGGCCTTGCCCTTGTCCGACAAGCGCCCGGCTTACCGGCTCTCGTTCTGCAAAACGTATTCGTAGGCCGGAAGCGTCAGAAACTCCGTGTAGCTCTCGGCCAGCGCCAGTCGTTCGAAAAGTTCGCGCGCCTTGAGGAATTGGCCGCCGGCGAAGCGTTCGGCGCCGATTTCGGTTTTGATCGCCTCCATCTCCTGTTCCGCAACGGCCTTGAAATAATCGGCGCTCAGCGTCTTGCCGTTGTCCAGCGTCGCCTTGTGCCTCAGCCACTGCCAGACCTGGGTGCGGGCGATCTCGGCCGTGGCGGCGTCTTCCATGAGGTTGTAGAGGGGCACGCAACCCGTCCCGCGCAGCCAGGATTCGATGTACTGAATCCCAACCTTTATGTTGTTGCGCAACGCCCCTTCCGTCCGCGCGCCCTGCGGCACGGCGGTGAGGTCGGCGGCCGTGACGCGCACATCCTCGCGCTTGCGATGGATCTGATTCGCCGTCGGCATGTGGGCGTCGAATATTTCCAGCGCGAGCGGCACGAGTCCCGGATGGGCCACCCAGGTTCCGTCGTGGCCGTCCTTGACCTCGCGCAGCTTGTCGGCCCGCACTTTGGCCAGCGCCGTTTCGTTGGCCGCCGGATCGTTCTTGATCGGGATCTGCGCCGCCATGCCGCCCATCGCATGGACGTTGCGGCGGTGGCAGGTTTTGACGAGCAACTGGGTATAGGCGCGCATGAACGGCTGTTCCATCGTCACCTGTCCGCGATCCGGAATCACGTACTGCGGATGGTTGCGGAAGGTTTTGATGTAGCTGAAGATGTAATCCCAGCGGCCGCAGTTGAGGCCCGCCGAATGGTCGCGCAGTTCGTACAGGATTTCATCCATTTCGAAAGCGCCGGGAAGCGTCTCGATCAGCACCGTCGCCTTGATCGTGCCGTTGGGTATGCCGAGCTCTTTCTGGGCGCGGACGAACACGTCGTTCCACAGCCGCGCTTCCAAATGGCTCTGCATTTTAGGGAGATAGAAGTAGGGTCCGCTGCCTTTGGCGAGCAGGGACTTGGCGTTGTGGAAGAAATACAACCCGAAATCAAAAAGCCCGCCGGGAACCGGCCGGCTGTCCACGAGCATATGCTTTTCCACCAGATGCCAACCGCGCGGCCGGACGAATAGCACCGCCGTTTTGTCGTTGAGCGCGTAGGTCTTGCCGGTGTCGGGAGCGGTATAATGGATGCTCCGCTCGACGGCGTCGCGAAGATTGATGTGTCCGTCGAGGTTGTTTTCCCAGGTGGGGCAGTTGGAATCCTCGAAGTCGGCCATGAAGACGTTCGCGCCGGAGTTGAGCGCGTTGATAATCATCTTGCGATCGACCGGGCCGGTGATCTCGACGCGCCTGTCGAGGATGTCGCTCGGCAGCGGCGCCACCGTCCAATCGGAATTCCGGATGCTGGCGGTTTCCGGGAAGAAATCGAGCTTTTCGGTCCCGGCGTCGAGGCGCGCTTGACGTTCGGCGCGACGGGCGAGCAGCTCCTCCACCCGACCGCCGAAGGTCCGAGCCAGATCGGCCACGAACTCAAGCGCTTCGCGAGTTAGGACGGTTGTGTAACCGTCTTTCAGGGATCCGGTAATTTGGACGCCGTTTGG
Organism: Myxococcales bacterium; assembly: GCA_003598065.1. Lineage (GTDB taxonomy): Bacteria > Myxococcota_A > SURF-8 > SURF-8 > SURF-8 > SURF-8. Next base: position 19,851 of record QZKR01000011.1, on the reverse strand, counting down.
CAAGTTAAGTTTGCTCTGGCTCATCTTTTCCTCCCTCGGGGCAGGTCGGCGACAATCGTCCTCATGACAAAAATCATAGAAAGATTTTCAGGCCGATTCATTCCCAAAAATTCACGAAGAATTAACAAGTTGATATCCCGGCGCAACGCGCGCCGCCGCGCGCTGTCCGTTCAACCCGGTCGGGCGCTGGTTTTTTCGCTGGTTTGGAATAAGGAGAAAATCCCTCCCCAAAGACGCTCGAAAAAGGAGGGACGAAGGATCTAAGCCAACTCGTCGCTAATATCTTTTTAACCTATTGAATCTTAAGCTCTTCCCGCAAGGCGACCACCAGTTGTTTCGGATCGATCGGTTTGGATAGAAAGCGCGACGCCCCGGCTTTAAGACCCTGCTGCCGGTCGGCTTCGCTGCTCTTCGCCGTGAGCATAACGATCGGAACCGCCTTATAGCCTTCCAATTGCCGGATGGCGCGGCAGATTTCGAAGCCGGTCATGCCCGGCATGATGACGTCGAGAACGATGAGGTCGAAGGTTTCCTGGGAGACCTTCGCCATCGCCTCCACGCCGTTGACGGCGCTCTGGACGCTGAAGCCTTCCGAAGTCAACAACGCTTCCAAGGACAGGACAACCAATTCGTCGTCGTCGGTGATCAAAACTTTCTTCTTCATGTTGTCTCTCCTCCCTCGTTCGCTTTGCCGCCCGGTCGTCGCACCGGCAAGATGACGTCGAACGCCGCCCCTTCGCCGACCTTGCTGCGTATGTCGATTTTTCCCCCGTGGTCCGACACGATGCCGAAGGAAATGGGCAGGCCAAGGCCCGTGCCCTTTCCCGTCTCCTTGGTGGTGAAGAACGGCTCGAAAATCTTGTCTCGCAACTCCTCGGGAATGCCGATCCCGGTGTCGGCTATCGTCACCGTCACCGCGGGGCGTCCGTCCAACTCCGACGTCCGCGACGACACCCGCAGAATTTTTGCTCGCTCGATGTTCTCCATCGCATCGCGGGCATTGGCGATGAGGTCGAGAAACACCTGTTCCAGATAGTTCGGGTCGGCTTCAATTCGCGGCAGGTCCGACGCGAGGTCGCGTTCGATGAGCATGCCATGATTCAGAAGCTGCTGGCCGGTAATCAGCAGGGCGTTTTCCAACGGCGCATGGACGTCGATTTCGCGAAATTCCATTTCCGCCTGCCGGGAAAATTCCCGGAGATGATTGACGATCTTCCCAATGCGATCATGGCAGCGACGGATAACCTTGAGGTGCTGTTGGGCGGCGGAACATTCCGGCGTCAGTTCGGAATCCAGGATGTACACCATCGTCGCGGCGGCCATCAGCGGATTGTTGATCTCGTGGGCGACGCCGGCCACCAGGTCGCCCAGTGCGCGCAGTTTCATGGTCTGCACGATATGCACTTGAGCCCGCCGCAACTCTTCGCGCAGTTGCCGTTCCTGGGTGATATCGTTGAAAATGCCCAGGGTGCCGATTTCCTCGCCTTTGGAATCGCGGAGAATGGACACGGTGATGCGGATGGGAACGACCCGCTCTTTACCGATCAATTCCATTTCGAAATTGGCGATGTGGCCCTGCTCGCTGAGCGCGTGGCGGATCTTGCGCGCCTGCTCGCGTCCGCCGACGTAAAGATCCCACACCGAGCGGCCGACCGCCTCCTCCCTGCTGTAGCCGAGCAGCGACTCCATGCCGGGATTGACGAAAGTAATGATCCCCTTCCGGTCGGCCGTAACAACGCCGTTGGCCGTGCTGCGCACAAGGTTGCGGTACTTTTCGCGCGACTCGGAAAGCTGGCGCGTCCGGTCGCGGACGGCGGCTTCGAGATTCTCCGTGTAGTCGTGAATCTGCTCAGCCATCGTGTTGAAGGCGATGGCCAGTTCGGCGAATTCGTCCTTCGAGTCGGGAACGGGGACGCGCTGGTGCAGATCGCCGTCGGCCATGCGCAGGGCGGCCGAGGAAATGTCCGCCAGCGGTCTCGCGATCATCCGCTGCAAAGCGATGGTGAGCGTGAAGAGAAAAACGACGCTCATCACCACCAGCGGATAGGTTCTCCAGCGCCCCTCGCTTAAGGCCGCGTAGACTTCCTCCTCGTAGCTGCCGGCGGCGATGACCCAGTCCCATTTCTGGAAATAGACGTACTTGAGGATCTTCATCCGCGGAGTTTTCTCGCCTTTCTCGGCGAGCAGCCAGGGATAGCGCATCGTTCCAACCTCGAAGGGGCCGAGCTGGCGCGCCGCGTCGCAGATGGACTTGATGAACGCGAATCCCTTGGAATCGCGGGAGTCGATGATATTCTTGCCTTCCATTTCGGGATGGATGACAAGCGTTCCGTCCCCGGTCATGACGTAGGGGTAGCCGGTTTTCCCGACCTTCAGCGATTTGATGATTTCGCGGACGAAGGTCACGTCGTCCGCCATCGGCGCCTCGTTCTCGGAGTGGTGGATGCGCGCCTGGGCGACGCAGAGACGGTAGAGATGGTGGACGATGTTGGTGAGTTCCAGTTCCGCCGATTCGTGCAGGCTGGTCGAAAACGAGTAAATGGCCAGGATTTCGGCGGCGATGAGCGGCAGGAGCACGGCGACGAACGTCGCCGCCAGTTTCCCCCGGATCTTCATCCCCGAGAAACGGATCACGGTTTCGCGGCTCCCAGGATGGGAAACACGGTGGCTTGCAGCTTCGCCACCACGTTGCGCGCCTGTTCCCAGGCGCGTTCCTTATCCTCGCCCTCCGTCAGAATCTGCGGATCGTACAGGCCCGCCATGTCCGCGCCGTACATCATCCCGCCCACCATGCCGGCGTAGTCGTCTCCGGGTTCGAGGCCGGTCATCGCCGCCCAGCCCAGCGTCCAGCATTTGGCCGTGCGGAAGATGTCGTAGCCGCCGCCGCCTAACGCCACCAGTTTCGGCGCGACGGCGCAGAGGTCTTTCATCACCGTTTGATAGCCGTTGCTCGTCAGGCGCAGGTGGGTGAGCGGATCGGAAATCATCGTGTCGGCCCCCGCCTCGACGATGACCAGATCCGGCCGGTACGCGGCCAAGAGCGGCGGCACGATCTGCCGGAAGGTCCAGACGTACACCTCGTCGTCCGTCTTCTCCAGAAGCGGCGCGTTGACGGTGAACCCTCTGCCTTTCCCTTCGCCGATCTCGTCGTCCCAGCCGGTGCCTGGATAAAGCGTCCGGCCCGTTTCGTGCAGGGAGATGGTGAGCACCTGATCGGTGTCGTAAAAACCGCTCTGCACGCCGTTGCAGTGGTGGGCGTCGATGTCCACGAAGGCCACCCGTTTGCCCTTGCGCAGCAGTTCTTCAAGGACGACGCCGACGTCATTAATATAGCAAAAGCCTTCGGCGTGATCGCGCTCGCCGTGATGCAGTCCGCCGACGAGGTTGAAGGCGCGATCCGCGCCGCCTTCGAGCACGAGATCGACGGCGAGCTTCGTCGCCCCTAGAACGTTGAGGCAGAATTCCCAGATGCCCGGCAGCACCGGACAGTCCTCCGTGCCGAGCCCGACGGCGAGCATGGAAAAATCGAAATCGCCGTCGCTGGCGCGCTTCAACTGCTGGAGCAGGTCCGCGTCGTGGAACAGTTCCAGCATCGCCGGATCGCCCTGTGGAGGCGAGACGCGCCGCACGCCATTCACGTTCAAGAGGCCGTAGCGATTGCACAACTCCAGGGTGTTGCGCGCACGTATGGGTTTGAAGGGGTGGTTGTCGCCGTAATCGAAAAGGGCCAGTTCGTCGGAGTAGATGAAAACCGCGTCGCCCATCGCCTACCTCGCAGGAATGAAGAGCAGCCGCAACCGCAACCGGAGTGCCGACGCTCTGGCAACCATACCGCAATCGGGGAGAAAATGGCAAGCCGGGAAACAAGGCAGGCCGCCCCGGAAAACAAAGGGAGAGGAGGCCCGTGTTGGAGCAGGCGTCCACGCCTGGTCCTAAACATCTCGGAGCAGGTCTGGAGACCTGCTCCATCTCAACGAAACGTCATGGTCGCCTCTCAAGCGGAATATAGCGACAAAACATCTCAATTTAGTTTGCAATTTCCGTCTAACTATGAGATGAAGCCTCTCCCTGTTCCTTCACCTCTTTGCAGGATGTCCGACCGTGAAAGCCGATTCGACCACTCTTAACAGAAGCAAACGGATACGCAACATCGCCATCATCGCCCACGTCGATCACGGCAAGACGACGCTGGTGGACCGCATGCTGGAGCAGTCCGGCAGCCTGAAGCGGGGCGAGGCGGGCATCGACCGGGCCATGGACTCCAACAGCCTGGAGCGCGAGCGCGGCATCACCATTCTGTCCAAATGCACCTCGATCGCCTACGGCGACCTGCACATCAACGTGGTGGACACGCCCGGCCACGCGGACTTCGGCGGGGAAGTGGAACGGGTGATGCAGATGGTGGATTCCGTTCTGCTCCTGGTGGACGCCTTCGAAGGGCCGATGCCGCAAACCCGCTTCGTAACCCAGAAAGCGCTGGCGCGCGGGCTGCGGCCGATCCTCGTCATCAATAAAATCGACCGCGAGGGCGCCGATCCCGAGGGCTCCGTCAACGAAGTCTTCGACCTTTTCGTCTCCCTCGACGCCGACGACCGGCAGCTCGATTTCCCGATCGTCTTCGCCTCCGCCAAAAAGGGCTACGCCCTCGCCGCGCTCGGCGACGAGCCGCACGACCTTAAGCCGCTGTTCGACGTCATCCGCGACAGCGTGCCTCCTCCCGAGGTGGACGATGCGCTCACGCCGGCGTTGCAGGTGGCGACCTTCGATCACGACGATTATCTGGGCTTCATGGCCACCGGGCGAGTGGCCAGCGGCGGTTTCCGCCAGGGCCAGCAAGCGTTGCTCGTTCACCGCGACGGGACGCGGGAGGAATTCCGGATCACCAAGATCCTCGGGTTCCGGGGACTCCACCGCTTCGAACTGGACGAGGCCATCGCCGGCAACATCGTGACGATCACCGGCATGAGCGAACTGAACGTGGGCGAAACCATCACCTCCGTCGAAAACCCCCGCGTGCTGCCCCTGCTCAAGATCGACGCGCCCACCGTCAGCATGGCCTTCAAGGCCAACACCAGCCCCTTTTCGGGCACGGAAGGCAAGTACGTCACCAGCCAGAACCTCAAGGACCGCCTGGAGAAGGAAATCCGCTCCAACGTCTCCCTGCGCGTCGCCCCCACCGACGCGGCCGACACCTTCATCGTCAGCGGGCGCGGCGAGCTGCACCTGTCGGTGCTGATCGAGACGATGCGGCGCGAGGGTTACGAGTTCATGGTCTCCCGGCCGGAGGTGGTTCTGCGCCTGGACGAAGACGGCCGCAAACAGGAACCCTTCGAATCGGTGGTGGCCGATGTAAGCAACGAACACACGGGCATCGTCATCGACGCCCTCAACCGGCGCGGCGGACGCATGACGGGCATGCGCGAGATCCGGGGCGACAGGACGCGGCTGGATTTCATCGCGCCGACGCGCGGGCTGATCGGCTACCGTTCGCACTTTCTGACCGACACGCGCGGCCTGGGCATCCTGAGCCATGTCTTTCTGGAGTACGGCCCCTACATCGGTCCCATGCAGGGGAGGTTGACCGGCGCGCTGGTCGCGCAGGACACCTGTACGACCGTCACCTACGCCCTCTGGAAACTGCAGGATCGCGGCGTCTTTTTCGTCACGACAGGCGAGCACGTCTACGCGGGGCAGGTGGTCGGCGAGTGCAATCGGAGCCAGGACATCGTCCTCAATCCCGGCAAAGCCAAAAAGCTGACCAACATCCGGGCCGCCGGCGCCGACGAAAAGAACTTCCTGAAACCCCACCGCACCCTCTCCATCGAGGAAGCGATCGAGTTCATCAACGACGACGAGTACGTGGAGTTCACGCCCAAATCCATTCGCATCCGCAAATGCGAGCTAGAACACTCGAAACGTAAACGCAACGTGTAAACGGCGGTCCGTGCAACGGCAGGCATCCCCGCCTGGTCCCGGACGTCCGACAGATCAAGACAAAATCCCCTTCGCCCGCCCGCCGAAGAAAGCCTCCGCGTCGCGCCGCACCCACTCGAACGCCCACCACGCGTCGGCCTGATCGGCGTAGCTGAAGGTGAGGTTCGGGAAGTCGGACCCGAACAGCAGCCGGTCGGCGAAAGGCTCCAGGATCGCGTAATCGAACGGCTTGCGCGGCTCCACGCCGGGATAGTTGGTGAAGGACACTTCCAGGTAAAGGTTCGGATAGTCGCGCGTCAGTTCAAGATACTGCTCCGTCTGGAAGGCGCCCAGGTGCGCGATGACGGCCACCAACTCCGGGTTGCGGCGCAGGCGCTCCCGCACGCACGAAACGTCCAGATTCGGCTTCGTCTCCGGATAAGGCGCGTCGCCGGTGTGCAGCACGCAAGGCTTCCGCCGCTCTTCCATGAGGTCGAACACGCCGTCCAGCCGCGCATCGTCCACGGCCAATTGCTGCACCTCGGCATGCAGCTTGAGCCCGTCCAGGCCGTGCAGGTCCAGCGCGCGCTCGGCCACGGCGGCCGGGTTATCGTCTTCCGGATGAACGGAAAAGAAGCCGCGCAGCATCGGCTCGCGCCGCCGCAGTTCGCCCAGCCAGGCGTTGACCCCCTCGGCGATGCCCGGCCGGTGGGCATAAGTGAGCGCCCAGGCGCATTCGACGCCCCAACCCTTGAGCAGGGCCAGGACCTCCTGCGTCCGGTAGGGATAGCGGATTTCCCAGCCTACTCGCTCGAACCATTGGCGAATGGCGGCGAAGAGTTTGTCGGGAAACAAATGGATGTGACAGTCCACGCGCACGGGCGCTTCGGGACGCCTCTGCCAGTCGATCATGGATATGTCCCCGTTCGTTCCCGACCGGGTCCAGGCGATGACCCGGTCCACTCTCGGTCGGGAGCGCCAGCATTTCTCTCTACCACCTTACCACTCGCCCGCCCGGCTGGGAATGAGCGCTCGGAAAGAAATCCTTTGCACGAAAGGAGCGAACCTTTACCTCCCGGTGCTGTTCACTGTTCCAATTAGACTGCACAGGATTCTAAAAGTTGACAAAACCAAAAATTTTAGCAATATACCTCATATTTTTTAGTAATAAATATGAGCGAACATCGGCCGGGATTCGGATGCGCGGTCTCTGTCGCTTCCATTTTCTGGCTTTTCCATAAATTGTTCTCATGAAGAGGTGCAGGCATGGGTAACACGCTGACGCAGAAAATCCTGGCGGCTCATCTGGGTAAAGGCCGCCTGTCTCCGGGAGAAGAGATCGGCATCCGCATCGACCAGACCCTCACCCAGGACGCCACCGGGACGATGGCCTACCTCCAATTCGAGGCCATGGGCCTGAAGGACGTGAAGACCGACCTCTCCGTCTCCTATGTGGACCACAACACGATCCAGGTGGGCTTCGAAAACGCCGACGACCACTGCCCGATGTTCCTGGGCGTCAAGGCCGTCCTCGCCAGGAGCTTCGAGCGCATTCACGCCGCCAACCTGATCAACTTCGGCGTCGCGCCGCTGGTCTTCGACGATCCGGCCGGTTACGACGCCCTGAAGGCGGGCGACCCGCTGGAGGCTCCGGCCTTTGCGGAAGAATTGCAAACCGGCCTCGTCAATTTCCGCAACCCCGCCACGAACGGCCAGATCCGCTGCCGGGCGAGCCTTTCCGGCGGCAACTGGAGATTGTGCTGGCGGGCGGGCTGCTGAACCACACGAACACGAACGGCTGATGGTTGGCGGGAAAGCCGCTGATTTTTAACCTTACACCTGGGAGCAGTTGATGGCGAAGATTACGGTCAAGACCCCGATTGTGGAAATAGACGGCGACGAGATGACGCGCGTCATGTGGCAGATGGTGAAGGACCAGCTCCTCCTGCCCTACCTGGACATGAAACTCGAATACTACGATCTGGGCGTGACGCATCGCGACCAGACCGACGACAAAATCACCGTGGACGCCGCCCAGGCCATCAAGAAGCACCGGGTGGGCGTGAAGTGCGCCACCATCACTCCCGACGCCGACCGCGTGACGGAGTTTTCTCTCAAGAAAGCGTGGCCCTCGCCGAACGGAACCATCCGCTCGATCCTGGACGGAACGGTTTTCCGGAAACCGATCATCGCCAACAACCTGCGCCCGGCCGTATGGCGCTGGCAGAAGCCGATCGTGATCGGCCGTCACGCGTACGGCGACATCTACAAAGCGCGGGAGCTGGCCATCCCCGGTCCGGGCAAGGCGGAGATCGTTTTCACTCCCGCCGGAGGAGGCGAGCCGCTGCGCGTGACCATCCATGATTTCAAGGGGCCGGGCGTGGTCATGGGCCAGCACAATATCGACCAGTCCATCCGCTCCTTCGCCCGCGCCTGCATCGCCTATGCCGTTTCCGAAAAGATCGAGTTGTGGTTCGGCGCCAAGGACACCATCAGCAAGATCTACCACGCGCGTTTCAAGGACATTTTCGCCGAGGAAACTTCCCGGCGCGCCAAGGACCTCCAGGCGGCGGGCGTCCGCTATCGCTACATGCTGATCGACGACGCCGTGGCGCAGATCATGAAGCACGAGGGGGGCGTCCTGTGGGCCTGCCGCAATTACGACGGCGACGTCTTCTCCGACATGGTGGCGAGCGGCTTCGGCAGCCTGGGGATGATGACCAGCGTGCTCGTCTCCCCCGAAGGCGAATTCGAGTTCGAGGCGGCGCACGGCACCGTCAAGCGCCACTTCTGCGAACACCAGAAAGGCAACTTCACCAGCACCAACCCGGTCGCGACGATCTTCGCCTGGACCGGCGCGCTCAGGAAACGCGGCGAACTGGACAACACGCCCGATGTGATGCGCTTCGCCGATCGGGTCGAGCGAGCCACGCTCGGCTGCATCGAGGCGGGCGTCATCACCAAGGACCTCTTCCACCTGCTCGCGACGCCCGTCGCCAAGTGGGAGACGACCGAGGGCTTCATGAACTGCGTGGCGCAACGGCTGAAGGAGTCGATGTAAGGCGTTCCCTTCCCCTCTTGCAAGCAGGAGATCCCACGGCACAGCGCGGCATTCGGGAATACCACGCGAAACGCATGATGGCGTCCGAGTTCCACCGCATGTTCGGCGGGATCTGCTCCTACGAGGGCCGCGTGGCCCTGCGGGGGCCCGACCAGCACGCCAGGGACGTTCTCGGCCAGAATCCCTGGCTGCAGGAGGGTCCGCTGGTGGTCAGCATCGGCGTGACGTTCGTCGATCTGCTATGGTCCCTGCCGGAGTTGTTCAGCAAAGAGCAGGCGGACCAGATCATCGAGCTGGGCAGCTTGAACGCGCTGTTCGTCGTCGGCCGCTCCATCGGCCTGTTCGGGCACATCTTCGACCAGAAGCGCCTGAAGCAACCGCTGTACCGGACGGCGTACGACGATATTTGCTACCTCGACGACATCGACCTTTAGCAAAAGCGGAAAACCATAAAACCGAAAAGCTCAGCGCATCGAGTGAAGACGGTGCGCTGAGCTTTATTTTTTGGCGACCCCAGGGGGATTCGAACCCCCGTCGCCGGCGTGAAAGGCCAGTGTCCTGACCACTAGACGATGGGGTCGCAACAGTCGTTTCGGGTGTAAACAACGTGAGCCGGGGGAGATTCGAACTCCCGACCAACGGATTAAAAGTCCGCTGCTCTACCGGACTGAGCTACCGGCCCAACAGTCCGGGCCAAGCCCGGCCAAAACGAGCGCTTCTACATATCAGGACGACCCCGGCGAGTCAAGAGAATTTCGCAAGGCTGAATGGTGCGGAAAAGGCGGATAATCGCCGCTGATTCAAGCGCATAGGTTCGCCTCCGCGCCGCATCCGGCAAGCTTCCGCCGCCATTGCACATCCCACTTAATTCTTGACTTCCCCGGCCGATTATGGAATTTGTTTGGCGCTGGCTAACGAGGTGCGTCATCGTGAATTTCGTCCCGCTGCGCAATCTCCCGACAACTCAGGAATGTTATAGCGCCCGTGGCGGAATTCGCTTTGCCGGCCCGTCTTGCCTTCCTGCGTCAATACTCCGATTCTCGCGCTCGCACGTTTCACCGCTCATCCGCTAGCTGAAGGAGTCGCCATGATGTCGAACGCTCGTTACCCCGACTGGTTCAAGGCCCGCTTCGTCACCCACGACGAGGCCATGAAGGAAATCGTCAAGCCCGGCGCGACCATCGCCTCCGGCTTCGCCACCAGCGAACCCTCGACGTTCTACGAGGGCTTGTGGGACTTCATCCAGAAAGAAGACATCCACGATCTGACGATCAAGCAGGCGTTGTTCCTGGCCCCGCACCCGATCTGCCTGGGCGACACGCTGCAATCGGAAGGTCTGCTTTCGGAATGGCTCGCCGAAAACGGCCACAGCTCCGGCTTCTTCAGCGGTCTGGCCAGGCGCATCAACGCCACGACGAAAAAACTGGAAGGCCTCAAGCGCCTCATCCGCCACTACGAGGAACTGCGGGCGCGGCGCATCCGCCTCGTTTCCGCCTTCATGGGCGGCGCGACGAACATCATCATTCCGGTCAATGCGCTGACGCTTTCGCTCTATCCGGAATACACCGGGCGCAACACCACGCGCATGGGCGTCACCGACATGCACTCCGTCCACTTTCCCGACGCGCTGGAGTCGATGGGCTTCACCGCCGACGGCGAACCGAAGGTGGACGCCTTCGTCGCCGTGATGACGCCGCCCGACGAAAACGGCGAACTCAGCCACGGTCCGGCCAACGGCGCCAACAGCGACATCATCGGCAAGATGCTGGACGACGGCCGCGTGGCGCTGATGCTCTATGTCAACCCCAACTACCCCTTCACGCGCGGCTGGGGCGACGCGCCCAATACGATCCACATCGAACGCTTCCGCAAGCTCGCCGAAGCGAAGAAACTTTACGTCGTCGAAGACGATCATCGCGTCCCGGCCCTGCCGGCGAGGAGTTTCGAAAATCCCTCGCCGCCGGAGTTGGCCGTCGCCGAGCACGTCGTCAACCACATCGAACTCAACAAGCGCTTCACTTACGGTCGGGCGATTCAGGTGGGTTTGGGCGGAACGGGCGTGCTCGCCGTCCGCGCCCTGAAAAATTCCGGCTGGACGGGCCGCAGCTACACGGAAATGCTGGAGCCCTTCACCCTCGATCTGTTCGAGGCCGGCAAGATCGCCGGCACGCACTTCATCGAGAAGGACGGCCGGCGGACGATGATCGACGGCAAAATGGTCTGCACGTTCACCATCGCCGAGGCCGATTCGGACTTCTACAAAAAGATCCACAACAACCCGGCGATCATCATCGCCGCCTCCTCGCGCGTCGTGATTCCCGAAGGCTTCTATCACGGTCTGGGCATCAACAACATCCTGGCGATCGACTTCCACGGCCACGCCAATTCCGGCGGGCGTTACCAGAACCACCATTCCGGCATCGGCGGCGGGGCGATGATTTTCCGCGGCCTGGCGCGCGGCGGCGTGGGTTATCTCTGCCTGAAATCCACCTTCACCGGCGTCGATGGCAAGCTACAGTCGTCGATCATGCCGTTCATGCCGCAGGGCACGCCGATCAGCCACGTCGGCCCGGACCTGATGGGCGGGCGCGAGGGAGCACGGCTGTATGTCGTCACGGAGCACGGCGTGGCGCAGGTGTCGGGCCAGACGCAGTCGGAGTTCATCAAGGCGATGATCGGCATCGCCCACCCGCGCTTCCGCGACTGGCTCAAGGAAGAAGCCTACCGGGAGTTCCGGATCAAGGTATAGGCGGCCAGGGACTGGCGACCATCGCCCCGTTCTTCCAGCGCCGATGCAGCCACAGCCATTGCTCGGGAGGGCGGCGGATGGCCGATTCTGGTGTCTATAGGCGTTCGTGGCGAAGTCATTCGTTCAGCCTTTCCGGCAATCCCTGCCTGCCAAGACGATCTGATGGGGTTGACGCCGACTCCCAGCGCCGGGTACTATCGGCTAGCAAGGAGGATCGATGGCGAGAAAACTTCGAGCCTACCTCGACACCTCGGTATTCGGAGGCTGCTTCGATCCGCTGTTTCGCGATGACTCCTTGCGGATCATCAAAGCGGCTCAATCCGGACGTCTAAAGGAGGTGATCCCCGATGAAAAATAAGGACGAGAAAACAATCGACTGTGTGGCGATGAAGCGTCGAATCCAGGAAGAAATTTATGAAGAGACGAAAGGCATGACGCGGGAAGAAGAGATGGCGTATTTCCGACGCAAGGCCAAGGCCGGATTGTTCCCTAAAGCTCGCAAGCAACGACAATCCCACGCTGGAGTTCCAGTTCAAGAGTGATGGCAGACGGGCGGACCGACATTATAAAATGCGACAAGAAAGGGTGGCTATAACCTCGCTCACCGGGTTACCCGTCCAATCAGGAATCGACGACCATCGCCCCGTTCTTCCAGCGCCGATGCAGCCACAGCCATTGTTCGGGATGGCGGCGGACGGCGCGCTCGACTTCCGTAACATAGCGCGCCGTGAGCGCGGCCAGCGTCGCCTCGCGCGAGTCGGCGCCGATCGTCTCGACGCTCTCGCCCACTTCGAGGACATGCGAACCGTCCGCCTCGCGATGGATGAACACCGGCACGACCGGCGCGCCGCTGTCTAATGCCAATGCGGCAAGCCCCGTCGTCGTCCAGGCGGGTTTGCCGAAAAATTCGACCGCCGCCGCGCCCGGCCCACGATGGTGCTGGTCGAGGACAAAACCCACCACGCCGCCGGCGGCCAGATGCGCCAGCAGATCGACCTTCACGCCGCGACCGGGCAGGATGCGCAGGCCGAAGCGTTCGCGGCTCGTCATCCAATAATTATTGAGCCACGCCGGTTTGACGGTCTTCGATAGAATCGCCAGTCTCCAGCCCGCGAGCGACTGCGAACAGCAAAGCAGATCCCAGTTGCCGAAGTGCGCCGTGAGCGCCAGCACTCCCCTGCCCTGCTCCGCCGCCTTCCGTATTCGCTCCAAGCCATCGATGCGGATCGGGGGCAAGGTCTCCGGACGCGAAGCATCAAGGCGCAGAAACTCGACAAGGTTCATTCCCAGATGTTCGTAAACACCCCGCGCCAGACGGCGAATTTCGGTGGGCGAATGCGCGTCCCCCAGCGACTCGCCCAGTTGCCGGACGACGGTTTGTCTGCGGATGGGCAGAAAATAATAGACGAGTCGCCCCAGCCAACGACCCAGGCTTTGGGCTTGTTTCAACGACAAAGCACGGAGGAAAGCGGCGAGCGCCGCAAGAATCAACCTACCGGCCATGCAGCGCGTCCCCGATGCGCTCCCACAGCCGTTCCTCGCCTTCGAGAACGACGAACTTCACGTCCAGGCGGTAGATGGGCAGGCCGCGAATGCGGAACGGCAGGATACGCACGGCGTCCTTTTCGGTAGTGATCAAGCCGGCCGCGCCGGCGGCGACCGCTTCGGTTTCTATGTCGTGCAACTCGCGGCCCCGGAAGTAATGGTGGTCGCCGTAGCAATGATGCCCCACCAGTTTCAGGCCCGCTTCCGTCAGCGTGTCGCGAAAGCTCGTCGGTTCGGCGATGCCGCAGAAGGCGAAGAGCGGGTGGTTGCGCAGATCATCCAACGGTACGGCGTTGCCGGTCTTCAAGTCGAAAGCGCCGACGATGGCATAACGCGCCAGCACGATCGGCGCGTTCGGGCAGAGCGAGCGCACCCAGTCGAGGTCGATTTGATGCTGGCCGTCCGGGGTGCAGCGGCTGATGACGACGATGTCGGCTCGACGCAGCGTCTCTGCCGGTTCACGCAGCATTCCGGCGGGCAGAACGCCCAGGCGGCGCGGATCTTCCTGGCCGTTAAGGATGACGATATCGAGATCGCGATGCAGTTCGACGTGCTGGAAGCCGTCGTCGAGGATGAAAAGATCCACCGGCGCGCGGTCCAGCGCCAGCCGCCCCGTGCGCCAACGATTCGGGCCAAGGTGAATGGAGGCGTTGGCGATGTGCTTGGCCATCATCACCGGCTCGTCGCCGAAGAAAAGCGGGGCGCGTTCGTCGAGCTGGCGCGCGTCGGGCAAGGTGACGTAAGCGCGCGGGTTTCGACGCCCGTAGCCGCGGCTCAGAATCGCCACATGCCGCCAGCCGGAAAGCTTGTCGCAGAGATAAAGCACGAACGGCGTTTTTCCCGTGCCGCCGACAGTGAGGTTGCCGACGGAAATCACGGGCCGAGGCAGGCGTTTTTTCGGGCGGCGGGACGTTTCGTAGGCATGCCGGCGCGCCTGCACCGCTTTCTGATACAGGGACGCCACGGGGCCGAGAAGGCCCGAGTACCACCTATCCGTCTTCGGTTGCAAACGGATCGCCTCCCGCCTCCAGGCGGCGCACGGCCGCCACGTTGCGCGCTGTCGCTCCCAAGCTTAATTTAACATAGGATCGCGCGCGATGCAGCGCAATTCTGATTTCCTGCGGTTGATCGAAAACGAAGGCCGCGACCCGGGCGACGTCGGCCGCGTTCTCAACGACGCTCAGTCCGTTCGCTTCATCGAGAATGCGGACCCAGCCTTCCCAGTTCGCATGGTGCGGGCCCACGAGCGCCGGCACGCCGGCCAGGATCGGCTCGCAGACGTTGTGCCCGCCCCTGGGAACCAGGCTCCCGCCGACGAAGGCCACGGACGCCATCGACAGCCACTCGGCCATGCGGCCGAAACGGTCCTCGACCACCACGTCGGCCCATTGCCAGGAATCGCGACCGCCCTCGCCGGCGAGCGTCGCCGCGAAACCGTAGCGCGCCGCCAGCCGCGCCACATGCGAGGCCCGGCGCGCATGGCGCGGGGCGATAATCAGCCGCGCCTCGGGATAATCCACCCGCAGCCGGCCCAAGGCGTCGAGCAATACCGTTTCCTCGCCGCGATGGGTGCTGATCGCCAGCACGATCGGCTCGTTCAAGCGCGACAGGCCAAGCATCGCCAGCCGATCGGCCATGGCGTCCACTTTCATTTCGCCATGAACGATCATCCGCGCCACCGGCACGCCGGCTTGAGCGAGATTGGCGAGATCGGCATCGTTGCGCGTCAGATAGATCGGATGCGACAGAATCCCGTCGAAACGCCGGTCCAGTTCCCGATAGCGCGAAATGGAGCGCTCGGGCAGACGGGCGTTGACGACGGCCGCCGGCACGCCGCGCGTCCTCGCCATCTCCAGCAAACCCGGCCATAATTCCTGCTCGACCAGCACCAAGGCGGTCGGCGCGAAACTCGCAAACAGCCGCGCGAGCGCGAAATGCGCGTCGAAAGGGAAACGCCGGGTCGCCGACCAGGGACCTTTCGCCGCCGCCGAAAGACCGGAAGCGGTGTTGGTGGTAAGCAGGAACTCGGCGGACGGTTGTTCGCGGCGGTATATCTCCATGAAATAGTTGCCTAAAGCTACCTCGCCGGCCGACGCGGCATGCACCCATAAACGGGGGCCGCTGCCGGTGCGGGCCGTTTCCACCGCTCGCGGCAGAAAGCGATCCATGACGCCGGCTCGCAAATCGCGGCGCACCAGACAATAAGCCGCCAGGGGAAGCGTCGAGAGCGTGGTGAGGATCGGATAGAATCGTTTCATTGTGGCGGGTCTTCCGTTTCTGCGCCGTTTCGCACCAGCCTCTCGGCCTCGGCCTGCAATTCCAACAATCGCCGTTCCAGCATCGCCCGCTGCCCTTCCAACCCCTCGTCGTCGATCTCCGAATCGATTTCGATCGGCTCGCCTTCCACGATCGCGACATGCGAAAAAGGCCAGGGAATCGTATAGCGATCCCAACTGCGCGACAGAACCGTACAATATCGTGCGGCGGCGGCCAGGGGTATGATAAGCCCGCCCGAGTCGCGCGCCAACTGGAGAATGCCGGGCTTGACCTTCTGATATGGCCCCCGCGACCCATCGACGGCCAGAGCGGCGTGGCAGCCGTTAAGGCAAAGCTCCGTCATTTCATACAGCGCTTCCTGCCCGCGCTTCGCCGGCGAGCCGCGCACCACCGTGAAACCGAACAAACGGAGGATTTCGGCCTGCAAATCGCCGTCCTTGGAGAGCGACGCCATCTGCACCAGCGGACGCGGCGCCGGATAGCCGAAAAGCATCAACTGCCGGCCGTGGAAAAACGCAAACAGCGCCGGCCTGTTCTCCTCAACCGCCCGGAGCAGACCGCCCCGGCCGACGATCCGCACCCGCAGAAGCGCCGAAATCAGGCGGATGACGAGATAGGCCAATAAGGCAAGGAACTGTCGAAGCATCGTAAAATTCCGATCCGCTGAGGTTCGCCCCGATGGTAATGAGTCAGCCGGCTTTTGCAAGTGAATTTAAGTGATTAGATTGGCTTTCGCTTGACGCGCTTGCGTCACTGCCTATAATTGGGCATTCTGTTTATCCGCCAGGGGGATGTAGCAAACTTCATACAAGCGGAGAATAACGCATGAACCCATTGCTTTCGGCAAATCGAACCCATACGTGCGGCGAGTTGCGCCGCGCTCAGGTCGGCCAGCAGGTCGTGCTCAAGGGCTGGGTCAAGTCGCGCCGCGACCATGGCGGTTGCGTGTTCGTCGATTTGCGCGACCGCTACGGCTTCACCCAGGTCGTGCTCGACTATGCTAAAATGGACGCTCACAAAGACGCGCTCGACGCCCTGCGCGACGAATACGTGGTCGCCGTCTCCGGGACGGTCGTCGATCGCGGCCAGAACGTCAAGGCCGAACTCGCGACGGGCGAAATCGAGGTTTACGCCGACAATGTCGTCATCCTCGCCACGGCCCAGCCGCTGCCGGTTCAAATCGCGGACGAGACGACCACCAACGAGGTGACGCGCCTCAAATACCGTTACCTCGACCTGCGCCGGCAACCGTTGCAGAAAATCATGATCATGCGGCACCAGGTGAATCAGATCGTCCGCCGCTACCTGGATGAGCATGGTTTCCTGGAGATCGAAACGCCGATTCTCACCAAGAGCACGCCGGAGGGGGCGCGCGACTACCTGGTGCCTTCGCGCGTTCATGGCGGCAAGTTTTATGCGCTCCCGCAGTCGCCGCAGCTTTTCAAACAAATCCTCATGGTCGCCGGTTACGACCGCTACTTCCAGATCGTCCGCTGCTTCCGCGACGAGGACTTGCGCAACGACCGTCAGCCGGAATTCACGCAAATCGACTGCGAGCTTTCCTTTCCTACCGAGGAACTTATTTTCGACATCTTCGAAGGCATGGTGGCGAGAATCTGGCGCGAGATCAGCAGAATCGAAATCCCCCGTCCCATGCCGCGCCTGAGCTATCAGGAAGCGGTCGAGCATTACGGCATCGACCGTCCGGATACGCGCTACGGGCTGCTTTTGCAACGGCTCACGGACCTCGTGGCCGGTTGCGGCTTCAAGGTGTTCGCCCAAGCGGCGGCGGAAGGCAAAACCGTCAAGGCGTTCGCCGTGGACGATCCCGAGCAGAAGCTGTCGCGCTCGTTTATCGAGAAAAACCTGGACCCGGCGGTCAAGGTGTACGGCGCGAAAGGTCTGGCCTGGGTGCGTGTCGCGCCGGAAGGCTGGCAGGGCTCGATCGCCAAGTTTTTCGAACCCGCCCTGGCGAAAAAAATCGAAGCGCGCGTCGGCGCAAAAACGAACTCCGTTATTTTTTTCGTCGCCGACCAGGAAAAGATCGTCAACGATTCGCTGGCCGCCCTGCGGCGCAAGGTCGCCGACCTCATGGGCCTCGTCGATCCGAACAAGCTCAACTTCCTCTGGGTCTACGACTTCCCGATGTTCGAGTGGTCGGCCGAGGACAAACGCTGGATGGCCATGCACCATCCATTCACCAGTCCGCGCCTGGAAGACCTGGACAAACTGGAAAGCGACCCCGGCGCCGTGCTCGCCCGCGCCTACGACATGGTGCTGAACGGCAACGAGATCGGCGGCGGCTCGATCCGTATCAACCGCTCCGACGTCCAGGAACGCGTTTTCCGCGCCTTGGGGATCGGTGAGGAGGAAGCGCGGCTGAAATTCGGCTTCCTGCTGGATGCTCTGAAGTTCGGCGCGCCTCCGCACGGAGGCATCGCCTTCGGCATGGACCGGACCATCATGTTGCTGGCCGGAACGGACTCCATCCGCGACGTGATCGCCTTCCCCAAAACGACGCAGGGCAACTGCCTGATGACGGAAGCGCCGTCGGCGGTGGAGGACGCGCAACTCAAAGAACTGTCGATCGCTCTGCGCGAGGGCGTGAAACCGGAGTGAGACGCCCGCCCGCGACTTTCTTGGATAATACTTGCGGGATAGGACGCTTTCAGTAGAATCAACCCGTTTGGGTGAGGGTTGAAAGGATTTCGCTTAGCAGGAGAGCAAAGCATGGCACGCGCCCTTTTTCTGAACATTCTGCTTGTCGCCGGGATGGCTCTGGCGACAGCCGTCTCATTCTCGCCCGCGGCCGATGCCGCCGACGCCCTAGGCAAGGTGCTGGTGCTGCCCCTCACGCCGGGTCCGGACGTGGATCTCGACGAGGCGGAAGCCATCGACGGCATGCTCGCCGAACGAATGAGAAAATTCGTTCAGTTCGACGTGGTCACGATTCAGGACCATTCGAAAAAATTCGGCCGCAAATCGGAGCGGGCGCTGCTGCGTTGCGGCGTGGATTTCAAATGCCTCGACAAGCGGCTCAAACGCACGCCCTACGACCTGCTCGTCGTCGGCAAACTGGAGGTCGCCGACAAGAATCTGGAAGCGTCGTTCACGGTCTACAACCTCCAGGAAGGCGAATCCAAGCGGACGCAGACGTTCGCCGTGAAACCGGGAAAATTCGACGATGGCGCCGCCAGGAAATGGACGGTAGGCTTGTTTGTCCCGCCGGAAGAACTGCTTGCCGCTCCTGAGGAGGAACCGGTTGAAGAGGAAGTCGCGGAACCGGAACCCGAGCCGAAACCGGAACCGCGAAAGAAGGCTGTTAAAGAAAAAGCGGCCGTCGTCGCACCGACCGGCGGCAAAGGCAAACCCCTGCGCGGGCTTCCTTCCGAACAAGACGTCATGGACGGCATTCGCGCCGCCTACAAGCTGTTTGTCGTCGGCAACATTGACGAGGCTCAAAGGAGAATCAAGAAGGTCACGGAAGACCGTTGCGCCTGCGACGCCGACGGCAAGGCGTTCGGACTCAAAGCGATGCTCGACGCCTTCAAAGTGACGCTGGACAAAGCCGAAACCGCCTTGAACAAAAACGATTCGAAAACCGTCATCGGCACGCTGGAGGAAATGAAAACCCTCGAACGCGAACTGGCCGACGAAGGCCGCAAGCTCGGAGTGGACGCCACGAGCAAATACGCGGCCGAAATGAACGCCATGTTCGCGCGCGGCTATTTCATCCAGGGCAAGGGAAACTTGCGCGACGGCAATTATCTTCTGGCCCGCGAGAGCTTCAAACAAGCGCTGCAATTCGATCCCGCCAACGCCGAAGCCAAAGCCGAGATAGACAAAATGCCGACATACGCCCAGCAGCTTTTCATGCAGGGGCAATACATGGTCGATTTCGAACCCGAGGGGGCGAAACGGAAATTGCAGCAGGTGCTCGAACTCGTGGAGCCGAGCAGCGACCTCTATAAAAAAGCGCAGAAAAAACTCCAGGAAATCGAGGAACAATAGATTCTGGCACAGCACGTCGCTACGCCTTTGCCGTATTCGTTCCCCCCTGCCGCGCCGACTACGGCGGTCAGGCGGGAGAAGTTGAAATTTATGGCGCGAATCGTTCCTCTTGTGTTGCGGGCCGCATTTTTAGCGACAGCGCTGGCTGCCTGTTCGCCTTTTCCCAAGGAAAAAGGCGGTTTCGAAGTCAGCACGGGCGTTTTGCACCTGCTGCCCGACGAGCAGCCCAAACTCCGCGTCGCTTTCGCGGATTTTTCGTCTCCCCGCACGGAATCCACGACGCGCGCCGACATGG
>QZKR01000149.1 GCA_003598065.1 Myxococcales bacterium | reverse complement strand
GTGGCGGAGGCGGTCGCGGAGGAAATCCGCCCGCCGCTGCAGGCGCTGCGAGAAGCCGTGGAGCAGGCCAACCAGAAGCACGCCGGCTTCGGAGAGGAAGTTCACACCTGGATTTCCTCCGCCCTGGCCGAAACGCCCTCGCTCGACGACATCCGGGCTCTCTTTTCGGCCGCCGGCGCCGGCGGCGCGCCGCTCGACGCGCTCAAGGACGTGGTGCGCCAGGCGGTGGCCGAGGGAATGGGCCAGGCCGTTTCGCGCCGCATCGAAGAAGTCGCCTGGGAGGTCGTCCCCGCCCTGGCGGAGGTCATCATCAAGAAGGAGCTTGACCGGCTCACCGCCGAGCACGTATAAACCGAACCCAGCATACCTAAAAAAGGTATCGGCGCGGCGTGGGGCTCGGATCGTCGGGCCCCATTCGCATTTCAACGACGAGGAACAGGCATGAGCGAGCAGTTGGAGAAGGGTTACGATCCCGCCGCCGTGGAGGCGAAGTGGTACAAAATCTGGGAAGAGGCGGGGTATTTCCGCGCCGACGAAAACGACAAGACGCGCCCCGCCTATTGTCTCGTTTATCCCCCGACCAACGTCACCGGGACGCTGCACATGGGCCACGCGCTGACCGTGGCCATCCAGGACATGATCATGCGCTGGCGGCGCATGGCCGGCGACAACGTCCTCTGGCTTCCCGGCACCGACCACGCCGGCATCGCCACGCAGATGGTGGTCGAGCGCGACCTGAAGATCAAGGAAGGCAAGACGCGCCACGAGCTCGGCCGCGAGGAATTCCTCAAGCGCGTCTGGAAATGGAAGAGCGAGAAAGGCGACCGCATCTACGAGCAGCTCAAGGTGCTCGGCGCTTCGCTCGACTGGACGCGCTCGCGCTTCACGATGGACGAAAGCTGTTCCAGGGCTGTGCTGGAAGCCTTCGTACGGCTTTATCGCGAAAGGCTCATCTACCGTGCGGACCGGCTCATCAACTGGTGTCCACGCTGCCATACGGCGCTCTCGGATCTCGAAGTGGAGCACCAGGAGGGCGTAGCCGGCGAGTTATGGTCCTTCGCCTATCCGCTCGCCGACGGCTCGGGCGAGATCGTCGTGGCTACGACGCGTCCCGAAACGATGCTGGGCGACTCGGCGGTGGCCGTGCATCCGGAAGATCCGCGCTACCTCAACCAGATCGGCCGCAACGTCCGTCATCCGCTCTTGAACTACGAGTTTCCGATCATCGCCGACGCCGAACTCGTCGATCCCGAGTTCGGCACGGGCGCGGTGAAAGTGACGCCGGCCCACGACCCGAACGACTTCGAAACCGGCTTGCGCCACAATTTGAAATTCATCAACATCCTGAATCCCGACGCCACGTTGAACGAAAACGCCGGCCGCTTCGCCGGCCTGGACCGCTTCGCGGCGCGCCAGGCGGTGAAAGAAGCAATTGCCGAGTTGGGGCTGGACCGCGGCCGCCAGGATTATCAGATGAACATCGGCGCCTGCCAGCGCTGCAACACGATCGTCGAGCCCTATATCTCGAAGCAATGGTTCGTGAAAGCCGAGCCGCTGGCCCGGCCGGCCATCGAGGCGGTGGAGTCGGGCAAGACGGCGCTCGTCCCCAAAAGCTGGGATAAGACGTACTTCGAATGGATGCGCAACATCCGCGACTGGTGCATCAGCCGCCAGCTCTGGTGGGGCCACCGCATCCCGGCCTGGTACTGCGACGATTGCGGCCACGTCACCGTCGCCCGCGACGGCGCAACGACGTGCGAGAAGTGCGGCGGCGCCGCCATCCATCAGGACGAAGACGTGCTCGACACTTGGTTTTCCTCGGCGCTCTGGCCCTTCTCGACGCTCGGCTGGCCCGAGGAGACAAAAGACCTGCAACGTTTCTATCCGAACACGATCATGGAGACGGGCTTCGACATCATCTTCTTCTGGGTGGCGCGGATGATGATGATGGGCATCCATTTCCTGAAACAGCCGCCCTTCTCCACCGTTTACCTGCACGCGATGGTGCGCGACCACGAAGGCCGCAAGATGTCGAAGTCCCTGGGCAACGTCATCGATCCCCTGGACATCATCTACGGCATCGGCCGGGAGGAGTTGCTCGCCAAGCGCAAAAGCGACGCGCAATCGCTGGGCATCCAGCCGAAGCAGGTCGAGGCGATTCTGAAGGCCACGCAGAAGCTTTTCCCGGACGGCATCCCCGCCTCCGGCGCGGACGCGCTGCGTTTCTTCCTCATCTCGATGGTCGGCCAGGGCCGCGACATCAAGCTCGACGCGCGCCGCATCGAAGGCTATCGTTTCTTCGCCAACAAGATCTGGAACGCCAGCCGCTTCGCGATGATGAATCTGGACGGCTACGACCTCTCCTGCTCGCCCGCTCCGGAGGATTACTCGCTCGCCGACCGCTGGATCCTCTCGCGCCTGCGCAAGGCCGCGATCGCCGTCAACGAAGGCATGAGCGAGTGGCGCTTCGACCAGGCGGCGATGGGCGTCTACCATTTCTTCTGGAACGAATTCTGCGACTGGTACATCGAACTGGCCAAATCCGCTTTGTACAAGAGCGAGAATCCGAAGGCGAAGGCGGCGGCGCAGCACGTGCTGGCGCGCGTGCTCGACGCGGCGCTGCGGCTTTTGCATCCGTTCATGCCCTTCGTCACCGAGGAGATCTGGCGGAAGCTGCCGCGCGCGGCCGGCGGAGCGGCGTCGATCATGATCGCGCCCTACCCCGCGCCAGGGGAGTTCGCCGACGCGGCGGCTTACGAGAGCGACGAACTGCCGATGACGCGGCTTCAGGACGTGATCCGCGCGGCGCGCAACATCCGCGGCGAGTGCGGCATCGAGCCGGGGCGCAAGATCCCGATCGTCGTGCAGGCTCCCGACGCCGCGTTGCGCGCCCTCTTCGAGGCGCAGCGTCCGGCGATCGTCGAGCTGGCGCGGCTTTCCGAGCTGAGCATCGTCGAAACGTTCCACAAGACCGGCCCGGCGGCGAAGGGCGTGGTGACGGGCGCGGAAGTGTTCGTTCTCCTCGCCGGCCTCATCGACATCGAGGAGGAAAAGAAGCGCGCCGCCCAGCAGCTCGCCAAAACGACGAAGGAACTGGCGGTCTCCGAATCGCGCCTGGCGAGCGAAGGTTTCGTGGCCCGCGCCCCGGCCGACGTGGTGGCGACGGAACGGGAACGCGTGCGCGACTTGTCGGAAAAGAAGGAAAAGCTCTCTCGGCATCTGGCCGAACTGGAGGGTTGACATGACCGGCGAACGGCTGCCGCTCTCGGATTACGAGGCGATCGTCAACCTCGCGCTGGCGGAGGACATCGGTCCCGGCGACGTGACCACGCGCGCCTGCATTCCGGTGGAGAAGCGCGCCGTGGCCCGGCTCGTGGCCAAAAGCGATCACGTCCTCTGCGGCATCGAGGTGGCGAAAACGATCTTCAACAAGCTGGACCCGGAATGCACCTTTTCCGTCGGCCGCGCCGACGGCGAATCGATTCCGGCCGGCGAGACGCTGCTGGTCGTCTCCGGCAACGCCGCCGCCTTGCTGATGGCCGAGCGGACGGCGCTGAATTTTCTGCAGCGCCTCTCCGGCACGGCGACCCTGGCGCGGCAGTTCGTCGCGGCGACAGCCGGCACGAAAGCCAGGATTCTCGACACCCGCAAAACCACCCCCGGCCTGCGCATCCTGCAGAAATACGCCGTGCGTTGCGGCGGCGCGTTCAACCATCGCGCGGGACTGTTCGACGGCGTGCTGATCAAGGAAAACCACATCCGCGCCGCCGGCGGCATCGCCAAGGCGATAGCCGCCTGCCGCGCCAACTGCCATCACCTCATCGCCGTCGAGGTCGAGGTGGCGACGCTCGACGAACTGGACGAGGCGCTGGCGGCGGGGGCAATGATCGTTCTGCTCGATAATTTCCCCCCCCAGCAGGCGGCGCAGGCCGCCGCGCGCGTCAACGGCCGGGTGAAACTGGAAGTCTCGGGCGGCGTGACCCTGGAAAACGTGCGCGCCTACGCCGAAGCGGGCGTGGACCTGATTTCCATCGGCCGGCTGACGCACAGCGCGCCCGCCGCCGACATCTCGATGCTCTTCGACCGCGAGATCTGGGGCTAGCCATGCAGATTCTCGGCTACACCGCGCTCGGCCTGTTCATCCTTTTTCTGGTCGGGATCGCCGTCGTTCTCCTGCCCGTCAAACTCGCGGCGGCGGCGGTGGGCGCCAGGCGCACCGGCTTCCTCTGGTGCCTGGTGGCGCTCGTGGTCGCGTCGATCCTGCACGCGCTGGGTCTGGGGTTTCCGGTGGCCGGCTCGATCGTGGCGTTTCTGCTTGCCGCCTGGGGTTTCGCCTGGATTCTGGGCACGGGATTCTTAGGCGGAATCGGCATCGCCATCCTGCACGTCGTTTTCACCGCCCTCATCGTGGCGGCCTTCGCCGTGCTCGGCCTTTCCTCGCTGCTGGCGCTTTGATCCGGATGCCCCGCTGCAATCGAGAATTACCGCTCCGCGGAACAGAATTTTTAATGATGCTTAAATCTTCAGCAAACTTTGCTTCCATGCCGATGCGACTTTAAACGATTTGGGGTTGATCTATTCTTACTCGGCGCTCAGTCTGGATTATTAAGTTGAACTTTTAAAAAATTTTTACTTATAATCTTGCTGGACTCGCCTTTTAACGACTCAGCCAAATGATGCGGAGGATGCCCATGGAACGGAGTTCAATGAGGGGCGCAACCTGTTCCGTCGCGTTGTTTTTAGTCTCAATCGCAGCGATGCTGTTTGGGGCAACGGCGGGGGCGACCGAGGTGACTTGCGACAACGAGAAAGGAAGTTGCACGATAAGCAGCATCGAAAGCTACATCTGTGAATGCGCCGATGGCAGCGATATGGGTACTACTATGGACCATGATGGCGATGCGGACGACTCGATGCAGGCGGCGACGGAAGAAGATTGCCGCACGCGGCTAGCGGAGTCCTGCCCAAATCCGCCGCCCGATCCGGAGACGGATTGTCAGGACGCGGCGTTGACGGTGTGCCAATCGCTTAACGAGCAGCTCAATCATTGCGAGCAGACTGTCAAGGAGATTACGGATCTGGGGCTCGTTAAATGCTGCAATGATTACGAGGAATGGCAAAACCAGATGCGCTGGCTGTTGGATTGTTTCGAGAATCACGACTGCGATGCTCGTGAGGGTGTATGTTATGTAAAAGTCGAAGTGTTATGCGATGGAGATGGCTGTCCTTCCGGGCCGATCGTTCCTGGTTTGGGTGGCATGTACAAGGATACAAATCTCGTTGGCGAGATCGAAGCGAGTGGCGACGGCTGCCACCAGACGGCCCCTGCGGGACTGGCGACCCTGCTGCTGCTGGTTAGTTTGGCGGCCGCCAGACGACGGTCGTTATAAAAAAACGCCCCCGAATTTTCACGCGGGGGCGCTCTGTTTGTGGCGAGTCGAATCGGCCGTTGAAAAACTTACATCATGTCGTCCATGCCGCCCATGCCCGGCGCGGCCGGACCCTTCTTCGGCTCCGGCTTCTCGGTGATCATGCAGTCGGTGGTCAGCAGCAGGCCGGCCACGGAAGCCGCGTTCTGCAGCGCCGTGCGCACGACCTTCGTCGGGTCGATGATGCCGCGTTCGTTGAGGTCGCCATACTCGTCGGCCCGCGCGTCGTAGCCGTAGGCGTCCTTGTTTTCGCGCACCTTGTTGACGACGATCGAGCCGTCCACCCCGGCGTTGTGGGCGATCTGGCGGATCGGCTCCTCGATCGCGCGGCGCACGATCTCCACGCCCACTTTCTGCGCCTCGGAAACGGAAAGTTCATCCAGCGCCTTCTGGGCGCGCAAGAGCGCCACGCCGCCGCCGGGGACGACGCCTTCCTCGACCGCCGCGCGCGTCGCATGCAGGGCGTCCTCGACGCGGGCTTTCTTCTCTTTCATCTCCGATTCGGTGGCCGCGCCGACCTTGACGACCGCCACGCCGCCGACCAGCTTCGCCAGCCGCTCCTGCAGCTTCTCGCGGTCGTAGTCCGAGGTGGTCTCCTCGATCTGGGCCCGGATCTGCTTGACGCGCGCCTGGATCGCGTCCTTCTTGCCCGCGCCATCGACGATCGTCGTATTGTCCTTGTTGATTTTGATGCGGCCCGCCCGGCCGAGGTCCTTCACCGTCGTGTTTTCCAGCTTCAGGCCGACTTCCTCGGAAATCAACGTGCCGCCGGTGAGGACGCCGATGTCCTGAAGCATCGCCTTGCGGCGGTCGCCGAAGCCGGGGGTCTTGACGGCGGCGACATTCAGGATGCCGCGCAGCTTGTTGACGACGAGCGTCGCCAAAGCCTCGCCTTCGATGTCCTCGGAGACGATCATCAGCGGCTTGCCCATCTTCGCCACCTGCTCCAGGATGGGAAGCAGTTCGCGCATGACGGAGAGTTTCTTGTCGTACAGCAGGATATAAGGATCTTCGAGGACAGCTTCCATCGTGTCGGGATTGGTGACGAAGTAGGGCGAGATGTAGCCGCGTTCGAACTGCATGCCTTCGACCACGTCCAGCGTCGTCTCGATCGTCTTCGCTTCCTCGACGGTGATGACGCCTTCCTTGCCGACCTTCTCCATCGCCTCGGCGATGATGTCGCCGATCGCCTCGTCGTTGTTGGCCGAAATCGCGCCAACCTGGGCGATCTCCTTATGGTCCTTGGTCGCCTTGGAAAGCTTTTTGATGGATTCGACGACCGCTTCCACGGCCTTGTCGATGCCGCGTTTGACTTCGATCGCCGGGTAGCCCGCGACCACAGCCTTGATGCCTTCGCGGTAAATGGCCTGGGCGAGGACCGTCGCCGTGGTGGTGCCGTCGCCGGCGACGTCGGAGGTCTTGGAGGCCACCTCCTTCACCATCTGCGCGCCCATGTTCTCGAATTTGTCCTCCAGCGACACCTCCTTGGCCACCGACACGCCGTCTTTCGTCACCGTCGGCGAACCGAAGGACTTGTCGATGATGACGTTGCGGCCCTTGGGGCCGAGCGTGACTTTCACCGCGTCGGCGAGCTGGTTGACGCCGGAGAGGATCTTCTGTCTGGCCTTCTCGTCGAAAATGATCTGCTTCGCCATCGTCGTCTCCTTTCTAAGCCTATCTCTCCACGACGGCGAGGATGTCGTCCGCCCGGAGGATCAGGAGTTCTTCATCCTTGTGCTTGACGTCCGAGCCCGAGTACTTGGCGAAGAGAACCACGTCGCCCTCCTTGACGTCGATCGGGAGGTGCTGGCCCTTGTCGGTCAGCTTGCCCTTGCCCACGGCCAGCACTTTGCCCTGGATCGGTTTTTCCTTCGCCGAGTCGGGGATGATCAATCCCCCGGCGGTGCGCTCCTCTTCCTCCAGACGGCGCACGATCACCCGGTCGTTCAACGGTTTCAGTTTCATGGCCATTTCCTTTCCCCTTGGTAGAATGATGAACGCGATGTCTATACCGTAGAAACAAACCCGGCGCAATGCCGCCGGGCGTCAATCGTCGCCTGGGCGTCCTTGTCGCGGGGGTCCCCCGCGACGAGGACAGCCTTCCCTAAGAGCTTTGAAGCGGCCGATTTATTTCAATCGCCGGACCGCAACGCGGCCGGCCCGACGGAAATCGACCTGGATGTCGAAACGTATCGCGCGGCGGCCCGTCCGCCGCGCAGGTTTATCGAAAAACCTAGCGATAACACCGCGTTATCGCTCGATGACGAGTGAAAAATAAGTCCGCTTTTCAGGCTGTCAAGACAGGGGGGAAAATTTTTTCAGGCGAGGGTTGCGAGTCTGCCGTGTTCGCGGCCTGTCAGTTCCGATTCGCTCGCGGGTCGTGGGCGGCGCCGTGGTGCTTGGGAGGCGCAGGCAGGCCCATCTCTTCGGTCCAGGCCTCGGCCACGGCGTCGGCGATCTTACCGGACACGCAACGATCCAAGGTCTTCGGCAGGATCTTGTCGCGCGTCGGGTGGCGCAGGACGTTGGCCAACGCCGTCGCCGCCGCGTCGAGCATGCGCGGCGTGATACGCCGCGCCCGCACGTCGAGGGTGCCGCGGAAAATGCCGGGGAAGGCGAGGACGTTGTTGATCTGATTCGGATAGTCGGAACGGCCAGAGCCGACGATCGCCGCTCCCGCTTCGTAGGCCAGGCCAGGCATGATCTCGGGGTCGGGGTTGGCCATGGCGAAAACGATCGGATCGGGGGCCATCGACCGCACCATCTCCGGCGTGACAAGCCTGGCCTTGGAGACGCCGATGAACACGTCCGCGCCGCGCATGGCGTCGGCCAGCGAGCCTTTGCCTTCCTCGACTCCAGGCATTTTGAGCATCAATTCCTTGTGGAAATGAAGCGGTTTGCCGGCTTCGCGGTGAATGATCCCCTTGCTGTCGAGGATGAGTATCCGTTTCGGGCGCGGCGTCTGACGGGAAAGCATCTTGGCGATCGCGTATCCTGCCGCACCCGCGCCGTTGATGACGATCGTCGCATCAGCGAAAGTCCGCCCGGTGAGCGCCAACGCGTTTTTCAGCGCCGCCGTGGTGACGACCGCCGTGCCGTCCTGGTCGTCGTGGAAGAGCGGGATTTCGAGGTCGCGCAGCCGCTCCACAAGCTCGATGCAGTGCGGGGCGGAAATGTCTTCCAGATTGATGCCGCCGAAGGTCGGCGCGATCATGCGAACGAACATTTCCAATTTATCCACGTCGGTCGAGCCGACGACGATCGGCACGGCGTCGATGCCGGCGAACTGCTTGAAGAGGGCCGCTTTGCCTTCCATCACCGGCAGGCCGGCCATGGGGCCGATGTCGCCCAGACCCAATACGGCCGTGCCGTCGGAAATGACGGCGATCGTGTTGGCTTTGCCCGTGTAGGTGTAAGCCAGTTCGGGGTTTTCGGCGATCCGGCGGCAGGGTTCGGCCACGCCGGGCGTGTAGATCGTCGCCAGATCGTCAACGGTGCGGATGTAGAACTTGGGTTTGATTTCGAGGATGCCGCCGACCTGCTTGCGCATTTCGATGCACAGCCGCTGATACTGCTCATGATCCACGACGCGCATGACCATCACCTCAACGTGAACAACACGGACAACACGTAATTTGTCGGCGTCTGACACGCATCGGCGCCGAACGAGCGGGCACACCCTATACCTCGCCCCCGCTGCTGTCAAGCATTCGGCGCATTTCCGAAAGTCCTTAACAAGAGTGTCATCCTTTCTTTCTCTATAGGAATAGGCGAGAATAAAAATGCGACAGAAAGGAGCCATCATGCGCGCCCGATCCTTCGGTTTGCTGGACCGCGCAATCCCCGTCATCGGTCAGGGAACCTGGCTGATCGAAAAGACGCCCGACGCCGCCGTGGCGGCGCTGCGGCAAGGCTTGGATCTCGGACTTACGCACGTCGATACGGCGGAAATGTACGGCTCGGGCGAAGCGGAGCGGCTTGTCGCCCGCGCTATCGCCGACCGGCGCGACGAGGTTTTCCTCGTTTCCAAGGTGATGCCGCAGAATGCTTCCTATCGCAGCGCGCTGGCGGCCTGCGAGGCGAGCCTGCGCCGTCTGAAAACGGATCGCCTTGACCTTTACCTGTTGCACTGGCGCGGCTCGGTCCTTCTGGAAGAGACGTTCCGCGCCTTCGCCAGGCTCGTGGCCGACGGGAAAATCCGCGCCTGGGGCGTCAGCAACTTCGACGCCGATGATCTGGAGGAAGCGGTTTCGCTCGTCGGCGAGGGTCAGATCGCCTGCAATCAGGTGCTCTATCATCTTGGCGAGCGGGCCATCGAACATCGCGTGCTGCCGTGGTGCGCCGCGCATGGCGTGGCCGTCGTCGCCTACAGCCCTTTCGGCAGCGGTCGCTTCCCGGCGGGGCGCTCGGCGGGAGGGCGCGTCCTCGCCGACGTCGCCGCGCGATATCAAGCCACGCCGCGCCAGGCGGCGCTGGCCTGGCTCTTGCGGCATGACGGCTCGTTTGCCATTCCCAAGGCGTCGAGCCTTGCGCACGTCGAGGAGAACGCCGGCGCTGGCGAGCTTGTCCTTTCCGAATCCGACCTCGCCATGATCGACCTGGCGTTTCCGCTGGGTAAGCCGCCCAAGACGCTGCCGATTATCTGAAGACGAAAAATCGCTCTTCAGCCGATTCGCACCGTCCGCCGGAATAAGCGATCCAGCCTGACCCTCTTCTATTCGAAACGCTTTTAGCGAGGAAGTCATGCCCGAGATTCAATCGACGCACGGAATTCAGGACGCAGCGGAACACGGCCTCACGTTGGTAGCCGAACTTGTCGAGGAGCACCAGAGCGGCGCGCGCTGGCCGATCAACACCGAAACCGTCAACCTCTACCGGCTTGACGATGGTCGCTTCAGATTGGTGCAGAGTTTCCAGTTCGCCGGCATGGAACCACACCACGAAGAACGCCACGAAGGGCAGGACCTGCAAAATCTGCTGGCCTCCATCTCTTACCCGACGGACGCTGTTAGAAAACTCATCGGATCGTTTTTGCAGTAGAGCAATCGCCCTATAGGTTTTCCGCCAGCCAACCGGCGCCTTGCCGGCGCGATTGACACGGCGTTTCCAATCGGCGATGCTGGGGGCCAATAAAGCGTTCCGGGAGGCGAGCCGATGCAGTCGGAAGCGGCATGGGGCGGGGTGATTTTTTATTTGCTGGCGGGTCTCGCCGCCGCAACGTGGATTTATCTTCGGCTGGGAAGGGTGTTGGAAAAATACGCCGTTTCGAAAACCGGCGGGATTTCCCAGATCGTCGCTACGGCGTCGCCGCCGTATTTCGCCGTGCTGGCCGTCATTCTGGGCGTCAATCTGGCGCTGAACTCCGTCGGATTGCCGCGCGGCTGGCTGATGCTGTGCAAGTTCGCGCTCGCCGGCGTGGTGGTGTTCACCATCGTCAAACTCGTCAAAAAATTGCGAGCCGCGAACGAAAAGGAAAAGTACGGCAAAATACCGCCTCGCATTCCCGGCCCGCCGTACTACGACAACCGCAAGTAAAGCACCCCGGAGGGACCGGCCATGCACGAGCACGCGGCCGCAGGCGGCGGCCTCGGAGATCTTTTTCTCGGCGTCTTTCTCGAATCGATCGAGATCATCGCCATCGTTTTCGTGCTGATGGCTTTGGT
Organism: Myxococcales bacterium; assembly: GCA_003598065.1. Lineage (GTDB taxonomy): Bacteria > Myxococcota_A > SURF-8 > SURF-8 > SURF-8 > SURF-8. The sequence goes on along the minus strand of QZKR01000149.1, from coordinate 58,903 downwards.
CGAACTGTTCGAGCTTAAATTCTCGCGCTTCATACGCCGTTACATCACCCAGAACCTCGCCGGCCAGTACACTTTCTGTTCCTTCCTGGGCGTCACTCCCGGCTGCAGCGGATCCTTCGCCGCCGATTCGCTGTACATGGCCGGGATCATCGGTTATGGGGGTATCGTTTCCACGCTGACCGCCACCTTCGGCGACGAGGCCTTTGTCATGATCGCCGCCGCTCTAGATCCGAGCAACGCGATAAAGGTTTCCGATGTGGTCATCTTGATGGCGGCCTTGGTTGTTTCGGGGATCGCCGCCGGCGCGCTCGCCGATTTTTTCAAGCGTGCGACGGGCATGCGCGTCAACGAGAAGTGCGCCATCGAGCACCACGGCGAATTCGAAGCGCGCGGATTCGATTTCCGGCATTTCGTCGTGGAACACCTGTGGGGACACATTTTAAAGCGGCATTTGCCGAAGATTTATTTGTGGCTGCTGGGCACCATGCTGGTAATCGGCGTTTTACAGCACTCGTTCGATTTGAACCAGATTGTCACGAACAACCAGACGATCCTGCTTTTTCTGGGCGTGATCGTGGGCATCCTGCCCGTATCCGGTCCGAACCTGATTTTCATCTCGCTCTTCGCCCAAGGGCAGATCGGCTTCGCCGTCCTGATCGCCAACTCGCTCGTTCAGGACGGCCACGGCCTCCTGCCGCTTTTGGGCTATTCTTTGGAAGACAGCCTCAAAATTAAACTGTTCAAGGTGGTGTTTGGCCTGGCGGTGGGTGCGATACTGCTCGCCTTGGGATTCTAAAGCAGGATCGAATCACCGCGCGAAGCCGCCGACGCAATCGGCGTCGTCGATCTCCCAAACCTCCAGCCCCTCGCGTCCCCCGCAGGAATAGCACTGCCCCGTGCCGACGTAAAGCTTGTCGCGGTAGACCGCCATGGAAGGGAAGCCGTAATTGCGGTCGTTGTCGATTCCCGGCCCGGCCCAGGGCCCTTCATCGCCCACGAGTTTAGTGAACGACTCCCCATCGTCGGACTTGAATATCGCTCCGCCGCTCTCCAGCGGATTCAAGAGACTGCCCTGGTTGAACGCGCCGACGAACAGCGAGCCCTGGAAGCTGGCCAGCGACCAGCCATACGCCTGCGCGCGGTCGCCGAAACCGTCGCTTTCCAGTTGGAGGTAGCGGGAAAGGTCGCGCGAACGAAAAACGCCGAAGCCGTTGACGAGGTTCTCCGTGCCGGCGTAGAGATAGCGCTCATTGTGGACCGTCATCGACGCCACGCCGGTATGGCCGAAGGGAAAGTCGAACGATCGTCCCTGGCCGGTCAGGCGCGTCACGGCGTCGCCGTCGTACTGATAGATCGACGCGCCGGTGACTCCGCTCACGCCGATCAGCAGTTTGCCGCGCAGCATCGTCATGGCACCGATGCGGGTGTTGGCCTGACTGTCGATGCCGTCGCGGACGATCGCGCTCAAGATGAATTGGCGCAACTTGATCAATTGCGCGCCGGACTGGGTGTTTTCCGTGCCTACGATCAACTGGCCGTTGAAGTCGGCCATGGCTCGCACGGCCGTATTCGCCGGATCGCCGAGGCCGTCCTTGCCCACGAAGTCCCAGGTCTCGCCGTTTTCGCTCACCCACAACTGCGCGCCGGTCTGGACGTTCAGCGTGCCGGCGTAAAGTTTTTCGCCGCCGACGGCGACCAGCGTCGTGACGGCGATGTTGTCGAAGTCGCCGAAACCGCGCTCGATGATTTTCGTCCACGTCTCGCCGTCGTAAGCCCAGATTTCACCGCCGAAAGAATACTCCGGTTCGCCTTGAATTTCGCTGCCGCCGTCGCCATTGAAGGTGCCGACGAACAACCGGTCTTTAAAAACGGCCATGGCGCTGGCGTGCTTGTTCAGGTTGTCGCCGAAACCGCCCGTCGCCACGCGCCGCAGGCAGGCGTAAACCGGACCTTCATCCACATCGGAATCCGCGTCCTCCGTGGACTCCGCCTCGTTTTCCTCATTATCCGGTTCGATGTCGCCGTCGCCATCGGTTTCCAGGTCGCCGGGGGGCAAATCGATGTCGCCGTCGCCGGCGTAGAGATCGGGATCGGCATAATCGTATACGGCCGGCGGCGTTTCATTGCAGGCCAGCGTCGGAAGAACGACAATCCAGACGGAGAATGCCGCCCACACGGAAGTTTTCGTCATCACGCCGTACCTCATCGCATAAAATCGAGCCTACCCAGCATAGGGAGGGGTTGATAGCAAGTCAAGTTTCAGGCTTGAGCCGATCTGGGTCGAGGGGAAACGTTTGTCCGCGGAGAAAGGGCGTCTTTGCAGGGGCAGGGCGACCGGAGAAAGCCGCCAAGGGACCATCGGCTTATCTCGATTTGCGGGAAAGCCTTACACGGCCTCTTGACAATCCAGACAGAAATGTCGCGTTTGGGAACCTCTTTATGGGGGAAATTTTCCGAATAGTGGTTGCGAAAAAAGGAGCAAGATACTAGAATAACAGCGCATTCTTTCGCTTTTGCGGGGGCCGGTATGCAACTTGCATGAATAGGCGGCCGGTGATGGGCCGACGACTGTGTGAAGATGCGCAAAAGCCCTAGGACAACGATGGTTTCCATCAGAGGGGGGATGTTTGTCACGCTTCCGAAAGAAGGGTGGCGGATAGGTTTATGCGCATTGATCGTTCTCTTCTTCGTCGCCTGCGGCGAAGCCGGTCCCGGTTCCGAATTTTCCTCCGATGAAGACCAATCGGGTGATTCCCCCGCCGACAGCGATGCTCCGCTTTCCGACGGCGACCTGGACGATGGAGAAGGGGAGCCCATCGACGGCGAGCAGGAAGCCGCAACGGTTTGCCGCACCATCGACGATTGCCCCGAGGGTTACACCTGCAATCCCTACACGTTCGTCTGTATACCGACGGTAGAGTGCGACGACGACGGCGAATGCCAGACCTCGCACGGGCCGGCGTACGTTTGCGCCGACGGGACCTGCCAACCGACGGCCTGCACGGCCAACGGCGACTGCCCCGACGGGCATTATTGCACGGGAGGGCTGTGCGCGCCGCAGCCCGATTGTTCCGGCATCGCCGACATGTTCATCGAACGCGTGCTTCCTTATCTGAAAATCGGCCAGGAAATGCAGCTCGTCGCCCACGCCGTCGATGCCTCGGGGGCGCTTATTCCTTCCGTCGCCTTCCGCTGGCGGTCGCTCGATTCCGGCGTCGTCAGCATCGATCCGAGCACGGGTCTGGCGCGCGGCGGACTGCGCTCCGGCACCACGACGATCCTGGTCGAGCCGCACTTCGCGTTGGAAATCTGCGAGGGTTTGGGGCTGTCCGCGAGCGTGTCGTTGCAGAATTTCGCGCTTCAGCTTTCGGGCGCGCGCGTCATCGTCATCGATCAGTCCACCGGCGAAACGGTGAGCGGCGCAACGGTGATGATCAACGATCTTTCGGCGGTGACGCCGACCGAGGCCAACCGCGGCGTGGCGACTTTCCAGGACGCCGAACCGCCGTTCGACATCCATGTGTTCCATCCGAACTACCATTATCGCAGCCTCCTTAAAATAGGCGCCAGGGACGTACTGATCCCCCTGCGACGCTTCACCGGCCTGAATCGCAAGGCCGGCGTGCGCGGCGAGCTTGATTTCAGCCGCATTCCGGCCGTCTTGGAGCAGGATTCGCGCTTCGGCATGGCCGGGCTCAGCGTCGTGGGAAGCCTGCTCGATTTGGGCGTCACCGAATTGTTCGCCAGTCCGTTGATGACCGTCATCCCCTTCGACGGGCCATTTCACGACGAGCTGCCCATGCCGTCGAACGTCGAGATTGTTCTCGGCGACGATTCGCCGCAGCGGGAGGTCCTCGCCGAAGGCGACATCCGCAGCACGACCGCCTGGGCGATGGGCGGCTTTATCGCCGCCGACGATCTGATGGAGCAAGTGGTCGCGCGGCTCTATGCCGGCTGGATCGACGTCGGAGCGTTTCTCATCTCCAGCCTGGCCTACTCCGGGACTTTCTACCACGCCGTATTGGAAGGCGTGTCGCTGGACGCCCAGCCGATGGTTCCGGACGACGGCACGGGCGCGCAGCCGCCTTATGACGAGGCCGACCTCAACGGCAACGGCCAGACGAACGATCTGGTTCCGGATTACAGCGGGTTCACCCCGCTGCCGGGGCCGCTTGTGCTGGAGCGGGCCCTGGATCGCCGCGTCAAGGTGACCGCCGGCAAGCTGCCGTCGATTTTCAGCGGTCTGCCGGACGGCGTGTTTGCCCTGGTCGGCGCCAGAACGCCAAACGGCCAGTTCGTTCCTCTCGGCGTCGGCGCCAAGGCGTTGGACGAAACCAATCCCGACAAGCCCAATCCCGAGGAGGGCGGGGAACTGTGGGTCAATTTCGCCCCTTTATACGGTGGGCTTTACGATCGTTACATCTTGATCGCCTACGCCGTGCCTTTCTCCAATTTGTTCGGCTTCGACGACGGCCCCGCTCCTTATTCGGCAATCGTTCGTTATTCGGAGAATGCTCCCAGCGAGGCGAATGTCGGCGATTTCCTGCCATTCGTTCTCTGGGCGCAAGTGTTCGAGGCCGAGCGGCGCTTGAGTTTGCTGGGGAACGAACAAGGCGACATCTACCGGGCCGTATTTCACAATCAGCAACGGGATTGGGAAGTGCTGGTCGGCGCCGACGGCAGCATCCTGTCTTATGTAGATATGATCTTGCCGACGCCTCCCGACGACGACCCGTTCGGCCCCTCGGTGGACGTGGAAACCGTGGAGTTGTCCCGCGGCGTGTCGTTGGATTCGTTGGCCGAATTCAACAACTTGCCGTTGACCAAATTGGATGAGGCGGTCGAGCGGTTCTCCGTGTATCGCCTTTCGTCGGAAAGCCGCCTGGGACTGTCCACGGGACGCTGAATAACTGTCCGCCCGGACACGGGAATTGGTCCGTGTGTGAAAATCGTTAGCCATGCCTTTGGGCGAGTTGAAAGGCTTGACATCGTTTGTGGAATGCTGTATTGCTTGGCAACCGCACGGGTAAGAGCCCGAGTTGTCAACATCAGCAATTGTTCGCGGATTTGCGCGACTTTTTGAGAGGGTGGCTTCGGCCAAGCATACTTTAACCAGTTTCTTAGGAGGAGTTTAGACATGGGAAAGAAGAACTTGCTGCTTCTTCTGGTCCTGCTGGCGGCGATCGCGGCCTTTGTCGGCTGCGCGGCCGAGGATGGCGCGACCACTGACGGAGACACGCAGGGCGACGGTGACGCCGGCGACGGCGACGCCAGTGACGGCGACGCCACCGACGGCGACGCCACCGATGGCGACGACACCGACGGCGATGGCGACGGGGATGGCGACGACGAAACGGAACCCGGTCCCTGCCTCACCAACGACGACTGCCCGCCCGAGTACGCCTGCAACGACATGACGCTGATCTGCGAGCTGCAGAACTGCGACATCGCGGACGACTGCGTGGAGCTTAAAGGCCCGGGCTGCTGGGACTGCGATGAGGAAGACTTCCTGTGCTATGCCAGGTCCTGCAAGTCCAATGCGGAATGCTGCACCGGCACGACCTGCAGCGGCGGCGCCTGTATCCCCGTCATCGGCGACTGCAATTCGGTCGCCTCGGTGCGCATCAACCAGCCCGCCGGCTTGATCAGCGAGGGCGAGACGGCGCAACTGACCGCCTCGGCGCTCAACGCCAACGGCGGCGTCATCGACATCACTGTTTTGGCAGGCTGCGCTTTCGCGTGGTCCTCGGATGCCGAAGGCCGCGTGGCCGTCAACGCCAGCGGCGTGCTGACCGGCGGCGCCGAGGCCGGCGCGGCGGTCATCACCGTCACCATTAACAGCAAGACCGACGCCCGTTCCTACGTCAACTTCCCGACCGTCGGCGCCGGCAATTCCCGCGTGGTGGTGTTCGACGACAAGACGGGCGCGCTTCTGGACGGCACGCGCGTCATCCTGAACGGCACGGAAGCGGCCACGGTCGGCGGCATCGCCGACTTCGCCGGCGTGGACTGCTCCGCCGGCGACGGTTGCAACCTGCACGTCTTCAACGACGGCTACACCTACGTTTCGGCCTTCGGCGTGAAGGTCAACGACATTCTGATCCCGGTGTCCCCCAACGGCGATCTGATGATCGCCACCGGCGTCACGGGCCATCAGGATCCCTCGCCGATTCCGGAAGTCCTGCAGGGCGACGTCCGCCTCGGCCTTTCCGGCTTCTCCATTCCGGGCAACCTCGCCGACCTGAACTTCGAGTCGATCCTGGGCGAGATGATCCAGACCCACGTCAAGCTGGGCACGACGCTCGACGAAGACGTGCCGCTGCCGGGCGGCCTGGAAGGCTACCTGCTGGATTCGCCGCTGAAGGACGGCTATCAGGCCGCCGGTCTGCCGGGCGACGCGACGCTGTGGGGCCTGGGCGGTTACGCCGACCTCAACCGCCTGATCGAAGTGGTCACCGGCGCGTTGGGCGACGAGATCGACGTCGGCGCAATCCTCGGCGCGATCCTGCCTTTCTTCGAAAACTTCTACCATGGTCTGAAGCCGGGCTTCGACCTGCCGCCGATCGCCAAAGTGCTGGACACCGAAGACATCAACGGCAACGGAGAAACGACCGATTTCGTCCCCGATTTCGCCGAGTTCGAGAATATCGATCAGGCTCTGCAGCTGACGCAGCAGCAGAACCAGGCGGTGGACCTGCAGTTCGGGCAGACTCCGACGCTGGGAGCGGGCTGCGCCGACGCCGTGCTGACGCTGATGGGTACGCAGCAGGTGGGCATCGGTTTCATCCCGTTGGGCATCAGCGCCGCTCTGGATAAGCGCGACAAGGACGACACGGCCGACTGCAGCGTCGGTGCGAACAACGACGGCAAAGTGCTGGCCAAGTTCGCTCCGCAGCACTCGGGCGTCACCGGCTATCCGTACTACGCACTGTCCATCGCCCTGTCGCTGGAGACGCTGCTGGGCGACGTCAGCCTCCGCGCCGCCGCGTCGGTTGATCTCTCCGGCGTCATCGCGCAGAGCGACGCCTCGCCGACGGCCCTGACGATGCCCACGTTCCTGGGCTTCATGACCGACGCCACGTACGACAGCAGCCTGCAGAAACTGACGGCGAGCGCCGTTTCGGGCGTGACGTTCCATCGCGTGGTGTTCAGCACGAAGAACGACGCGGCGAGCGAGCAGCGCTACTGGCACGTCTACTGGCCGGCGGGCATGGCGGGCTTCGAACTTAGCAACCTGCCGCAGGACATCCAGCCGCGCGACAAGGACCTGTCCAGCGCGTCCTTGGCGCAGGCGATCAAGCTGCGCGGCGTCACCTACGAAGAACTGTTCGCCTTCGACGACAAAAACATCAACAACATGAACGACCTCTTGGAGGCGTTCTCCATGCACGCGCTCGGCGACTAAGCCAGGCTGCAGCAGACAAAAGGCCCCGTCGGGAATCCCGGCGGGGCCTTTTCCTTATGTATTTGCCTAATTTGGCGAAGTGTGATAAAGCAAGCCCATCCTACGCTACTGGCCAGGGCGGCGCCCGGGGGCTTCAATAATTTGACGGGCGCGTCGCCACCGGCCGTTTGACTCGAGTGTTGAACGAAAACGCGGCGATGCCTCATCGAGTCGGCAAAGCAAAAGAGGCCGAACCGCCGAAAGATCGTGGGCGCGGAGGCTCCGCGCCGAGGGAGGCGATGTGAGTGAGCAAGATTTCGAGGTTTTGCGCAAATTCCTGGAAGAAAAGCCGGCGGCGATCCGCGCGGCGGGACCGCTGAAAGACGGGACCTCTTTCGCCATCCGCATCGAGGGCGACCCGGACGCCTACCATGCCTTGCGCGAGGGGAAAAAGACTTTATTGCGTCAGGGAGCGCCGCCCAAAGAGCCGGTGGTTTCATTCTCGATCAGTCCCAAGGCCATCGAGCGCCTGGCGAACTTCCCGTCGGAGGACATTGGCGAATACGGCGTCGAGTTTTTCAGACTGATGGTGTCCAAAGACCCGGAGATCAAGCTCGGCGCGAAACTCCACGTCGGTTTTCTGGGATTGACCCGCATCGGCGTATTCGGCGTGCTGGCTCAGGGCGGCGCGGGCGTGATGGCGTTTTTGGCGCGCCAGGGACTCGCCAGCCTGAAGGACGTTCGCAAAGCCATCGCCAAGCTGCGGGGGTCGGACGAGTGATCGCGCCCGCGGCGCGAGGAGGGAACGATGAACCCGGAGAAGCTGTTGCTCATCGACACCGAGCGCGAACTATCGGAGCAACTGTCAAAGGGCCTCGGCAACCATCTGCAAGTGGCCTGGAGTCCCACCGCCGCGGAAGGGTTGAGGAAAGCTCACGACTGGCGGCCGAGGATCGTCCTGATCGATGTCGATCTCCCCGACAACAACGGGTTCGCCTTGTTTTCCGCGCTGAAAAAAGACAAGCGCACCGCCGACTGCAAGTACGTCATCATCGGGCGAAACGTTGACCCGGTTATTTTCGAGAAGCACAAAAGGCTCCGCCGTCACGCCGACGCTTACCTCCATAAGCCGATCGGCGTCGATTCGCTGCGCGGCCTGCTCGCCGACCAGTTCGGTTTGACGCTCGGCAAGGCGGCGAAGAACGGCGGCGCCGCAAAGAAGCCGGCAAAGAAAGATGCGCCGAAAGGCGCGGCCAATGGAAGCGAGCACGGCGACGAAGCCTTCCTGAACGAACTGGACAACCTGCTTCTGGCCGAGCCGGAACCGACGAAGAGGCCCATCGAAGAGGATGAAGTCGATCTTTCCGAGCTTGATCAGCTGCTCGGAGTTGACGAAACGCCTCGCGCGGCGATCCAGGCGGCGGACGTTCCTCCTCCTCCCCCTCCTCCTGTCGAGCCGGAGAAGGAGGCTCCGTCGGCGGCGATGGAAACGGCCGCCGCCGCAGAAGAGGCGGAGACCGCCCCGGAAACGGAAATCTTGTCGGAAATCACGCCGCCGCCCCTGCCGCTGGGGCAAGCTGCAAACGAAAGCAAATCCGCGCCGGCGGACGAATTGGAGGAGGCGGTTGCTTTCGCCGAAGACGAACTCCTCGATGAGGAGCTTTCCGCAGAGAAAGAGGCGACGCCGGCGGACGATCTGGATATTTCGGTTTCCGCCGACGAAGCTCTTCTCGGCGACATCGCCGACGAGGGTCGGGCCGAGCCGGCCGTTGCGGCAAGCGGAAAAACGGAAACGTTGGCGCCCGATCTGTCTTTTGAAGAAGCCGCGGAAGCCGAAAAAACCGCCGCGCCGCCAGCGGCGCTTCCGGCCGAGATCGAGGCATTGCGGCGAGAGAAGGATGGGTTGGGCGACCGCGTCGCGCAACTTTCCGCCGGGTTGAAGCGCGCCGAGGAAGTGGCGCGTTTGAAGAGCGAGGAGGGCGCCGCCGCCCTGCGCCGCGCGAACGATCTGGAACGCTCGCTGGCCGAACGCGAGGCGGAATTCGATCGCCTCAAGGTCCGTCACGAACAGGACCTCGCCACACAGAAAGAGCGTCACGCCGCCGATGCCGCGCGGCTGGACGCGGAATTGACCAAGGCCCGCGAGGTTCTGAAGGAAAAGCAGACGTCGGAGGGGGAGCAGGTGCAGCGTCTCTCCGCCGAGTTGGACGCCCTGCGCCGAGGGACTGACGAAGAGCGCCAGGCGGCGCGCGCCGAGATCGACCGACTCCTATCGAATCTGGCCGAAATGGAGCAATCCTCGAACGCCGTCAAGAGCGAGCGCGACCGGTTCGATGCGGAGGCGCGTTCCGCGCAACTGCGCGTGCAGGAACTGGAAAACGAACTGGCCCGCGCGGCGGTGATCCACGAGGAAGCGCTCGGAAATCTGCGCGAGGAACTCTCCTTGCGCCACGAGAAGCAAATCGCCGCGCTCAGCCAGCAGAACGCCGAACTCGCCTCCCGGATCGACCTGCTCAATAACGAAACGACACAGCTCAAGGAAGCGGCGGAGGCCGCGAAACGAAAATTGTCCAGCCTGGAAAGCGATCTGCGCGCGGCCATGGCGGAAGCCGGGCGTGTCGGCGAATTGGAGGAAGAAATTGCCCGACTGACCCAGCAGAGCCTCAAAAACGAGGCGCGCGTGATTAAAGCCTATCGTAAAATCAAGGAAGACACGGAGCGGCAGGCGCGTTCGGAAAAAGCGCTTTCCCTGGCGCTGGGGATCATTCGCGGCCAGCAAAAATCAAAATAGCGCTTCTTCCTTCTCCATCCGGCTTGTTTTCTCTTCACAGGAAAGAGCGTAGGGGCGGATGCAGCGTAGCGGAATCCGCCCGTCTTTGCGGGAGGATTCCGCACCTTCGGCGCTTCATCCTCCCCTACGTTGCTCTTCTCCCCTCTTGCCCATCTGATCGCCAGTTGGCATCGGAACGGGGGGAAGCCGACTGTCGGCATCAGCTCAGCATCCGCTCCATGAGTCCGATGACGCCTTCGACATCGGAGAGGTCGGAGACCAACGCCGTGGGCGCGGCGGCGCGCAGATCCTCGGCGCTGGTAAGGCCGGCGGCGACGGCAAGGACGCGGACGCCCGCCCGTTGCGCCGCGAAAACGTCTTTTTGCGAGTCGCCCAGAACCAGGACGTCGGCCGGGCTGAAACTCACCTTGTAATGTTCGGAGGCGCGACGAATGGCGATGGGAATCAGCTCGTGCCGCAACGCCGAGTCCGAGGCGAAACCGCCGACGGGGAAGTGGGAGTTCAGGCCGAAAGGGGCCAACTTGAGCCGCGCGCCGCGCTCGTCGTTGCCGGTGACGAGTCCGAGCCTCCAGGCCGGCGAAGCGGCAAGCCGCGCCACGAGATCGCGCACGCCGGGCATGAGCGTCCAGTCGGTTTGCGTCCGCTGCTCGTCGTCGAGATGCTTCAGATAAAGAAGCATGAACGGCTCGTAGTCTTCGGGAGCATAGGTCTGGCCGTTGGCGGCGAACAATTCCGGCACGATCAGCGGATCGGTTTTCCCATCCGGTCGGATCATCGCGACTTCGCCCGCATGACCCGTGAACTCGCGAAACGCTCTCGCCATGGCGCGCAGGCCCGCCCCGCCGGTTTTCACCATCGTCAGATCGATGTCGAAGAGCGCCAGGCGCGGACGCATGCCGCTACATCTCCATGACCACCGGGATGACCACCGGCTTGCGGTTCAGCGCCCGGTTGAAGAAACGGCGCAGCGTGGTGCGCACCTCCTCCTTGACCTCTTCCAGGTTGGCGATCATCTCAATGCTGAAACTCTCCAGCGAAGTTAGGACCGCCTTCTTCGCGTCCTCCATGAGTTCCTTCGAAACCTGCTCGAAAACGAAGCCGCGCGACATCAGTTCCGGACCGTAGAGAATCTCGCCCGTCGCCTGACGGATCACGAGCAGGACGAGAACCAGCCCGGTCTCGGCGATCTTGCGCCGCTCGCGGATCTCTTCCGGGCTCACGTCGCCCACGCCCCGCCCATCGACGTAGACGCGGCCGACCGGCGTCCGGCCGACGAGCGCGCCCTGACCGTCGGCGAACTGCACCGTGTCGCCGTTGTGGGCGATGAGCACGCGCTCCGGCGGCACGCCGCAATCGACGGCCAGCCGGCCGTGCTTTATCAGGTGGTAGTACTCCCCGTGGATGGGAATGAAATAGTGCGGCCGGACGAGGTTGAGCATCGTCGCCAGTTCGCCGGCGTGGCCGTGGCCGGAGGTATGAACTTTGTGCGTCCGTTCGAAATACACTTCCGCGCCGCGCAGCGAAAGATGATTGATGAGATTGTTGATCGTGCGCTCGTGGCCGGGGATGACGCGCGCCGAGAAAATGACCACGTCGCCTTCGCGGACGCGGATTTGCTTGTGGTCGTCCAACGCCACGCGCGACAGCACCGACCGCGGTTCGCCCTGGCTGCCGGTCATGATGACCATCACCTTTTCCGGCGGCAGCATTTCCACCTGATCGACGTCGATGAGCATCGACGGATCGATCCGCAGCAATCCCAGCCCTCGCGCGATCTGTGTCGCGGCGACCAGCCGGTTGCCGGCGACGTGAACCTTGCGGCCGTATCGTTTCGCGACGTTCACCACCTCCTGGATGCGCGGAATGGAGGAGGCGAAGAGCGAAACGAGCACGCGGCCGCGCGCGCGGTGAATGAGGGCGTCGAGCTCGCGCGCCACGTCTTTCTCGCTCTGCGAATAGCCGGGCCGATCGACGTTGGTGCTGTCGGACAGAAGCGCCAGCACGCCGCGGCGTCCGACCTGGGCGAAACCCTCGTAATCGAAGACGCGGCCGTCGGTCGGCGTGCTGTCGATGCGGAAATCGCCGGTGTGGACGACAAGCCCCTCCGGCGTGTCGATGGCCAGACTCACGGTCTGCGAGATGGAGTGATTGACGTGCAGGAAAGTTACGTGGAACGGCCCGATGACGATGGCGTCGTCGGGTTCGATGACGTGATAGTCGATGTCCGCGAGGTGCGGATGCTCCTCGATTTTGGACTTGACCAGTTCGATCGTGAAGCGCGTCCCGTACACCGGGATTTTGAAGTCGCGCAAGAAATAGGGCGTGCCGCCGATGTGGTCCTCATGGCCGTGCGTGAGGATCAGGGCGCGGATTTTGTCGCGGTGGGGGTGCAGATAGGCGTAGTCGGGCAGCACGAGGTCGATGCCCAGCAGCGAGGGATCGGGGAGAAGCCCGCCGCAATCGACGACGATGGCGTCGTTGTCCCAGCGGTAGACCATCATGTTCATGCCGATTTCGCCGAGTCCGCCCAAGGGGGTGATCTGCAGCGAAGGCTCGCGCAGAAGGCGCGGCTTGAACCGCTCCGGCAAGGTTTCGGCCGGCGCCGGATTCATGGCTTCGCGATCCTCATCATGCATCTCATCCTCGGGAGTCAGCGTTTGGACGGCAGAAGCGGGCGCATGCGGCGTTTCTGGCCTCCGGGTTTCAGGGCTTCGGCGCGACGATAGGCGGCCTCCGCGTCCGGTTTTCTTCCCACGCGCTCGTAAAACAGACCGAGCTTATAGTACGCGTAAGCCGGATTGTTTTGCAGGTCGATCAGCCGTTTCAAGGCCTGCTCGGCTTTGTCCAGCGCCCCCGTTTCCTCGTAAAGCGCGGCGAGAATCGAGATGACGAGCACGTTTCCCGGTTGGCGGGCGCCGAGCCATTCGTATTGCGTCAGGGCTTCGGCCGTGCGGCCCCGTTCGCGGTTGAGCGTGGCCAGACGCAGGTGGGCCTCGACGTAATCGGGCTTGAGGCGGACCGACTCTTTCAGGCTCGCCTCCGCGCCTTCATACAGCCCCGCCTGATGGCGGGCGACGCCGAGCAGAAAACGAGCGCGAGGGTTGACGGGGTTGATCGCCACGGCTTTTTCGAGCGCTTCGATCGCCGCCTCGCGATTGTTGTCGTAAAGAGGGTGGATGAGGGCGAGCTGCAAAAGCGGCAAATCCCAGTCGGGGGAAAGTCGCGCGGCCCGGCTCCAGGCTTGATAGGCGGGTTCCAGATCGCCTTGCGCAAAGGATTTCTCGCCGAGTTCCATCAATTCCACCGCCAGTTCGCGGGCCTCGGCGGTCATCCGCTCCTTCAAATGGGCGATCTGCTCGGCTTCGAGGGGATCGAGAACGTCCGGAGGCGCGGCTACCGTTCGGCAGGCGAGACTCCCCAAAAGGAAGAGCAGGAACATGCTGGTTTGAGCAATCCGACAAAGCACGGGGCGCACGGGCACATCCACTTCTGAACCGGCCGAGGGTGAAACGCACGGCGGCGGAGACGCGCAGGAGCCTCGCCGCGAATACGGGAAATTATGGTAGCCTAAAGCAATCCGCGATTCAAATAAAAACACAGCATTTTTCGCGGGTTGCACTTCACTCGGAGAGGCGCTTGACAAATCGACAGTCGTATCTGGCGTTTACCGACGGCCTGTGATAATGTACAATGGATATAGGGTATCAGGCCCCGCCACGGGTCGTTTTCTTAAAAAAGGCCATCGCCACGGTTTGTTGGTCAAGGAGGTAGCGGTGTCGCCAAACAAGCTTTGGGCTCGTTTGATGGGCGCAGGGGTGCTCGTTGTTCTCTTCGCTGTCTTTGGGTGCGGCGGCGGCAGCGAGGGGGATCCATCGACTGATGGCGATAACGACGGCGCTGAAGTCATGCCATGCAGCATCGATCTGGAATGCGATCCGGACGAAATCTGCGGTCTTGATGGGTTCTGCATTCCCAATCCCGATGGGGATATTGACATCGATGAATCGCCGATCGACGGCGACGACACCGACAAGCCCGGCGACGGCGAGAACCAGGGACCGCAGATCCGCGTCCCCGAGAACGTGCAGTTCGGGGCCGTGCTCATCGGCGAGTCGCGCCCGGGATCGGTGACGATTTCCAGCGTAGGAACCGAGGACCTTATCATCGGCGCCGCCGAAATCCTGCAGGAGGCCGATGACTTCATCATCGAAAACCCGATCGTTGACGCCGAACCCGTGACGCTGGCGCCCGGAACCTCGCTCACCTTGCAGATCGAATTCACGCCGAGCTACGGCTATGCCGCCAACAATCCGCTTCAGATCGCCTCCAACGCCGCCAACGGCGCGCTGGCGATGGTGCTGCTGCAATCGGAATACAAGGGCACGTCGGTTATCTCCTTCGAGCCGTCGGAACTTCTTTTCGGAAACGTCCGCGTCGAAGATCCCGGCGTGACGCTGCCGTTGCAAATCTGCAACGCCATGGCCGCCGCCGACGGCAACAAGGCCATCGCCATCACCGGCCTCGGCTTCAAGTTCCCGGGCACCGTGCCTCACTTCACGCTGACCTCGGACATTCAACCCATGCCCCAGAAACCGTATTATCTGAATCCCGAGGCATGCCTGGAAATCCAGGTCACCTATGACCCGACCGAGGCGACCTTCTTTCCCGAGCAGCATGAAAACTTCGTCATCGTCGATCACGACGCCGACCAGGAAGGAGATCTGCCGGCGACGGGCCGCAACGAAGTTCTGGCGGCCGGCACGGCGAACCAGAATTCAATCTACGTCTACCCCAACCCGATCGATTTCGGTTTGAGGGAAGTCGGCACGCAGGATGCGGTCAACCTCGTCATCCAAAACCAGACGGTGGGCGCGGTCGAAGTGAAGAGCATGCAGCTCTCCGGCAACCACTGCGAGGAGTACACGCTCTATCTCGGCGACCACCAGACCTTCCCCTTCACGCTGACGGACCAGGAGACGATCACCGACATCGGCGTCGGTTACGCCCCCTTGAATTCCGGACCCGATCAGGGCTGCAAGCTGATCATCGAGTCGGATCTGCCGGGGGCGTCGGCGTATACGCGCGTGAGCATCGAAGGCGCGGGAGCCCCCCCCAACGAGAAGCCGGTGGCGCGCGTCGCCCGGTCCGACAGGGGGGCGGACATCACGCAGCCGATCGACGTGGCGGCCAACGCGACGGCGCCGCAGCGCCGCATCGCCCTCTACGGCGACATCTCCTACGATCCGGATGAAGACTATCCGCTTCAGTACAAGTGGACGGTAATTGCACCGCCCGAAAGCCAGTCGGATTTCCTTCCCTCCGTTACCGATCCGATCGTGACCTACACGGTGGATTGGCCGGGGCTCTACACCATTCAACTCGTCGTCACCGACACGAAGGGCGCAGCGAGCAATCCGAAAACGGTGCTCATCAATTACGGCAGCGACGAAAAAATCGTGATCGACATGGAATTCTCCTGCGATGGAGAAACCAACGTCGATCTCGGCTGGCGCGCGCCGAACGGGCTGACCTGCTCCGACTCAACGATGACCGCGCAGCGCACCTGCAACCTCGGCGATTACGGCTTCCCGATCGTCTCCAACAACACAACCATGTGCGACGAGGGCCACCGCGAGACGATCGTCCATACCAACGCCTCGGACGGCGCCTATATCATCAAGGCGACCTACACCGAAGACTGCTCCGGCGAACTGCCGCTGGTGATCCCGATCTGCCTGGGTCATGAAAACGCCAACATAACGGTCCGGATCTACGTCAACGACGACATCGAGCCGCGCTGGACGCGGACGACGACGCTCACGGAAGAGGGCCAGACCAGGGAGTGGTCGATCAACAAGGTCGGCGGCGCCTGGGCCGCGCCGCAGCCGTAATTGAGTCCAAGCGCATTCAGGCGAACCGCCCGGTGGGAAACGCCGGGCGGTTTTGTTTTATAGCCGCCGACGACTTCGAAAGCAGGTCAACTGTCGCGGGCTTTTTCAGGGATAGCGGATGGGCGTGCGACTCGGGAAGCGATTCCGAACAGCAGGAGCGCCGCTCCGATGATCATGACACCGCCCAGCAGGCTCCACGCGTCCGGAATCTCGCCCCAGAAAACGAAACCAAAGACGGCGGAGAAGAGGATGGAGGTATACATCACGATCGACACTTCCGCCGCCGGTCCGCACGCATAGGCGAGGGTGAGCCAGATCTGGCCCACGGCCGCGCTGACGCCGATCCCGGCCAGCGCGCCCCACTGCGCGGCGGTCAAGGGCACGAAGTCGCGCACGACGAAGGGCAGCGAAAGCAGCGAGGAGACGAACGAAAAATAGAACACGATCGTTTCCGCGCCTTCGCGATTTTTAAGAGCTCTCACGACGGTATAAGCCCCGCCGGCGAAGGCGGCGGAAGCCAGGCCGACAAGCGCCGGCAGAAGCGTCAGCTCGAACGTCGGCTTGATGATCAGCATCGCCCCGCCGAAGGCGACGACCAAAGCCAGGGGATAAACGCGGCTGGGCCGTTCACCCAGGAACAAGCCGGCGAAGATCGCCACGAAGAAGGGCGAGAGTTTGTTGAGCATGTCGGCATCGACCAGAAGCAGATGGCCGAGAGCGTAAAAGAAGGTGACGACGCCGCCCAGACCCAGCAAGGCGCGGCCCATCAAGAGTTTCTGGTTTTCACGCCGGCCGAACAGCGAACGTCCGGTGCGCAAGGCCAGCGCCAGCGATATGAATAGCGCCACGAGGTTGCGGAAAAAGACCTTCTCGGCGAGCGGCACGTCGTGGGCGAGCTTGACGAACACGCCCATGCCGCTGAAGGCGAACGACGAGAGGAGCATGTAGAGAATCGCCTTCGGCCGGTTGTCCACTTTACGTCCTCATTTGCGCCGGATCGGCGGCGGGCTGAGATGGCGCGAGTCTATCGGCGACGGGACCTTGTGACAAGGGGAAAACGCCGCGAGAGCCTGGGCGCGGTCTACGGTTTTTCCGCTGGCGGACGATGTTCCGGCGGCAGCAGACCGGCGCTCAGGAGGATCTTCCGGACCTCTTCGCCGGCCAGGAAATCGGCGATGTCGCGCGCCTGCGCGGGGTCGCGCCCGCCTGTCGGAACGGCGACGAAATATGGAGTATGGTTCGAGACGCGCGCAGCCAGATTCAGTCGCACGGTCAGATCCGACGCGGCGAGCCGGTCGGTGCGGAAAACGAACGCCGCCCCGGCGCGGCCCTGCCGTACGGCGTCCAGCGCCTCCCTGCTGGTGGGATAGGAAGACAGCTTGCCCGCCAGCCGCTCGGCGAGGCCCCAACCGGTCAGAATGGCCCGCGCCGCGTCGCCGGCGGCTTCTCCCGCCGCGACGATCGCCGGCCCGCGCAACGCCGGCTGCAAAAGGTGTTGCGGACGATCGAGCAGAAGCGGGCCTTTTTTCGGCGCAACCAGTTCGATCTTGTTGGCCGCGAAGCCTCTGGGAGGGCCGAGAAAACCGCGCAGTTTTTCCAACTGACGCATCTGTTTCTCTCCGGCGACGACCACGACATCGACGGCTGCGGTCCGCACCGCTTCCAGTTGTCCCGCGAAGCCGGCGCGCTTGAGCAGGGCCGCGGGGAAGCGTCTGGCGAGCAGAGGCTGGAGGTGGGCGAACAAACTGTCATCGATCATCATCCGGACAGGGCCGGACGGCGCGGCGCTTGCCGCCGGTTCTTCCGGCGACGACGAGTTGCAGCCTTTGCAACCCGCCGCCAGCATCGCCGTAGCTATAATCAATCCCAGCGCGGCCGGAAGCTGGAGCGTGATTGTCGATCGTAGCGCCATTTCGCCGCCGAAGTCACACCGAATGGTTGAATGAAAACCACTTTAGCGAATTTGCCGCCAACCTGCAATACAAGCCGGCGCCTTTGGCGATGTTCGGCCCGGGGACACGGGCAAGGCCCGGACGGCGCGGCCTCGATCGGGAAAATCTATCAGAACTGCTTCTCGAAGTGCTTCGTATCGTAGGGACGGCCGGAAACGTCCTGCCAATACGTGCCGGCGTTCTTCTCGATGCGGCGATTCAAAGGATCCTTGCCGATCAGGCGAAAGAGCAGGCCGAGCGGCGTGAAGACGAGGAAGTAGAGCAGCCCCAGGATCAGGCGCGTATTCACCCACCCCAGCGCCAAACCGATGTAAGTGAGGGCGATGAACAGCGGCGAGATCGCGACGGGGACCGCCGCGCCCAGCACGCCCCATAGGGCCAGCAGGCCGAAGATGTAAAGTGCGATCGTGTGGTCGCGCCAGGCCATCAGCGCGGCGAGCGCGCCGCCGATGACGATGATGCCGATGGCGAAATGGCGCAGTTTCTTGGGCGTGCGTTCGATCATTGCGGCGGTCTCCTAGTCGAGCTCGTATTCGCGCATCCAGTCGGAGTCCTTCTCCAAGGGCTTCTGGTTGCTCTTATCGATGATGAACGGCCCCATCACGAGGTAGTCCATTTTCGTCCGCATAAAACAGATGTAAGCGTCCTTCGGCGCGCAGACGATCGGCTCGCCGCGAACGTTGAACGACGTGTTGATGATGACCGGACAGGCTGTTTTGTTGTAGAACGCCTGGATCATCGCGTGGTAGAGCGGCGCATCGTCCTTGTCCACGGTCTGCAAGCGCGCGGAGTAATCGACGTGCGTGATCGCGGGCACCTCCGAACGCACGACCTTGAGCTTGTCGAGCCCCCACAGGTTTTCCTCGGTCGAGGTCATCCAGCGGCAGCGCTCCTTGCGGACGTTGGCGACCAGCAGCATATAAGGGGAGTCGTGGCTGGTCTCGAACCAGTCGGCGACATGCTCGACGAGCACCGACGGCGCGAAGGGCCTAAACGATTCGCGGAACTTGATTTTGAGGTTCATCACCTCCTGCATGCTCGAACTGCGCGCGTCGCCGATGATGCTGCGCGCGCCCAGGGCGCGCGGGCCGAACTCCATCCTTCCCTCGAACCAGCCGATTACTTTTTCCGAGGCGACCAGCTCCGCCGTCCTCTCGGGAATCTCCTCCAGCGGCACTTCCGTATAGGGCGCGCCGATCTCGTCCAGGAAGGCCTTGATCTCGTCGCGCGAATACTCCGGACCCAGGTAGGTCGCCTTCTGCAGCCGATTCTTGCCCTTGATGGCGCGCGGCTTGTCGAGATAGTGGTGCCAGATCAGCGTCGCCGCGCCCAAAGCGCCGCCGGCGTCTCCGGAAGCCGGTTGAATCCACATATCCTTGAACGGCCCTTCGCGCAGAATGCGGCCGTTGCCGACGCAATTGAGCGCCACGCCTCCCGCCAGGCAGAGATTCCTCATGCCGGTTAGCCTGTGGATGTAACGAGCCGAGCGCAGCATCGCCTCTTCCGTCACCACCTGGATCGAGCGGGCGAGGTCCATTTCCTTCTGCGTCAGCTTCGATTCCTGCTGGCGCGGCGGGCCGCCGAAGAGGGCGTCGAACTTGCCGTTGGTCATCGTCAGGCCGGCGGCGTAGTTGAAATAATCCATGTTCAGCTTGAAGCTGCCGTCTTCTTTCAGGTCGATCAAGTGCTCGTAGATCAGGTCCACGTATTTCGGCTCGCCGTAGGGCGCCAGCCCCATCACTTTGTATTCTCCGGAGTTGACCTTGAAGCCGGTGTAATAGGTGAAAGCGCTGTACAGCAGGCCGAGCGAATGCGGGAACTGGATCTCGCGGATGATCTCGACGCGATTCCCCGTCCCCACGCCGATCGTCGTCGTCGCCCATTCGCCCACGCCGTCGGCGGTGAAAATCGCCGCTTCGGCGAACGGCGAGGGGAAGAAGGCGCTGGCGGCGTGCGATTCGTGGTGCGAACTGAAAAGCATTTTTCCCTTATAATCGGGCAGCGCCTTATGGATCAACTCGCGCATAAACAGCTTCTGCCTTATCCACACCGGCATCGCCTTCAGGAAGGAACCGAAGCCCTTCGGCGCGTAAGCGATGTAACTCTCCAGGAGCCGCTCGAATTTCAGAAACGGCTTGTCGTAGAAAACGACGTGGTCGAGCGCGTCGGCGTTGATGCCGGCTTCCTGGAGACAGTAGGCGATGGCGTGCTCGGGGAAGCGGTAGTCGTGCTTCTTGCGGGTAAAACGCTCCTCCTGGGCGGCGGCGACGATCTCGCCATCGCGCAACAGGCACGCCGCGCTGTCATGATAGAATGCCGAAATACCCAAGATGTTCATGCTTGCCATATCCTAATCAAACGAACAAAGCCGGGGACCTTTCGGCTCCCGGCCTCGCTCTGCCTATTCCTCCAAGGCGAACTTACTTCACGCGGAGGATCTTGTAGCTCGCCTTGCCGCCTTCAAGCTTGAACAGACCGGCCATGCCTTTGGACCGGGAACCGTCGTTCATGTTCCACGGATCGGAGTCGGCCGGCCCGGGGTTCAGATACAGTTTATCCGAGGGGACATCGGGTTTGACGACATTTTGCATGTCCGCTCCCACGGCCTTGCCGCCCGCCTCGTGGATGTTGCCGAAGATGCCGAAGGGGATCTTGGCTTCGCCGATCAGCCACGCCATCTTCGGATCGCCGACGTTGCCCGCCTCGACGGCCTGATCGATCGCATCCTTGCCCATGCCGCGCGGCGGTCCATGGGAGACGAGCACGACCGGATTCTTCGCCCCTTCCACAAGTTTCTTCACGTCGCCCAGATGGATCGGGTTGTAGGGACAGCCCGGCGGGTTGTGGATGTAGTTCGGATCGTAATAACCCGGAAGCGAAACGATCGTCGCCGCGCCGAGGTCGGCCAGGCGAATCCTGTTCATGTTGATGAGGTTCGGGTACTTCGCGCCCAGTTCGTTGGCCGCCGCGGTGAAGTCTTCCTTCTTGTCGCGATTGCCGATGATGAACAGCGTCAGGATGCCGGACTGACCGAAGACGTCGAGGACGGTTTTGTATTCGTCCAGTTTCTCGGCCAGATCGCCGCTGATGACGATCGCCGACACGCCCGCCTTTTTGAATTCGTCGATGAAGTACGCGAGGTTTTTCAAGTTGGCTTCGATCGCCGTTTTGATGTCGGTCACCGCACCCAGCGTGAGCGGCTTGGCGGGATCGGCATTGACGACGCGAAGTTTGTAATTCTCAGTGATTTCCACGTTCCACGCGCCGACGGCGAAGGTCTTGGGCGGGGCCTGGGGATCGGCCTTGCCCCAGCAATCGGGATCGGTGGCCGGCGAATGCTGCTCGATGGGCGGCCCCGCCTTGGCGGCTTCCGCTTCCTGTTTGGCTTTCAGTTCCTCGGCGGTTTTCTGGACTTGGGCCGCTTTCTCCGCCTTGGCCACTTCGTCCGGATTGGCCTTTTTGTAGGATTTCTCGCAGCCCATGACGAGAACGGCCGCCGCCAGGGCAAATGCTGCAAACAAGGCGATTTTTTTCATCGTCATCCCGCTTCCTCGCAACGTTCAAATCAGTTTAGAGGCCCACCCTTTTTTCGTAAGCACTTAGGGGAAATTACGGGTTCTTCCGCGCCACTAAGTATACTCACTCAAAAAAAGGAGTAAAGGCTTTTTTTGCTGGCCTCTATCCCCGATGGAGTCCAACCCTGGAGGCAATTGGGGTCCTCTCCCTCATCGAACAGGAAAAACTCGCTAATTCGATGGTTCAGACAGCCAAATTATGCCACACTAACGCAACTTTATCGCCGAGGGGAGAGCCGATGAAAGCCGCGATCGGGAAGGTGCTTGGCGTCTGTCTTTGTCTCGCCTGCCTGGTTCAGCCAAACTGCGCCACATCTCGTCCGGCGGATGAGCCGCCCGTTCCGTCCGACCCGACGCCGCCCGCGCCACCGGATCTGAGTCCCGACGGCCAGAGTTTTCTGGATTGGTGCCGCCGCGAAATGCAAGCCATGCAAGACACGGCGGCGACATTGCGGCGCGCCGACGCCGCCCGCGAAACGAGAGCGACCCTCGGCCTGTTCAACGGCATCGAAATTCACCACGACGACGCCATCAACCGCGCCGGGCTTTACGAACTCAACCATCCCGACGCCAGCGTGCGGCAGGCGGCCCTCCAGTGCGAGCAGGAAGCCAGCGCGCTATACACCGACTTGATGCTCGACCCGGATCTTTACCGGAGCCTGGCCGCCGTGAACGCGGCCGACCCTACATTGGACGGCGTGGATCGCCGCTTCCTGGACAAAGTCCTTCTGGATTTCAGGCGCAACGGCGTGGACCGCGAGCCGGCCGTCCGGGAGACGGCGCGCCGCCTCAACCAGCGCATGGTGGAGCTGTCCCAGATTTTCGAAAAGAACCTCGCCGAAGACACGCGCTACGTGGAAATCGCCGATCCGGCGCAGCTGGCCGGACTCCCCGAGGATTTCATCGACGCCCACAAGCCGGACGAGAACGGCGTGCGCCGCATCGCTACCGACTGGCCGGACTGGTATCCGGTCATGACCTATGCTCGGGACGATGCATTGCGGGAGCAGCTATGGCGGTTGGGCTGGAACCTGGGCTATCCCAAGAACGTGGACGTCTTTAAGGAATTATTGAAGACAAGAAACGAGTTGGCGAAGCTCCTGGGCTACCCGAACTGGGCCGCCTACGCCACGGAAACGATGATGATCAAGTCGCCCGAGGCCGCCCGGCGGTTCATCGAACGCGCCTTTGCTCTTTCGAAACCCATCGGCGAGCGCGATCTCGGCGAACTCTTGGCCTTCAAACGTCGGCGCAAGCCGGAGGCGGCGCAGGTTTTTCCCTGGGAAAAGGAGTACCTTTCCCGGCTGCTCAAAGCCGAACGTTACCAATACGATCCGGAGCTGGCGCGGTCCTATTTTGCGGTGGACAAAGTCCAGGCGGGGCTGTTGGCTCTAAGCGAGAAGCTGTTTGACATCAAGTTTGCCAGACGGAACAACGCCGAAGTCTGGCATCCGGACGTGCAGGCGTTCGACGTCGTGCGAGGGGACGCGCCGCTCGGCCGCATCTACCTCGACCTCTACCCGCGCGAAAACAAGTATAAAAGCTTTGCCATGTTTTCCCTGACGTCGGGCGTGGAGGGTTTGCGGCTGCCGGAGATGGCGATCGTGGGCAATTTCGCCGATCCCGCCAAAAGCAGCGGTCCCGCATTAATCGACCATCTGGACGTGGAAACCTTCTTCCACGAATTCGGCCACCTGCTGCATGGCCTTCTGGGCGGCCAGAGCCGTTACCTGCGTTTTTCCGGCGCGGCGGCCGAGTGGGATTTCGTCGAGACGCCCTCGCAGCTTTACGAAGAATGGACCTGGGACCCCGGAGTCCTGGCCGCTTTCGCCACCAACGCCAAGGGCGAAGCGATCCCGGCGGAGCTTGTGGAACGGATGCACGCGGCGGAAGATTTCGGCAAGGGGCTGTTCGTCATGCAGCAGATGTTCTACGCCGCCGTTTCGCTGGGCGTTTACGAGCAGGACCCGGCCGGTTTCGATCCGGACGCCTACGCCGACCGGATGCAGGCGGTCTATTCGCCCTGGCCCGTGATCGAGGAGACGCATTTCGTGGAAGGGTTCGGCCACCTGATCGGTTACGCGTCGAACTATTACACCTACATGTGGTCGCTGGTCATCGAGAAAGACTTGTTCGAGGTGTTTAAAGCGAAGGGCTTGACCAACACCGAGGTTTCCGCGGCCTACCGCCGGAACATTCTCGAACCCGGCGGCCAGAAGGATGCGGCGGACATGGTGAAGGCTTTCCTCGGCCGGCCGTTCGCCTTCGACGCCTACGAGAAATGGCTGAATGGGACAGGCCAGATCCGGGAAGAGAGAGAGCCCAAACCGCTCGAGCCGTAAAATGCTCAATGAACATCCATTGCTGAAATACCTCCGCCCGATCAGGGCGGGCCGGCCTTTCGCCGGACATTTCGTATTGGATTCGATCGAGGGGTGGGAAAACGTTCAGCTTCAATTGCGCGATCTGTCTACGGAAGAGATGTATGCCCTGCAAATATTCCTGAAGGAGTCGTCTCCTTCCCAATGCCTCCTCTTCTTTTCTTTAGACTCGACAAAAACCTATTCGCACGACGTCGAACTCGTCATCAATGCGATCAAAACAATCATCCGGAAAAACACGGCCCATCTCTCCGATTGGGAATTGCGCGGACTCTTCAACTCCTATGCCTTCGACATCCCGCAGGTTCGCGACGTGGAGTTTTGGGCGGTCCTCAAGGGATTGAAACCGGCCCAACGGACGGAAATCGAGCCGTCAAAGTACCCCCGCTTGAAAGAGATTTACGAGAAGAACGGCGTTTATATCGATTGTTCGAGCTTTGTCTTCGGATATCGCCAGGACATGATGGAGAAGCTTTCGGCCGATGCGCCCGGAGCCCTCATTCAATACTACGCTTCGAAAGACAAGCGGAAGGTAGCCCTGCTAAAAGACCAGGAAGGCTTCCAGTTCTCGAACCTTCTGACCGAGGAAGTAGCCAAGCCCTACAGCCAGGTTATTGCGGAAGCGATCAAAACGCACGGTCAGCTTTTGGGGTATCCCCTCTGTTGCATCGAAGCCTTTCAAAAAGTCGAACATCATGCAACGCCAAGAATCTTCTTCGAGACATTCCGCAATACAACCGCCGGGGCGCGGGCGGAACTGAACAATCTGGAAGGCGAGATGAACTTTATCAGTCATTTCCCTTGTTCGTTCAACTGCGCTCCTTCCCTGCAATACGTCCGATCCCTGCTTGACGCATTCCCTTTGAGCGATAGATTGGAAGCCCATCGCGGGTTCTATCTGTATTTTATCAACGGCGGTTTCATCAAGCTCAAGGTCGATCGTTCCACGAATCCCTGGGCTTATCGCCTCATCAAGGCGTCAGACGGCAATTGCAAAGGGTCGCTCAAGGAGGAGCCCTGTGCAACGGTTTACAAGCATATTCTGGAGGGGGACTCTCTTCTGGCGCTTGACCGCATCGAAATCTACAAAAAAGGAAGCCGGATCTGTTCGATCGGCAACAAACTGATTGATTGGATCGCGGTGGAGTTCGAGTGAAATCCCTTAAAGTGCGGACTTTCCCGCCTAACCATTCCGTTCCAAAACGCCCGATTTTCTCCCGAACGGAATGCCCAGCTTTCTCATCTTTGCGCGCAGCGTGCTCGGGTTGATGTTCAACAGCGCGGCGGCCCCCCCTTCCCCTTCCACCTGTCCGCCGCTCGTCTTCAAAGCGAGACGGATGGCGTCGGCAGTGGCCTGGTGCAGCGTTTTGGCTTCCGCAAACGCCGAAACCGCCAGCCCTCTATTCGAACCGTTCTCGGGTTTGACGAGGTTCTGAAAGGTCAGCGTTCCGTTTTTGCAGGTAATCAGCGCCCGTTCCACGACATTCTGCAACTCCCGCACGTTGCCCGGCCAGTCGTAGCTTTCCAGTTGCCTAAACGCCCCTTGCGGAAGCGTGGGAATATCGAGAAGACCCATTTCCCGCGATTTCTGGGCGATGAAATGCGTCGTGAGATCGAACAGGTCTTCCTTGCGGTCGCGAAGCGGAGGAATTTGGATGGGGAAGACGTTCAACCGATACCACAGATCCTCGCGAAAGGTCCCTTCACGGACCTTCTTTTCCAGGTCGCGATGGGTGGCGGCGATGATTCTTACATCCACCTTGATCGTTTTGACGCCGCCCAGCCGCTCGATTTCATGCTCCTGCAGAACGCGAAGCAGCTTGACCTGGGCATCGAGCGTCAACTCGCCGATTTCGTCGAAGAAAATCGTTCCGCCCTGGGCGCGCTCGAAGCGCCCGCGCTTGGCGTTGATCGCGCCGGTGAATGCGCCCTTCTCGTGGCCGAAAAGTTCGCTGTCCAAAAGCGTGTCCGGAATGGCCCCGCATTGAACCCGCACCATCGGCCGGTCCCGGCGGGGCGACGCCAGATGGATGGCGTTGGCGATGACCTCCTTGCCCGTGCCGGTTTCGCCGAGCAGAAGAATCGGGCTGTTCAGCGGCGCGGCCTGCCGGACCAGCTCCATCACCTGACGCAGACCGAATTCGCCGCCGATGACCTGGTTTCCGGAAAGGTGCTCCAATTCCTGCTGCAGGGCGCGGTTGTCGTCGGCGAAATTATCTTTGAGCCGCATCAACTCCCGGTATCGCCGGGCGTTGCTCATGGCGATGGAAATCGGTTCCTTGACGGTCTGAAGCAGGCTGGCGTGCTCGCGGGTGTAGATGTTCTCGCCGGCCTTTTTCAATCCGAACCAGCCGACCTCCTCGCCCTTGATCTTCAGGGAAAGCAACAAGGTGGACGGCACCTCCCGCAACTGCGGATATTGATCGAAAATGATCTCCCGGATGATTGGCGGCCCCGGCTGGTTGTAGATCAGCACGTCGTCGAAAGCCAGGTCCTTATCGTGAAAGCTCTGGATGATGCTTTCCATCATGCCGGGATCGATCATGAGGAAGGGTTGGTAACGCTCGATATCGACCGGCGGCTTTTTCTCTCCGGCGTTGCTTACCGAATAAAGGTTTCCATCCGGCTCCCGGTAAATGAGAATCAGTCCATCGAGTGGGAAAATGGGTTTTAGGTAGTCGTACAAACTGGCCAGCGCTTCATCGACGTCCAGGCTGCTGCTGATGCGCAGCGTTACCTCCCGGAAAAACTCGTCGGCCTCAACCTTCATCGCCAACCCCCTGAGGTCTTCATATTGCACAGATTCTACCATACTTGACAGAACGAACTGTCAAATATGACTGATGCTTGCGGACTTTCGAAAAATAACCAGTGATTACAGCTAATTTCACGTTGGCCCGGTGTTTGCTCTACCTTTCGAGCGCCGACTCGCCATGGCGTCAACCCTTTACGAAAGGTGTCGCCCATGATGATGTCGTGCGTGTCGTCGCTGGCCTTTGGCAGAGGGACTCCCAAAAATTCCGACCCTGCGCCGCTTTCGAAAGCGCCGCGATCTCCTGCGGGAAAAGAAACGGAGACCGGAGCTGAAAAGACCGTCCTGGAGGCGCAGCGGAAAATCTATTCCGGCGGGTTTTATCTTTCCAAGCGCTGGCGCTGGATCTTCCGGGACGATTGCCGATATCGCCGCCGCCGGCTCGCGGAAGTGCTCGACGAAATCGGCTACGACCCCCGCGAGCGCCGCGTCTTCGATGTCGGCTTCGGCACGGGCGACCTGCTCTTCACGTTTCCCGAAAGCTGTACGCTGATGGGCGTCGAGCTTTCGCCGGAAGCGGTGGAAGCGATGCTGGGCGAGCCGAGGGTCAAGCGTTATGCCGGGCGCTGGTTCGAGGTCGTTCCGGAAAACGGCGAGACGCCCCTTCCTCCCCGGCCGGTCGATGCGGTCATCACCTCTCATGTGCTGGAGCACGTTCCCGACGACCGCGCGTTTCTCGACCGGTTGGCGTCGGCGCTCAAGCCGGGCGGGCTGATGATCAATTTCGTGCCGGTGGAGACCGCCGGCTTCGATCCGAAGCACATACGCACGTACACATCCGAGTCGCTAGCCGACCTCATGGCTTCCGCCGGGCTGGAGCTTGTGCACGCGGAGTCGAATTATCACATCTGCTGCGGCCCTTTGAAATGGCTGGATCATCCGGCCCGACACAACTGGTCCGCCCTTTCCTGGCTGGAAGGGCTGCGTCACGTCATCCTCTCCCCTATTCCGTACAGGGTTACCCGTCTGGTGGAGCGGATGCTTGCGGCGATGGGCGTCGCGCCGAATCAGGCGTTGGTTATCGGAAGAAAAACCGGATCGCGCTGATCTCAATGGGGCTGGGGTCGCTTCCCCCCTTAGATAGAGCCCAACCCATTGGGCTGGACAAGGGGCTTAAGCCCCTTGCCATCGGCGGCGATAGCTTCTTAGAAGAAGTTCGCCTCGACGAGCCCCACCCCGGAGATGTGTTCTTTCTGGCCGGCTTTGTCGGTGACGTCCAGGTCGTAGCGGCCGAGATAGCGGTACATGTAGGGATTGGAATAGAAGGCCTGGATGACGATGCGCACGGGAAAGGTCACCTGCGCCAGCACCTCGACGGCGTCCAGGAATTTGACTTCGGCCACGGTCCCCGTCACCGCGTAGTCGCCGGCCTTGAAGGAAACGTCGAAGGCGGTCGGAATCTGATAGCCGGCCTTGTGCTTGCGCCACTTGGTAGGGGTGTACTGGAAATCGCGCATCCCGCCGGCGATCTGATTGTCCACGCCGAAAACGCCCAGGCGGATCTGCTTCGAACCGAACTTCTTGGCCAGGTAAAGGTCGTGCAGGACGATCCCGAATTTCTTGTCGTAAATGCGTAGCGTGTACCATTTCTGGATGACGCTCGGCAGTTTGACCGTCGTCCAGCCGTGGTCGCTGTAGCCATAGCCGGCCAGATCGTAGGTCTTGCCGCCCGCCGTGATCTGGCCTTTGGAGCGCCCTTTGGGGACGTTCAGGCCCAGGGTCCACTCCGCGGATTTGTCGGCGTAGAACTTGACACTTCCATCGCCGAACCTATACGGCGGCAGAACGTTATCGATGTCCAGGCTCACCTTCATCTCGGGTTCGTCGAGGGTGAAGTGATAGGCCATGCCGCCGCCCCAGGCGCGGGCGCCGCCGATTTTGACGTCCATCTGCGTGGTGGACGCCTTGATGTCCTCGCGTTTGAGTTCCTTATGGTAGACGAGCGGATCGCCTTTGAGGGGGTAGAACTGGATGTCGCAGGTCGTGTCGAAGGTCCGCAGACCCAGGTTGGTGATCGACAACATGGCGAACAGCACGCCGCCCTGGTCGGTCTTGGCCAGAAAGAACCAGCTCTCGCCGTAATCCTTGTTCTTCTCGAATCCCGAATGCCAGGCCTGGAAGGCGGCGGGGATATCCGCCTTTCCCTCGGGAGGTTGAAAGTCGAAGAAAGGTTCCGCCGCGAGGAGACTCTGAGGCAGAAGCACAAGCGACGCCAAGACTGCAACCCAATACTTCAGATTCATATTTTCCCCCATCCCTGCGTCATTCCGGCCCTGGCCACCGAACCGGCGGGATCTTAGCAAAAGCCGCTTTTCAAGGCAAATTCCGCCGGGAAAACGGAGATGAGCTTGACTCTAGCCGCGACTCTAGTATTTTCGCGTAGAAAGCTCCGGAGGGGACGCAATGAATCTCGAAACCCTTACCTGGACCGATCACCCGGAAAATCCACTGATCGAGCCGTCCAAACCGGATTGGATGATCGCCGATCCGTCGGTGGTCACGCCGGCCGACTCGCCCGATGGCAGGTGGCATCTGTTCGCCAACGGCATCATTCTCGGCATCCAGCACTTCGCCTCGGACGATGGCGTTCATTGGACGCGGGAAGGAAAACGGCTCTTCCTGGGCATCCGCCCTTACCTCTTCAAGGAAAACGACGTCTTCTTCCTTTTCTACGAGAAAGGAGCCTCCCTCAACCGCTCGGTGATCGCCGTTCGCAAGTCTCGCGACCTCAAGGCCTGGAGCGAGCCGGTTACCGTGCTCGAACCTTCCCTGGCCTGGGAAGGCAAAGGGCTGCGCACGAACGGCAACCCCTGTCTGGTGAAACATCAGGACCGCTATCGCCTCTACTTCAGCGCCGGCTGGGTGTTTCTCAAAGACTGCCTGTTTCTCGAACCCAAATACATCGGCGTCGCCGAGGCCGATGCTATCGATGGGCCTTACCGCAAACATCCCGACTTCCTGATCGGTCCGTCCCATGATCCTTTCTTCCGCAACCTGGGCGCGGGTTCGATGAAGGTGATTCCGCCCGACGAGGACGGAACGTGGTATGCCTTCAATAACGGGATATATAAAGACGCGGCGGGAAAGTCGCGTTCCGAAATCCATCTGCTCAAGTCCGAGGACGGCTACGCCTGGCGCGTCGTCTCCAAACAACCCCTTCTCGCCCCCACCGATTCCGGCTGGAAACGGGCCCTGGTCTACGCCATGCACGTCGTCAACTACGGAGGCGAGTGGCGCATGTACTACAACGCCCGCGACGGCTGGTTTATCGGGAAGGAACGCATCGGATTGGCTGTTGGAAAGCTCTAAGGGCGATATTAGCCATCTTTAGCCACATCAACCGGAAGGCGGGGGCTGCCTTGTTGGAGCAGGATTGCATCCTGCTCCACACGTTTTCCTTTTTTGGAAGAAGGAAAAATACTTGGAGCAGGTTGAAAAACCTGCTCCAACACGAAAGCCTTGAGAGAAGAAGAGCTAAGCAAAGCTCACGCCAGCAAACGGCAAACGTCGAACTGACCCACTTCCAAACGGTTGTTCTTTAGCGCGACATTCCGGCCATCGAGCAACGCGCCCGTCACGGCTACGCCATGCACGCATAGCTCAATGCCCGCATAGGAGAATGGGCCTTCGCCCTCCTGCCTACGCCGGATCTCCCACCCGTCGGCGACACGCTTGGCGTCGATATAGTCCAGACGAGAAGCGCCGTAGCCGTCGCCGGCGTCGCTGTAAACCAGTCCCGAGACGGACTCTACCTGAGCGGTCAGGTAAAGGTGCAAAACAAGCTTGCCGTTTTCTTCCAGGGGCAGAACGCTCCCGGCGCGAACGAAAAGCGGCAGCCGTTCGAGCGGCGCATCGACGCCGACGCGGGCTGGACCTTCGACGACAGAGTCGTCCCAGAAACTGAGCCATTGTCCCTTCGGAAACGCCACCTCGCGGTGAGTCGCCCCTTTCTCGACGATCGGTGCAACAAGCACGGCATCGCCAAGTAGAAACTGATTCTCCACGTTCCATAAGCTTTCGTCGGCCGGATCGTTCCACCACACGGGCCGCGCCAGCGGCCAGCCGCTTTGCGAGGCCTGCCAGGCCAGGGTGTACCAGTACGGCATGAACCGGTAGCGGAGCTTGATGAACTCGCGGGCGATGCCCGTATACGGCTCGCCGAACGACCAGGGCTCGCGCCGCTTCACGAAGGCCGCCGAATGGGTGCGGAAGAACGGCGCGAAGGCAAAAGCCTGGAACCAGCGGATGTAAAGCTCCGCTGAGGGATCGCCGTTGAAGCCGCCGATATCGGAGCCGGTGTAGGGGATGCCGGATATTCCCAGCATCAACAGCAAGCGGATGTTCTGGCCGAGCGACCACCAGTTGTCGCCGGTGTCGCCGGTCCAGTTCCAGGCGTAGCGTTGCAGGCCGGCCCAGCCGGAACGGCTGAGCAGCCAGGGGCGGCGATCGGGTCGAAGCTGGGCCAATGCTTCGTAAGCCGCGCGGTTCTCCAACAGGGCGTAAAGATTGTGACCTTCGCGATGGTCGCCGCCTAGGCCGTCCAGATCGTGGCGCAGCGCATCGGGAAGAGTGGGGTAGCCCGTGGCGGTGAAGGCGGCCGGTTCGTTCATGTCGTGCCAGACGCCCGCCACACCGCGTTCCGTCAGGAAACGGTACTGCTCGCTCCAGTAAGCGCGCGTCTCGGGTTTGGTGAAATCGGGGAAGGCCGTCCAGCCGGGCCATACCGGCGCGTGCAGCAGCGAACCATCGGGCAGTTTGCAGAAAAGATCCCGCGCTTTCATTTCCCTGTAGATGGGATAATCCTCGTCCTTCTTCACCCCCGGATCGAGAATCGTGACGAGCTTGACGCCGCGCTTCTCCATTTCCCCCGAAAGCTTCTTCAAATCGGGGAAGCGCTGTTCATCGACTGTAAAGACGCGGTAACCGTCCATGTAATGAATGTCGAGATGCAGCGCGGAGAGAGGCATTTCGT
Organism: Myxococcales bacterium; assembly: GCA_003598065.1. Taxonomy (GTDB): domain Bacteria; phylum Myxococcota_A; class SURF-8; order SURF-8; family SURF-8; genus SURF-8. Next base: position 27,145 of record QZKR01000149.1, on the reverse strand, counting down.
GCTTCTCGAAACCGTCAAGCACTTCTTTTACTTCAGCCTCGTCCATGTAACTCCAGCGCGCCTGCTGATAGCCCAGCGCCCAGCGCGGCGGCATGGCCGGCCGGCCGGTCAGCCGCGTATAGCGTTCCAAGGCGCGCGGCAAGGGGCCGGGCGTGAGGTAGAGGCGCAGCGCGCCGCCGTCGAAACTGATCTTCGCGCGATCCTTTGCGAAGGAGAAGGTGGAGAAAAAGCTGTTTTCGAAAAAGGCCAGGTAACCACCACCCGCATGCTGCGCGTAGTAGACGGGGACGGAAAGATAGATGGGGTCCTTGCCGGGGCCATAGTTGCCCTTGGCCTCGGTGTTCCAGAGGATGCGCGTGCGGCCGCGCAGATTCAGCGGGCCGTTCGACTGCCCCAGCCCCATGATGGATTCATTGTCCTGCAAGGGACCGCTCATGATCCACCGCTCACCCTGTCGTCCCGGCGCATCGAAACGGCACAGCGGCGTTTTCTGCTTTATCTCAAAAAGGCCCCACCCTCCATCACGAGCCATTTCCAGACGCAATGCAGGTGTGGAAAGCGTTAAGCCGGCAGAGTCTGGCGCGACGGCCAGCGCGGCGTGCGGCCAGGCGGCGCCGGCCAGCGTATAGGGCGCGGGCAACCGTCCGGGCGTATAGGTGAGACGCAGGAGGTCTTCGTCCAGCGCGCAGATTTCGAGTTCGGCGTGCTCGAATGACAATCTGACGGTGTGCGAGTTGTCGATCGCATGATTCAACAATGCGCCGGCGGCGACGGGCGAGGTGCGATCCCATTCGCGGCGCCGGGCGGCAAAAGGCGCATCCAGGCGTTTCTTCGTGCGGCCGTAGGAAAGCGCATAAAACAAGTTGGCGAAACCCACGGCATGGGCGGCTTTCAACAGTTCCCAGGGGTTCATCAACGCTCGGCCATCCTTTCATGAAAACGGCCCGCCCTTGTCTCTGGCGAACCAGGAATTGTCATTCCCGCGGAAGCGGGAATCTATGTCTTCCTGATCTGGACCCCCGCCTTCGCGGGGGTGACAAGCGGGAGAGTTTCATATCGTCAGGCATTTTTAATGCTCTTCAGGTTCGGGCGGCTGCACGATGGGGCCCGGGTTTTCCGAAGCCCCGTTGACCGTCGGCGTATGGCAAATATAGGTCGTGTCTTTGTCCGGATCGACGACGCGAGCATTGATATCCCCGCCGCAGTTTTCCACGTCAACCCCCCAGGCCTCGATGTCCTTGCACGTCATATTGTCGGGCGCACGCACGAGCCGTACATAGGAGCGCTCCCAATCTTTATAGTAATTGGGCGTGGGGTCGATGATGAAGCTGGATTTGGTCGCGCCCAGAACGTGCGATTCGTTGTCGGTCTGCAAAAGCCCCTGGAGCTTGTTGACGCGGCCCTGGGCGTCGAGTTTCACGACGCGCATCCTGGCGCGCTGGAAAGCGCGGTTGTCGTTGTAGACTTCGCCCTGAAGAACGCCGGCCATCTGCGTCGTCACGCCCATCTTGCCGTCGCGATCCTGATCCCATTGCAGGCAGGCGGGCGGCTCGGAGGTGTTCTCGCATTCCTTGTGCGTGGGCATGGGGTAATCCCTGGGCGGGTAAAAGCCGGGGTCTTTGCCTTCCTCGAAAAGCGCGCCGCGCACCTCCGGATACCAGTCCGTCCAGAATTCGGGCGAGCTGTTCTCGATCCTCGCGATGTCCGACAGCGGAAGGTTCCAGTGGTGGAAGTGGACGTGCAGCGTGTAGCGTTTCGGCACGACCATCCAGGCGTAATTCTGAAAATCGGTCTCGTCCTTCGTGCGGTTTTCCGGATCGGGAGCGAAGTTCGCCATCTCGTGATGGCAGTACTTGCCATCGAAGACGATCGTGTCGTCGCCCTCGCCGTCCTTGCCCTGGTAGATTTTGAAAAGCAGGTGGTGGATGTTGACCGAGTCCTGGCAATTGACGAGGGGGAAACCGCAGTTGGTGAATGTGGAGTCGTTGATGGCCGCATAGACGCCGACGAATTTGTAACTGTCTTCCTTCTCGGGGTCGAGATCGGAACCGTAATCGATGCCGTCCTCGCGCGGCGCGCAGCGGCCGTACCTGGTGTTTTCGGCGTGCGAGAAAAAATTGAAGGCGGGGTCCGCGCCTTCGGGAAGCACGCACTTCCAGGCATAGCCCCAGTAGGCGCAGGAACTGTCGTCGATGCACCACTTTTGGCAGACGTTGCGCTCGCCGTCCTCCATGCAGAAGTATCCCTCGCCGAGCTTGGTCGAGCATTGATCCTCGGCGGCCTGGCGCGTTTCCTCCGGCATGAAAACCCAGGGCGTCTGGCAGCCGTAAGCGCACACGCCGTCCGTGTTGCACATAAAGCCCTCGCCGAGATACTTCGTGCAGACGGCGTCGCTGTCGCAGCGCACGGTCTCGCGCCAGGTTTCCTGGCAAATGTTCTTTCCCGCGTACTCGCCGCAGCTGTAGCTGAAACCGGTTAGGCCGGCCAAATCCGCGCAGTCCGACGCCTGCTCGCAGGGCAGGGTGCAGATGGACAGGCCCGGATGGCAGAGGGAATCCGTCCGAAGCTGCGACTGGCACGTCTCATCCTCGCGGCAGGCGATGTTGGAGACGGGCCCGCAGGCCGGATCGGAAATGACGCTTTTGTCCACGCAGCGTCCGCAGTCGGAGCAGTGGACCGACAAGGGCGGCAGCTCGGCGTCCTCGAAGGCCACGCCTTCCGCCTTCTGCGCCTCCCAGGCGGCCGACGCCTCGGGGTCCATGTAATAGCAGTCTTTATCCATGTCGCAGTCGGCCGAGCACAAGCCCGCCTCGGCGACGTCGGCCATGTCGGCTTTCTTGCAGTAGCGCCCCGACCCGCATTCCTCGTAGGACGTGCAGGTTCTGAGCCCCAGGGCGTCGGTGGTGGTGAGACCCTTGTATTGCTCGCCGTCGGTCTTGGCGCAGGCCGAGAGCGTCATGCCGCCGATCAGCAGCGCGGCGAAAACCATCGAAGACCGGAAGGCGCAAGGAGCGGTGAAAGATTTCGTCATGGCTGGCTCCCTCCCTCTCTAAAATTTATAACGCAGCGACAGGCTGGCCGCCACGACATAACCGCTATAGGAGTAGCCGGGGTAGCCGGGGTTGTTGCTTTGAAGGCCTCCGGCCTCCGACATCGGCAGGTCGCCGATTTTGGTGGTGGAGCCGTCGTAAAACTCGTCGGGAATCAAGCTCGGGTCTTTATAGACGGTGCGTTTCAGCATCTGCCAGTATTGCAGCGCCACGTCCACGCCGAATTTCTGCTCGAACAGCGTGAAGTCGAGGCGATGCCCGAAGGTGACGCCGTAAACGTCGTTGTCGGCGTAATTGGTGCGGCCCACCTGCGCCGGCACGGGCGTGGGGATATAGGCGAAGCCGGCGCAGACCTCGCCGCTCAGGTCCGTGCGGTCGAGATACTTGTACTGCCCGCCCCAGGAGACGGAAGGCGTGTCGCGCCATTTGAACTTGTTCCGTAATTTCTCGCCGGCGGCGGTCAGATTGCCCTCGGCGTCCACGAAGGGATCCCGACTGAAAGCATCCTCCATGAAATGATAGGGCGAGTAGGCCCACATGGCGGCCTCTTCCGGATTCTGATGGTGGCTGTCGAGATAAAACTTCCACATGTTCCAGGTAACGCTGACGTTGGTTGTGAAACCGTGCGTCTTGAAGCCCACGGAGCCGGTCAGTTCCTGCGGCTCGTAGTCCATGGCGAGATCGAATTTCTGGTTGGCGCGCCGTAAAACCGTATACTCGCCGGAGGTCTCGGTGAGCTGGTAGGATTCCGCCGTGCCGCCGCCGTCCACGTTCATGTAGGAGCGATAGCGCCAAGTGACGCCGATGGCCATCCAGTCGGTAGGCTCCACCTGGATGCCGACGATGGGTTTCAGCGCCAGTTCAACGGATGTTTTGTTGTTGAGCAGGGAGTAGTCCTGCTTGGTCGCGTCGGGCATGTAGATGTCGGCCTTGGTCGCCGTGGACATGCCGATGCGCAGGCTGATGCCGATGGAGACGTATTTGATGGGCGAGTAGGAGAGACCCAACAGGCTATCAATGGCCTTGTTCCACTCGCCGAAGTTGGTGAAATGCACCTGGTTGCTGAAGAACTGCTCGTACTCGGTGGCGTAGTAGGTGTTCATGTCGATGATTCGCAGGCTGTCGATCGGGGCGGTCATGAGCGTGCCGAAGCGAAACCCCTTGATGCCGAAGGACAGCGTGCTGCCGAAGGAAAGGTAAGCGTAAGGATCGGTGGAGCTCGTGTCGCGGCGTTTGTTCTTGAGGAAGACCGTGGGCTGGGCCAGATCCCTCTCGTCGGTGAGCGTCCCCATCTTGGAGGCGAAGATCGTGAGCGGCACGTCCGTCCCGGCGGGCTTGGGCATCAAACTGATGTTCATGTCGGGCTTCCAGAAGGTGACGCCGACGAAGGCGGTATTGGGAAAACGCGACATCAGGGCGGGGTTGGTGTAGAGCACGCCCATGCTCTCGCCGTAGCTCACGTTGCTGTTCGCCGTCATCATGGTGGCCGCATCGTAGCCGATCACCCGAAACGGTCCCGCATAGGCCTCCGGCGCGAACGACATCCACACGACGGCCACGCCCAACAGCCACAATCCCGCTTTACAGCCGCGTTCAAAGGTGTTCATCTTTTCTCCTTCAACCCGAGGGACTCCCGATCAGATTACCCGTTGCCCAATTTTAGCTACGTTGAAGGGGGGCGCCACGGGCCAAGCGACGTGAAACGCAGCTTGCCCGTGTTCGTGCACCGGCAAGCTTCACTTCGTTTCGCTTCGCCGGCGCCGCCCGCCGCACCCAGAATCCATCAACTCAAGACGTCCGCGACCCGCACCGGCCGCGATTCGTCGATGGAGATCTGCGCCGCCAGATTGACGGCGGCGGCGCGCCGCCCCGCTTCGACATCGACGCAGGGTGTCGCCTTGCCTCGCACGCAATCCAGAAAATGACCCCTGACCGCCGCCCAAACGCGATCGTAGCCGCATTCCACGCGGTCATCCCAAACCGTCACCGTGTTTTTCCGCTTCAGCATCAGCTTGGGCGCTTCCACCATGACGGCGCTCAGGTTGCGCAGCCAGAGGATACCGTCTGTGCCCGTGATCTCGATGGAATCATCGACTGGCGGACCGTCGCCATGGACGTACAGATCCGGCGAGTACACGGCCTCGTGAACCCCATACCGGCCCGGCGCTTCAAATTTGTAGGACACCATTCGCGCTGCGCTTCCCTTGTAGGCGTATACCTGGGCGATCGGCCCGACGAGCCGTTCCGCCAGCATGATCTTGTCGAAAGGAGGCGTCAATAGAAGGTTGAAATCGGGATCGAGCATTTGCTTTGGATCAAGTAAAGAACCCGAGCCACCCGCGCCGCCGGCCTGCGATTTGATCCGGACCATCTGAATTTCGCCGACCTGACCGTCCTCAAGCAGTTTCTTCGCTTTGCTTATAAAAGGATGGAACAACAAGGGGTCCATCAGCAGAACTTTTACTCCCGCCTTCCGAACGGCGGAAACAACGGCGTCCGTCTCCTCCAGCGAAGCGGCCAGCGGCGTATGGATGCCGACGGGCATACCGCGAGCGGCGGCGTGTTCGACCGCCTCCCGGCGGCGCTTCGATCCGCTATGGATTTCCAGCGCGTCTAAACCCGCCTTCTCAAGCATCTCCGCCAAATCGGAAAATACTTTGATCTCCGACGAAACGCCGTCAGCCGCCGCATCCTCCGTGCAAAGCGCGACCAGTTGAGCCCCCGGCAGATTGCGATAAAGCGGTGCGATACGGTCGGCGCGGACTCCCGAGCCGACAATCCCGACGCGTATCGTTGCTGAACTCCCGTTGCCGATCATCATCCATCCGTCAGAGCAGATCGCCGCGCACCACCGCCTTGAACTGCGCCGGCCGCGCCTCGCGTATCATCCGGCGGGCGAGCGCCGACGAAGCCGGATCCTTAAAAATCTTCTCCACATCGCCTAGCACCACGTTCAGAGGGTCCGCCGGCTTTCGCCAGGAAACCCACCGCTTCGCCCAGCCGATCAAAAGGAGAAACGCCGCATCCGGCAAACAGGCGGCCAGGCGGGCCAGCCAATAGGCGATCGCGGCGACGGCGGCGGCAACCCATTTCCTCATGCGTTCAAGCCTCGATCTCGCTTGGCGACACTTCCCTGCCCTCCTTCGCCGAACGGATGGCGGCGAAGCAAAACTGCTGCACGGCCATCGCTTGTTCGCCGGTGAGGAAGGGTTCCGTGTCGTCGAGGATGCAGTCGATGAAGTGGCGGGTCGAATCGATGAAGCTCTCCAGCCAGTCCGTACGCAGACGTTCGAAGCAGATTTTCTCGCCGTCGCGATAGAGAATGACCGAGGCTTCGTCGAGAAGCTGCCCCGTGCAACGGGTGATCCAGATGACACCGCGCGTACCGCTGATCTCGACCCGCTCGTCGGCCGAGTAGTATTTGGACTTCACGTTCAGATTGGGCGAGAAGGTGGCGTCGATGCAGCCGACGATCCCGCTCGCCGAGCGCCAGGAAACGACGGCGGGGCTGTCGATCAGGCCGAAGGAACGGTCGATCCAGGCAAATACTTTCTCCACCGGCCCGCCGTAGTAGGCGCCGATGGAAAACTTATGATAGCCGTCGTCGAAGATGGTCGGGCCGCCGCCTTTGTCTACCTCGGCCAGCCGCCAGAGCCAGGTGTTCAAAGGCACGTACCAGCCGCCCGTTCCTCCCGCTCCCAGCCGGATGCGGATGGACTGCACCGCGCCGATTTCGCCGGCGTCGATCAGTTCTTTCGCTTTCCGATAGGGCGGATAAAAAACGAAGTTCTCGATGACCTTGAATTTCACGCCGGCCCGGCGCGTGGCGGCGATCATCTCCCGGCACTCTTTGATCGTCATGCCCATCGGCTTCTGGAGCTGGATGTGCTTGCCGGCGGCGGCGGCCTCCAGAACCATCGGATAATGCAGATGGTGCGGGGTGTTGATCTCCACCATGTCGATTTCGGGATCGCGCAGCACGTCCCGATAGTCGGTGGTCCACTTGCGCGTCTGCCATTCCTGCTGGCGTTTCTTCGCCGTTTCCGCCGACGAGGCGCAAACCGTGACCAGTTCGGCTTTGGGGAAATCCTTATAGGCAGGGTAATGCAGATCCGTGATCCGACCTGCGCCGATCATGCCTACCCGAACCTTTTGCACTGGCTTGCTCCGTCAGGCGGTCGTGGCCCGTCACGATTATGTTGGGGGCAGGAGAGGGCGTCAAGAAATACCGCAAATTAAGTCTTGCCCAGAGCGGAAGGGCTTGTAGTATCATCTGCCCTCTGAAGAGAGCGGCTAGTTATGGATTCATTCCGAACGATACGGAGGAAAAGTCCATGTCGCTTCCCGTATTGAAAAATTACATCGACGGCGCTTGGGTTGAGTCGAAGGCGCGAGAATTCGGTGACGTCCATAATCCCGTCACCGGTGAAACGCTGGCTCGGGTTCCGCTCTCGCCGCCCGACGAGGCGGAGGCTGCCGCCCAGGCGGCGCGCGAGGCCTTCAAGACATGGCGCAGAACGCCTCCCCTCAAGCGCGCGCGCATCCTCCTCAAGCTCAAAGAACTGATCCTCGCCCATCAGGAAGAAATCGCCGTGACGCTCACCCGCGAACACGGCAAGATCAAAAACGAAGCCCACATGGAATTGCAGCGCGCCATCGAAAATATCGAGGTCGCCAGCGGCGCGCCGTCGATGATGATGGGCCACAATCTGGAGGACGTCTCCGAAGGGATCGACGAGTACGCCATCCGCCAGCCGGTCGGCGTCTACGCCAGCCTGAACCCCTTCAACTTCCCGGCCATGATTCCGTTCTGGTCCCTGCCCTACGCCGTAGCCTGCGGCGACTGCCAGATCGTCAAGGCCAGCCCCTTAGTGCCGATGACGATGACCAAGATTTTCGAGCTGATCCATCAGGCCGGTTTTCCCAAGGGCGTGCTGAACCTGGTCCACGGCGGCGCGGCGACCGCCCAGGCGCTGATGGCCAGTCCGGCGATTCAAGGCATTAGCTTCGTCGGCTCGACGCCGGTGGGCCGCATTGTCTACGAAACGTCGGCCAAACACGGCAAGCGCGTACAGGTGCAGGCCGGAGCGAAAAACTGGGGCGTCGTGATGCCCGACGCCTCGTTGGAGAAGAGCGCGGAAAACATCATCGCCTCGGCTTACGACTGCACGGGCCAGCGCTGCCTCGCCCTGGCGGGCATCCTCTGCGTCGGCGACACCTACGAACGCATCAAGCCCTTATTGAAGGAAGGCATCGCGCGCCGTAAAATCGGCGACGGCCTGGAGCCGGGCGTGGCGATGGGGCCCATCACCTCGCCCGAGGCGCGCGCCCGAGTGGAGAAATACGTCGCGATCGGATTGAAGGAAGGGGCCAAGCTGCTGGTGGACGGGCGCGGCGTCAAGGCGCCGGAGCACCGCGACGGCTACTGGGTCGGCCATTACGTTTTCGAGGACGTGACGCCGGAAATGACCATCGCCAAGGAAGAGATCTTCGGCCCCGTGCTTTGCATGATTCGGGTGAAGTCGTTCGACGAGGCGCTGGAGATCATTCACGCCAGCCCCTTCGGCAACGCCGCCAACATCTACACTTCCAGCGGAGCGACCGCGCGGCGTTTCAAATACGAGGCGCGCTGCGGCAACCTGGGAATCAACATCGGCGTCCCCGCCCCGATGGCGATGTTCCACTTCGCCGGGACGAAGCAATCCTTCTTCGGCGACCTGCACGCCCAGGGCCGCGACGCCTTCAAGTTTTTCACCGAGGAGACGATCGTCATCGAACGGTGGTTCGACCGATAGCCTAGATTACCTATTACCCATCTTTAGTCGCCATAAAGATGGGTGCCACGGGCTAAGCGGAGTGAAACGGAGCTTGCCCGTGCTTCGAGCACTGGCAAGCTTCACTTCGTTCCGCTTCGCCAGTGCCACCCACTGTCATCGGGTTGCGGTCTGGCCGCTAGCCTATCGACGGCGCTGCTTCAGCGTTTGGGCCAGCTCCCGGTCGGCCAGCGTTTCCACGTCCAGCAGCTCCCAGAAGCCGGGATAATCCAAGGCGGGCCGGATGATCTGCTCCTCGATGCGGCCTATGATCTCGGCCATCGGGCGATGACTCAGTTTGGAAAGATCCGCCAGCCGCGCCCGGCTCTGGCATTGGCTTTCCTTGCGGCTCGGCGGATAACCCGCCCCCTGCTCCGCCGAAAACAGCGCGTCGAAGAGCAGCTTCAAGTTGACGTCCGAGCCCCAGCCGTAGGCTTGATTGAGCATCAGCGCGATGCAGTTGCCGCCGTTGATCTGCGGGAACAGCCAGGCGTCCAGAGGGGTCAGGATGTGCCCGCAGACGACGCCCGGGTACTGCATGACGGCGTTCAGGTAGCCTTGGCCCGTGCCGCAGCCGCCGACGACGAGATCCGCCCGGCCGGCGTTAAGCAGCAAGGCGGACATGAATCCCGTGTTGATATAAGTGAGTTCCGGCGGCTCGCCGCTTTTCTTCATTCCCGCGTTGACAAGCTCGTGGCCGCGTCCTTCAAGCGCGGCCGTAATGTCGCGGTTGCGGTCGGCGGCGCTCGTTTCGTTGATGACGGCGATTCTCATGAATGCCCCCGTTTCTTTCAAAGCCCTATCTTGTGACGCAACGCTTGCGTCTCCTGAACCCAATTGCCGACGTTCCATCGCCCCCAAGCACCGAGACCGCCCAAGGGATCGGACCCGTAATACACCGGCAGATGGACGAGGCTCAAGCCATCGTGCGCCTTGGCCCGATCAAGCGCGCGAATCAATTCCTCGATCGAATAGCCGCCATGAAAAGCAGCTACGCCCTGCACCGCTCCGGCCATCGCCATGTAATCGATTTCCACGCGATCATCCGTGGCGAACGCTTCTCCATACTGCGCGGTCTGGAGGCCGGATATCGCCGCCATGCGGCGGTTGTCCAAGAGCAGGATGCACCCCCGCGCGCCGTGCTCGACGCCATCGATGAGGATCTGCGGATTCATCATGAACGAGCCGTCGCCGGTGAGCGCCAGCCCGTAAAACGGCTTGTCGGCCAGGGCGGCGGCGAGCAGCGAGCAGACTCCGAAACCCATGTAGCTCGCGCCGGTCTCGGTGAAGGTCTGCCCGAGGCGATCGTCCTCGACGATCTGGAACCCGTTCGCCTGGACGTCGCCGGCGTCGAAGAAGGCGACAGCGCCGTTTTTCCGCGCCCAGTCCGTGGCGGTTTTGATCGCGGCGGGCTGGGTCAGCAGTTCTCTCTTCCATTTCTCATCGTAAAGCTTCGGATGATTGTAGCGCTCGGCCTTATAGGCGTTCCAGCGTTCCTTTTCCTTCCGGCAGGCCTTGAGCCATTCCGACTCGCCCTTGACTTTCGGCTTTCCCCCCAACCGTTGACGCAGCTTTTCGTTCAGCAGACGCAGCGTCGCCGCCGCATCGCCGATCATGGGGATAGTCTTGTTGTAATGCATGGCGTCGTTCCAATCGGCGTTGACGTGGATCGCGCCTTCGGCCTTGGGATAAGCCGTTCGGCTCGAATCGGACTGGCACACGGAACGGCTGCCGACGACAACCAGCAGATCCCCCTCCTCCATCGCGTAATTGCCGCAGATCGAACCCTTGCTGCCGCCGACCGTCATGTTGCGCGGATGATGATAGACGATCACACCCGACACGAGCGGGCTTGTCGCCACCACGCCGTCGGCGAGATCGGCCAACTCGGCGATCTCAAGGCCGGCCTCGCGCGCTCCGCCGCCCGCGCGGATGACGACCCGTTTCGCCTTCAACAGCCAATCGGCCGCCTGCGAGTAAGACCCGTCATCGACGGCGGCGGGCAAGGCCGGCGGCGCGCCGAGCGGCAGCTCGTCCAGATTGAACTGCGGCATCCACGCGCTCTGCGTGTTCATCGGCAAGAGCAGATAAAACGGCCGCTGGCGGTGGGGATGATCGACGGCGACCAGCCCGCGCCGCAGCGCGGTGTTGAGCGAACCGGGCGTATGCAGCGAATAGGCTTCGCCCAGCGTGGAGCAAAGCCTGAGGAAAAGATTCTGCTCGTGCCGGGGGATCTGCTGCATGTTGAATCCCTCGTCCTCGCTCGTCTCGTCGCCGAAAAGATACCACACGCCCAGACCGTCGCTGGCGGGAACGAGGGAAGCGGCCAGCGCCTGCAACGCGCCGGGGCCGATGGAGGTGACGACCGCCGCCTTTTCGCCGGCGACCCAGCGCAGCGCCGCCGCCGCGTGCGACGCCTCGATCTCGCTGCGGACGGGATAGACTTTCACCAGCCCCGCCTTGGCGTAGACGCGGAGCGCCTCGCCGATCTCCGTGCTGCCGTGGCCCAGAACGACGAGGAAGCGCGTCACCCCCTGGCGCAACAAGCCGAGTACGATGGCTTCTGAAAGCGACACGTCCACGTATTTCGGCATCGCGCCGCTTTGCAGCGCTTTCTCCAAACCTCCGGCTTCGGCGATCGCCTTGGCGCGTTTTTCGCGGTCACGAGTCAACTCTTCGAAGCTCGGGAAATTTTTTGTGTCCGGCATGGCGCAATCCCTCACAAAGCTTCGACCATCGTCTCTTGTCGCAAACTCTGTAGGATGGGTAACTTGTTACCCATCATTCCTCTTTTCCGGCGGGCCGCGCCGGCCAGTGGCCGGCTTGGCATCGCCGCTACACGCTCGGGACGAACGGGTTTCGTCCCGCAAGAAAACTACGCTTGAACCCGCCTCAGTAAACACGAAGCATGCGGCTTCAACTCGCCAAGATCGAGCCGCCAATTCTGAACCGTAAAACGCTCACGGCTCCAGACGTCTTCAAAGATAGCATCCGCCGGAACCACGCCTTCAAGATATTTCCTGAGATCGAGATTTTTCGGCGCGGCTTTGTCGGCAAAATTGAAAACGGCCAAGTAGCCTTTCGTATTGTAAACCGCTTCCGGAAATTCGCGCTCCAGTTGATCCAGCGCCCAGGCGCGGCCCTGGTCGCACTCACGAACGAGCCCATCGACTTGTTTGAGCAGTTCCCATGTCTCGTCGGGAAGCGCCATCAACTTGTCCGAAACGACGTACATCCCGCCGGTGATGATGACCGCGTTGGCCAGCGACATCCGCTCCTCGGGCGCCAGCCTGGTGTCGGCGCCGCGCAGCATCAGACAGTCCGGATCGTTGATCCAGAGCCGGCGGTGCATGGCCGTGCGATTGAGAATGCTGCGGATGGCGAACTTGGCGCAGAGCGAGTGTGGATCGCGCGTCAGATGGTAACGATACTTGGCGAACCAGAACGGCGCGACGTCCGGACCGATGCGCATCGCCTCGACCTTGCCGATGGCGGGACCCAAGGGGCAGCCACATCCCAAAAGGAAAACATCCGGCCCCGCGGCCTCGCGGATAAGGTCGAAGCCGAGCTGCAAGCGCTCGGCGGAGGAAAGCGACGGATCATGCGCCAAAGCCGGCAGGGTCGCGCCATAGAGGAAATCCAGCTTGAGAAAACGGAAGCCCCACTCGTGAACGAAGGTCCGAAACACCTTTTTCAAGTGGGCTTGAAACTCCGGATGCGTGGCGTCCAGGCCATAGTAATTGCCGCCCAGGCCCCAGAGCGGATTCCAGCCAGCGAAGGCGGGCTTGCCGCTCGCATCCTTTAAAAACCAGTCCGGATGCTCCTGGAAGAGGCGCGAATTGCGGCGCGCGATGAAGGGGGCCGACCAGATGCCGGGCAGCATTCCCTTCGCCTTCGCGTCGGCCGCAATTTTCTTCGGGCCATTGGGAAATTTGGCGTTGATCGAAAGCCAGTCGCCGACGGCGGTCTGGTAGCCGTCGTCCAGAACAAAGTATTTCCAGTTCACCTGCCGCGCGGCGGCGCAGGCGATGTTTTCCTCGATGTCGATCTCGCGCACCTTGGTGTAGTAGTAATACCAGGAGCAATAGCCGGTCGGCAACTCGGCCGGATTCGCGCGCGGCGACCGGAGCCGATCGAAATAGGCGTCCTGCAAACGGTTCGGATGATCGCCCGCGAGAATGACAACTTCATCCAGTTCCACTGCGGTTCCGGCCGGAATCCGCTTGCCGCCGAAATCGTAGACAAGCGTAAGCACAGGCGGCTGGCCGTCGGCGAAGCGCGCCCGGATATAGACGAATTGGCGATACCCCCCCGCTTGCCCGATCAGGAGATAAGCGTTCTCCTCCGAATCGCCGAGCACGGCGAACAGTTCCGAAGCGAACTCTCCCCTTTTTCCGGTCGGGAGATTACGTGTGTTGTCCTGCATGACGTTGGCCATGCCGACGTTCGGAACACGCTCCTGCTCGTCGGATCGGTAGGAGCGAGTCATTGTCCACGACTGATGGCCGTTCTTAAAAAAGGAATAGCGGGGATGGTCCGCCGCGCCGAGCGTCGCTTCCGAGACGAAAAGGCTCAACTGCTCCAGCTTCAAGTCGCGGCCCGAGGTGTTTTTCAGCGTCGCCCCGATTTTCAGGACATCGCTGCAACTCAAACTTAGCGCAAGTTCGGCATGAGCAACCGACGCAACGGCCCTCAGACCATCGCCGGTTGAGTCCATTTTTTCGAAATGGATTTGCTGACTGAGGGAAGAAGCATCAACGCCGCTGTCCAGCCGGCCGCCCGCGAACGACAGCCGCAGGGGAAAGACGGCGTGCCCGACCCGAATCGCCTCAGCTTCAACGCGCGTTTCGAAACCGTTCGGCATCGTTTGTCCCTTAAGACGCTCGGGGCTTCACAAACAGCAGCGTCGTGCCGATGGCGACGACCGCGATTCCGGCGGCCTTGAGCCAGCCCATCGGCTCGCCCAAGGCGGCGGTCCCGGCGACGACCGGCAAAACCATGGAGGCGTTGGTGCTCAGCGGCGACACCACGGCGACCCGCCCGTACGAGAACGCCATCTGAAACAGAACGAAGCCCACGAGGTTGGTCGCGATCAGGCCCCATAGCGGCCAGTCGCCGATCGCTTGCCAGGTCAGTTCGTACCAAGCGCCCGTCGCCTCGCCAAGCCGCAAGGTCAATACTTTAAGACAGACCGTTCCCAAGCCGAACAGCAGCCCCGCGCCGAGCGCCAGAAACGGCTCTGGCGTTATGCGGCCGCGCGTCACTCTCCCCGAGCTTGCCAGAAGCACGACGACGCCGACGCAGACCGCCGACATCCAGAAGATGGCTTCTGCTTTCACTGCGCCGGCGGCAATGCCGACGCTCGCGGCGTCCCCCGAGGCGGTCGAGAGCAGCGTGGCTCCGAGCATCAGGACCGCCGCGCCCGCCCATTCGGCGGCGGACAAGCGCTCGTGCAGTGCGACTACCCCTATCAGCATCGCCAGCACGACGTTGACGTTCAACAGCGGCTGTACCACCGAGATCTCGCCGGCGTCGATCGCCAGCACCATGAAGGCGGCCCCGATCAGGTTGACGGCGACGCCGACCAGCCAGATCCAGTTGCGCAGCATGGTCGCCAGGATGCGCCGCCAGTCCCGCCACAACGCGCCGAAGGACAGCTTCGGCAGTTTGGCGGCCATGCCATGCTTTTGCATCGCGCCGCCCACGCCGAAGCCGATGCACGCCAGGATCGTCCACACCAACCACATCGTCGCCACCCCTTGAACGGATCACGCCGGGACTCCTGCTATATATCAGGCCCACCCTAAAAAGTGAAACAAGCGCGCGGCGCTATGGTAGACTCGATTTGTCTGACAGAATGAAACTCCCCTCTTGTCACCCCCGCGAAAGCGGGGGTCCAGACCGGAAAGACGTGGATTCCCGCGTGCGCGGGAATGACAGCTTCCGGGGGCGGCGCCATATGAGACGTTTTCTATCGATAATCGTGCTTCTCGCCGCGTTCGTTTTTCCGAGCTGCACCGGAACGAGCGGCGATCCGGACGACGAAACTCCCTTCTACACAAACCCCGACGATACGGACGCGGAGCAAGACGCCGCCGGAGATGACGACGCCGCGCGGGATCAGGCGGAACCGGACGCCGACCTGGATGCGGACCTGGAAGCAGGCGAATTCAACCTGGACGATGAGGACGACGCGGAATTATCCGACCTGCCGGACGACGAGGATAGCGCCGCGTCCGAAGACGACGCGGACGCGGAAGTCGAGATCGAGCCGGATGCGGATGGGGATGCGGATGAAGCTATCGAAGCTGAAACCGACTTTGCCGGCAGTTGCTCGGAGCTCCGCCCCGTCGTTTTCGTCCACGGCGTCAACGGCGGCAGCGCGAACTACGCAACGATGATCGGCCGCCTGATCGCGGACGGCTGGCCGGAAGATTTTCTGTTCGCCTTCGACGCCGCCGATCCGGCCTGGGGCTGCAACGTGGACAACGCCGAGGCGATCCACCTGCTGGTCGAGCACGTGATGGCCGTCACCGGCGAGGGCCGCATCGATCTGGTCGCCCACAGCATGGGCACGCTGAGTTCCAGGTATTACGTCAAGAACCTGGGCGGTCAGGATCGCGTCAATACTTACGTCACCCTGGGCGGCATGCATCACGGCCTGACGTCCCCCTGCTGGTCGCCGGTCCGGCCCTGCATCTGGGAGGAGCTTTGCGCCACCGGCGCTTTCATCGCGCAGTTGAACGCCGACCCCGCGACGCCGGGCGAACTCAACTGGGTGTCGATCTACGGCACGGCCGATTCCACCGTCCCCAACTCGTCGTCTCAACTGGACGGCGCGGAGAACATCGCCCTGGAGGGCGTCGAGCACGACGGCGCGAACGGCCTTCTGGAGCGCATCGAAGCCTACGACGAGGTCAAGCGCGTGCTGGAGTATCCGTGCTGGTGAAGGAAAGATGCTGACGTGAAATAAGGAAGAGCAATGGCGAGCGAACCTAAACGACTCAGTGCTAAAGCTGCTGCTCGCTTAAAAACTTCGAACCAACGCCTTTGCCTTGCGCATCTCGCCTAACGGGGTATTCCGGCGCGTTCCAATTCGAGGATCGCCGCACACTCGCCTAATTCACCGGCTGCAGGAAGCGGGCCATGATCTTCTTCATCGGCGCGCCGGGGAAGAGGACCGTGACCTTCGCCTCCTCGCCCTGGCCGACGATGGAGACGATTTTGCCCACGCCGAACGAGGGATGAAAAACCTTCATCCCCGGCTGGAAGGGACTCGCCGCCTCGCCGGTCTCGGCGTCGTAGGTGGGCTCGTAGGACGGCTCGCCGTCGCCGTCGAACGCCTCCTCCCCCGAACCGAAGCGCGTCGCGCCGAGCTGCCGCGCGCCGAAGCGGAATCCGCCGGAAGGCCCGGCGGCGCGGAAGGGAATCGCCGAACGGTCGTCGAGATAGGACGGAGAGACGTCGCCTAAGAAGCGCGAAGGCCGCGTGGCCTTGGTCTGTCCGAAGACCATGCGCGAGCGGGCGAGCGTGAGGTACAGCCGCCGGCGGGCGCGCGTGATGCCGACGTAGGCGAGCCGCCGCTCCTCCTCGATGTCCTCCGGCGCGTCCATCGCCCGGCTGTGCGGGAAAAGCTGCTCCTCCATGCCGGTGAGGAAGACGGCGGGAAATTCCAGCCCCTTCGCGGCGTGGACGGTCATCAGCGCGACGCGCTCGCGGCTCTCGGAGAATTCGTCCACGTCGCTGGCTAAAGAGGCCCGCTCCAGGAAGTTGTCGAGCGTCGCGTCCTCGCCGTAGACGCGGGCGAACTCGACGACCTCGTTGACCAGCCCCTGCAGGTTCTCGATGCGGTCCTTCGCTTCCTCCGTGCCCTCGGCGTTGAGCATCGCCCAGTAGCCGGTTTTCTCGATCACCATCGGCACGAGCTGGGCCAGGGTCATCGTGCTCGCCGTCTCGCGCAGCGACCCGACGAGTTCCAGGAAATCGCCCACCCGGCCGGCCGCCGCGATGGACAGCGCTTTCAGGCGCATCGCCTCGCGCATCGCCTCCCAGAACGGCAGGCGCCGCTGCAGGCTCACGCCGCGTATCTTGCCGACCGTCTCGTCGCCGATGCCGCGGCGCGGGACGTTGATGATCCGCTGCAGGCTGATTTCGTCGCCGGGATTGAGCAGCACGCGCAGGTAGGCGAGGATGTCCTTGATCTCCTTGCGCTCGTAAAACCGCAGGCCGCCGACGATCGTGTAGGGAATGTTGGACAGCACGAACTGCGACTCGAACGGCCGCGACTGGGCGTTGGTGCGATAGAAAATCGCGATGTCGCCGAAGCTCAGGCCCTGGTGGGAAACGAGGGCGGCGATTTCGTCGGCGACGAACTGCGCCTCGCGCTTCTCCGTCTCGGCGGCGTAGACGATCGTTCTCTCGCCCGCCTCGGCGTCGGTCCAGAGCTTTTTCGCCTTGCGGCCGACGTTGCGGCTGATGACGTTGTGGGCGACGCTGAGGATGTTTTCCGAGGAGCGGTAATTCTGCTCCAGCTTGATGACCCGCGCGCCCTGAAAGTCCTTCTCGAAGTCGAGGATGTTTTGCAGGTTCGCGCCGCGCCAGCGGTAGATCGACTGATCGTCGTCGCCGACGACGCAGATATTATGACGCCGCTCGGTCAGCAGGCGCAGAAAGGCGTACTGCGCCTTGTTGGTGTCCTGGTATTCATCGACGAGGATGTACTCCCATGCCTCGTTGTAGCGGGCGCGCAGCGCCGCGTCCTCCTGCAGCAGGCGCACGGCGAAGTTCAAGAGGTCGTCGAAATCCAGCGCGTTGGCTTCCTTCAGCTTGATCTGATAACTTTCGTAGACGCGCGCCGCCACCTGGGCGAAAACGTCCCGGCCGTCCACGACCACCTGCTTCGGGTCGAGCAGATCCTGCTTGAAACGGCCGATCGCCGCGTGCACGGCCGCCGGAACGAAACGCTCGGCGTTGACGTTGAGGTCCTTCATCACCTGCTTGACGAGCGCGAGCTGATCGGCGGAATCGTAGATGGAGAAGGACGCCTTGAAACCGAGCGCGTCGGCGTGGCGGCGGATCAGACGCGCGCAGATGGCGTGGAAGGTGCCGAGGTGGATGCGTCCCGCGGAATAGCCCAGGAGCTTTTCCACCCGTTCGCGCATTTCCTGCGCCGCCTTGTTGGTGAAGGTGACGGCGAGGATGGCGTCGGGAGCGACGCCCGCCGCGCGCACCAGGTGGGCGATGCGGTGCGTGATGACGCGCGTCTTGCCGCTGCCGGCGCCGGCGAGGATCAGCAAGGGGCCTTCGCCGTGCAGCACGGCGTCGCGCTGCGGCGGATTGAGCACATCGAGCAGGGGATCGGACACGAGCACCTCCGGAAGAGAAAACGGTCTGTTTATGTACCGTGGGCGGCGCGAAAGTTCAAGGCGATTTTATTTTCATTGGAATTCCGCGCTGTCCGGCCTGTCTCGCTTGACAGAGCGCAGGCCCCTGGCCATAATCCGCCCACGCTTTTTACAAGTTTTGACGTTTTCATAGAGGAATCCGCCGCCATGACGCATGACGAGAAAGTCCGCCAGCTCGCCGCATCGATCCGCGCCCGCGCCGCCGAAAAAGGCGCGCCGCCGGCTTTTCAGAAAGCCTCGACGCCGCATCTCGTGCCGAACCCCTACGCCAGGAAAAATTCCCGCCCGACCGTGAACGTCGCGGCGCTCGACGAGTTGCTGACGATCGACGCCAAGAAGCGCATCGCCGTCGCCGAGAGCGGGCTGACCTTCTCCGATCTCGTCCAGGCGACGCTCAAACAGGGTTTGCTGCCCTGCACCGTGCCGGAACTGAAGGGCATCACCGTCGGCGGGGCCGTCTCCGGCTGCTCGATCGAAGCGATGTCCTACCAATACGGCGGCTTTCACGACTCCTGCCTGGAATACGAAGTCGTCACCGGGACGGGCGAGGTTTTGACGCTGTCGCCCGAGCAAGAGCCGGAACTGTTTCACCTGCTGCACGGCTCCTACGGCACGCTGGCGCGGCTGACGAAAGTGACGCTGAAACTTCTGCCGGCGAAACCGTTCGTGAAAATGACTTACCGACGCTTGGCGACGTTCGGCGAATTCTGGAGTGAAATGAACGCGCACTGCGCGAAGGCGGACTGCGACTTCATCGATGCGATCATCCATGCCAAGGATTCCTTTGTTCTCTGCCTGGGCGACTTCGTCGATGCCGCGCCCTTCGCGTCGCGCTATGACGGCTTGGACCTCTTCTACAAGAGCACGCGCGAAAAGACGGAAGACTACCTTGCGACCTACGATTACTGTTTTCGCTACGACACCGAGTGCCACTGGCTGACGGCGACCGTGCCGCTCCTGGAAAATCGTCTCGTGCGGCGGCTCGCGGGCAAATGGTTTCTCGGCTCGACCAATCTGATCTCCTGGTCGAACCGGCTGCGCGGACCCTTGAAACTCATCAAGCGCCGGCCGGACGTGGTGGTGGACGTGTTCATTCCGGCCCGGCGAATGGAAGAGTTCTATGCGTGGTACGAGCGCGATTTCGACTTCTATCCGCTGTGGATCGTCCCCTACCGAATGAAAGAACTTTACCCCTGGATCAACCCGGCGCACGCCGAACGGCTCGGCGAGACGCTCCTCATCGACTGCGCCATCTACGGCAAGCCCAACGGCGATCCGAAGCTCGATTACTCGGAACTGCTGGAGCGCAAGGTCCACGAACTCGGCGGCGTGAAAACGCTGATCTCGCGCAATCACTACGACGAGGCGACGTTCTGGTCGATCTACGACCGGGAGCGGATCGCCCGCGCCAAGGCCCGCCTCGATCCCCATAACCTCTTCGGCGATCTGTACGCGAAGTTCGCGCCGGAGAATTATCGCTGACATTTCTCAAATAGCGCTGCCAACAAAAACGGCCGGCGGTGATCCGCCGGCCGTTCGCACGTAGACGCCTCGCGGCTATTTTTGCTTCGGACGCTCGAAAAGACCCGCCGCGCCCATGCCGCCGCCGATGCACATCGACACGACGCCGTAGCGGCCGTTGCGGCGCTCCAGTTCGTAGGCGAGCTGCGTGGTCAGCTTCGCGCCGGTGCAGCCTAGCGGGTGCCCCAGAGCGATCGCGCCGCCGTTGACGTTGACCCGCTCCATCAGGTGCTCGATGCCCATCTTGCGCACCGAGTACACCGCCTGGCTGGCGAACGCCTCGTTGATCTCGTAGAGGTCGATATCGTCGTACTTCAGGCCGGCGTGCTGCAACAGCTTCGGAATGGCGAAGGCCGGGCCGATGCCCATCACTTCCGGATCGACGCCGATCACCTGGTAGTCGCGGAAGTAGGCCATGATCTTCAGGCCGCGCTTCTTCGCCTCCTCGGCGGACATCAACAGCACGAATGCGGCGGCGTCGTCCATCTGCGACGAGTTGCCGGCGGTGACCACGCCGTTCTTGACGCGGAACGCCGGTTTGACCGACGCCAGGCTCTCCATCGACGACGGCCGGGGCCCTTCGTCCTCTTTCAGGACGCCGGTGACCTTCTTGCCGTTTTCCCAGGTGGAATACTCGATCGGCACGTACTGGCTCTTGAAGTAGCCTTCCTTCAAGGCGTTGAGGGCCCGCTCCTGGGAGCGCAGCGCAAATTTGTCGAGCTCCTCGCGGGTGAGGTTGAATTCCTTCCCGTAGCGCTCCACGACGTTCTCCGCCGTGTTGCCCATCGAGCAGTAGGCGCCCATGGCCACCGTGCCGACGGAATTCGGATTGCCGACGATCTTGTTGCCGCCCATCGGGATCATCGACATCGTCTCGGCGCCGCCGGCGATGACGATGTCCTGGAAGCCGGCGATGATGCGCGTCGCGGCGATCGCGATCGTTTCCAGGCCGGAGGAGCAGAAACGGTTGACCGTGACCGCCGGCACGATCTCCGGCAGACCGGCGGCCAGCCCGATGATGCGGGCGATGTTCATGCCCTGCTCCGCCTCGGGCATGGCGCAGCCGACGACGAGGTCGTTGACTTCCTCGCCCTTCACGCCGGTCGTTTTCAGCAATTCCTGAATCACCGGCCGGGCGAAGTCCTCGACTCGCATGTGCTTCAACACGCCGCGATTGGCGCGGCCGACGGGCGTTCTCTTCGCGGCGACAATGACTGCCTCACGCATGGTATGTGCTCCTTTCCTAAAAGGATGAGTCCGTTAATTCCGCAGCGGTTTGCCGGAGGACAGGAGCGACTGCATGCGCTCGATCGTCTTCGGCTCGCCCACCAGGCTCATGAACGCCTCGCGCTCCAGGTCGAGCAGCCGGTCTTCGTCCACCGGGGTATTGGGCTCGACCTCGCCGCCGCAGAGCACGTTGGCCAGTTTCTTGGCGATTTTCGTCTCGTATTCCGTCACGTAGCCGCCCATTTTCATGTTGTAGAGGCCGGTCTCGAAGGTCGCGACGCCCGGGATGCCGGGAAGGATGAGGTAATCCGGCTTCTTCGGCGGCGTGTAACCGCCCTCGAAGAGGCCGATCGCCATCTTCTTCGCCTCGGTGATCTGCTCGTCGCGGTTCATGACGATCCGGTCGGTGGTGCGCAGGATCTTCATGTCGCGCGCCTCGTAGGCCGAGAGCGACACCTTGGCCATGGCGATCTGCTCGAAGACGCGCTGCACGAACGGGAAGCGGTCGAGCTTCATGTCGGCCGGGATGTTTTCCAGGTAGCGGATCAGCATTTCCTTGTTGCCGCCGCCGCCGGGGATGAGGCCCGCGCCGATCTCGACGAGGCCGGTGTACAGTTCCGCGTGGGCGCAGACGGCGTCCGCGCCGAGCAGGATTTCGCAGCCGCCGCCCAGGACCATGCCGAACGGCGCGGCGACGACCGGCTTGTTCGAGTAGTGCAGGCGGCCGTTGGCCTGCTGCAGGCCGCGCACGGCCATTTCGATCGGGCCGAAGTCGCCGCCCATCGCCAGCATCATGATCATCGCCAGATTGGCGCCGACGGAGAAGTTCTCGCCCTGGTTGCCGACCACCAGGCCGCGCCAGTCCTTCGACGTCTCCACCATGTCCACCGCATCCAGGAGCATGCGGATGATGTCGTCGTCGATGGCGTTCATCTTGCTGTGGAACTCGACCAGCGCCACGCCGTCGCCGATGTTGATCAGCGAGGCCGAGGCGTTTTTCTTGATCGGCTCGTGGGCCGACTTGTACAGATCGAGGAAGAAGTACTGCGGCTTGGCCGGGACGGGCTTGTAGGCGGTGGCCTTCACGTCCCAGTAGAATTTCTTGCCTTCGCGCACGACGTACCAGGAGCCTTCGCTCTTGGCGAGCATCGTATCCACGACGGCCGGAACCTTGAAGCCTTCCTTCTTCATGCGGGCCACCGACTCTTTCACGCCGATCGCGTCCCACACCTCGAAGGGGCCGAGATCCCACGCATAGCCCCACTTCATGGCGTTGTCGATGTTGACGATGTCGTCGCAGATCTCGCCGATCCGCTGCACGGCGTAGAGCGAGCCGCGCGCCGTGAGCTTCCAGGCGAAGCGGCCGTACTTGTCGTCGGTGTAGACCATGTCCTTGATGCGCTGGCGCGGGTCGTCGGTGTTCTTGGCGCGCTTGAGGCTGTCGGCCTTGGGCTTCTGGACCTCGCGGTACTGCAAGGTCTTCCGATCGAGAACGAGCTTCGCCTTGCCTTCCTTCTTGAAGATGCCGCCCTTGGTCTTGTTGCCGAACGCCTTCTTGTCGATCAGGTGCTGGAGCCAATCCGGCACTTTCAGGATCTCGCGCGCGTCGTCGTTGGTGAGCTGCGCGTAGCTGTTGGTGATGATGTGGCCGATGGTGTCGAGACCGACCATGTCGGCGGTTTTGAATGTCGGCGACTTATGGGCCATCGGCTGGCCGGTGACGGCGTCCACTTCCTCGAAGGTGAGGTCGTCCTCGACCATCCCCTGGATGACGCCCATGATCGCCATGACGCCGATGCGGTTGCCGACGAAGTTCGGCGTGTCCTTCGCGTAGACGATGCCTTTGCCGAGCTTCCCTTCGCCGAATTCGGCCAGCGTTTCGAGAACCTCGGGCTTCGTCTTCTCGCCCGGCACGAGTTCGAGCAGGCGCATGTAGCGCACGGGATTGAAGAAGTGGGTGACGCAGAAATTCTCCTGGAACCAGTTCGGGTAGCCTTCCGTCATCGGCTTGATGGCGATGCCGGAGGTGTTGGAGGAGACGATCGTCCCCGGCTTCACGACCTTGATCAGCTTGTCGAAGAGGTTGCGCTTGATGTCGAGCCGTTCGACGACGACTTCCAGGACCCAATCGCAATCCTTCACCAGTTCCAGATCGTCCTCCAGGTTGCCGATCGTGATGTATTTGGCGAAGCGCTTGTTCATCAGGGGCTGGATGTTGCCCTTGGCCTTCACCAGATTGTCGATCGCACCCTGGGCGAAGGCGTTGCGCTTTTCGCGTTTCGCTTTCTCCGCCTCGGTGAGGTTGGGGGGCACGATGTCCAGCAGGACGCAGGGCACGCCCGCGTTCGCCAGGTGGGCCGCGATGCCGCTGCCCATTATGCCAGCGCCGATAATCGCCACCTTCTTGATTTCTCTTGCCATTGAAACCTCCGTTGTCAGTGGAACCGCGAAAGAAAAGCCCGCTCTTTGAGGACTTCCGCTCCAATCGAAACACCGTGCGCGGCGGTCTGCGTCCGGCGGATCATTCTGAATGACGGCTCATTCAAAAACGATCATACGTGTTTTTCGCAGTGTGTCAAGCTCAAAAGCCGGTATCCTTGCGACGCGTTAACATATTGATATTATTTAATATAACTCTATTTCTGACTTGGTTTGGCGAATTGGGACAGCGCGACAAAGGCTGCTTTGTTGTCGTCATGACGAGTCTTCGCGGCACGTCTTTTCTCGTTTTTGCTCAAAAGGCCGTACAATAAGCCGATTGCATTCGGTGAAATACGCTTTCGAATTCTAGCGAGGAAAGGGTCGCCATGAAGCCGGAGTTGCTGCCGTTGCTGACCTGCCCATCCTGCCGCGATGGGGATCTGACGCTGGAGGCGCAGGAAGAAGACGCGCTTGGCGTGAAAACCGGCCGGCTCGCCTGCCCGACGTGCCGCACCGTCTTCCCGATCGCCGACTACGTGCCGTCGTTTCTTCCAGAGGAGAGCGGAGGCGAACGCTGGCGCGAGGCCTGGAGCTACAAATGGGAGAATGTGGCCGAGCAGGTGCGCTACAGTCCCGAAGGCGACGAGGACTTCGAGCGGAAGCTTAATTTCGGCAACCACTTCAGCGGCGACTTCCGCGGCAAGTGGGTGCTCGACGCCGGTTGCGGCTCGGGCCAGGACGCGGCGCGCATGGCCTCCAGGGGGGCTACGGTCGTCGGGGTCGATCAGAGCCGGGGCGTTTATCTGGCCCAACGTTACAACCAGGATACGCCTCACGCCGACCGCTTGCACTTCGTCCGCGCCGACCTTTTCCATCTGCCCTTCCGGCCGGAAATCTTCGACGCGATCTACTCCAACGGCGTGCTGCACCACACGCCCGACACGCGCCGCGCCTTCGACGCCATCGCGCCACTTTTGAAACGCGGCGGCCTGATCGGCGTGTGGGTCTACGATCGCACGCAATACTGGCGGTTGTTCGAAACCTTCTGGCGGCCGGTGTTGAGCCGCCTGCCGCGCCCGGCGCTGTCGGCTTTCCTGCACGCGGTGAACCGGCCGTGGCACTGGATCTATCGCTATCGAACGCTCATGATGGACAAGGTAAACCCCTGGCCGGAAAGCTCCGTGGCGCGCCATCTGGCCGACCTGTTCTCCGGCGGCCAGCTGCTCTATCTGCTGACCGACTATCACCTGCACCTGGCCCACCGTGTCGAGGATCCGTTCATCCGCCACCATCACGCCTTCGACGCCTACTCGCCTACCTTCGCCTGGGGGCACGACGAATCGGAACTCTTCGAGTGGTTCAAGGCGCAGAAGATAAGCGTCACGGCCATCTCGCCCGTGCGGACGGGTTTGATCGGCGTGAAGGATTAACGATGTGCGGCATCTGCGGTTATATCGCTCTCGCCCCCCGGCATTTCGATTCCGCTCCGATAAGAGCGATGACGGCCGCTCTGGCCCATCGCGGCCCCGACGGAGAAGGCTTCCATACCGAGCCGGCGCGGGGTGCGGCGCTCGGACACCGACGGCTGAAGGTGATCGACCTCTCCGAGCGCGGCGCGCAGCCGATGAGCGATGAAACCGGCCGGCGGTGGATCGTCTACAACGGCGAAATCTACAACTACCGGGAGCTGCGCGCGGAACTGGAGCGCGACGGCTGGCGTTTCCGCTCCCAGACCGACACCGAGGTGGTGCTGCTCGCCTCCCTCGCTTACGGCGACGCCTTCATCGACAAGCTGAACGGCGATTTCGCTTTCGCACTCTGGGACCGAGACACAAATACGCTGTCGCTCTACCGCGACCGCGTCGGCGTGAAACCGCTGTATTACACGTTGCAAAACGGCCTCTTCGCTTTCGCCTCGGAGATCAAGGCGCTCCTGAAACACCCGGATCTCAAGACCGCGCCGAACGAGGCTCGCTTCAAGGCGTTTCTGAGCAATCTGTACGTTTGCGGCAAGGAAACTTTGTTCACTGATATTTATGAACTGCAACCCGGTGAAAAACTGACGTTCCGGAACGGCGAGATCCGCACCAAATCCTATTTCGATTGGCGCTATCTGCCCGACGTGCGCGCGCTGCCGGAACCGGAACAGGAGGAACGCTTCGTCGAGTTGTTCGACGACGCCGTTCAGGCGCGGCTCATCAGCGACGTGCCGCTCGGCGTCTACCTGAGCGGCGGCGTCGATTCGAGCTATCTGACGGCGCGGCTGGCGGCGCATCGCCCGAAAGCGATCCACACCTACACGCTCGGCTTCGACGTCGGCGACTACAACGAGTTCAAGTATTCGCAAGCCGTGGCCGACCGCTTCGCCGCGCGCCACACGGCGTTCACGGTATCCGCGCGGGAATTCTTCGACGTCGTCGAGCGCGTCGTCTGGCACTACGACGAACCGATGCCGCATCTCGTGGCCGTGCCGCAGTACTACCTCGCCGAACGCGCCAAGCCGCACATCACCGTCGCCCTTTCCGGCACCGGCGGCGACGAAAGCTTCGCCGGCTACACGCATTATCTTGCGGCGCAGAGGCT
This sequence comes from Myxococcales bacterium, assembly GCA_003598065.1. GTDB lineage: Bacteria > Myxococcota_A > SURF-8 > SURF-8 > SURF-8 > SURF-8. Next base: position 1,126 of record QZKR01000149.1, on the reverse strand, counting down.
GCTTGAAAAATCGCTCGACCTTTCGTCGGCCGATCCGGACGTCGCCGCCTATCAAGGCAAGCTCGCGCCGGCCGAGATCGCCGCCGAATTCAAAAGCTGTTCGCAGCGGCCTTTCGTGGAGAAGATGATCCGGCAGGATGGCGATTATCGCGGCGAGGTGGCCCGCCACTTCACTGCAAGCCCCTACCCCGATTTTCTCTCCTCGATGCTCTATATGGATTTCAAGACCCACGTCGTGCACATGATGAACAAGGAAGACAAGATCAACATGGCGCACGGCGTGGAGGGACGCTTCCCTTATCTGGACTGGCGCGTCGTCGAGTTCGCGCTGTCCCTACCTCCGAAGAGCAAGCTCAAAGGGGAAATCACCAAACATTTCCTCAAGCGCGTCGCCGCCCGCCATTTTCCGGAAGATTTCCTCAACCGACCGAAGCAAGCCTTTCCCACGCCCGTCGAACGCTGGTTCGCCGAGGACAAGAGCCTTCTGCGCTTACCACATCTGCGCGAATGTTACGGGGATCGGTTCGATTTCGCCTATATCGACTCGCTCATCGCCGCGCACAGCCTGGAGGATCGCCGCCATACGCGGCGGCTGTGGGGCCTGTTCACGCTCGATCTCTGGCTGGGGCTGTTCTTTCCTTAGGAACCATCTCGAAACTCAAAGTGACAGATCCGTTCGGCGGGTGGTCGTGATTGGGCGCCATAGTCTCACCGTCGAAGACGGGGAGGCTGTGCATGTCCTCCTTTTGCGGTATGTTGCGTTCATATCAGAAACCATCAGAAAAAGACTGAAGCGCTTCAACGGTCCGGGATTGGTTGACGGTCCTCTGGATTGGAAGTGGTCGAGCGCCGGATGGTGCGACTGTAGGTGTACCGGGTCGATCTTCGAACGCACACAGCCTCCCGACCTTCGGTCGTGAGACTATGGCACGCTCCTGATGCGGGAGGTACAAAACAAAGAGACGCCGACCACGAGAAATAGAAACCGCCTCAGCCCTTCGGCGGCGGGTGGCCCGGCTTTGGACGGGTGCCATAGTCTCACGACTGTTCTGTCTGGGGACATAAGGAACACTTGTTCGGGGACATGGGTAACACTTTGGGGTATGGTGAATTCTCTTCGAAGGAG